>CAYXWX010000001.1:0-85083 GCA_964468915.1 uncultured Pirellulaceae bacterium
GTCGTTCTCGACGGCAACAAATCCGAGACCGAAGTTCCGGCAGGGCAATGGTTTGCGTGTTTCGGGCTACATCTCAGATGAAATATCCGGGCTAGTGGTTCGGTGCCACGATTCAGCGAAATTCGGCCAGATCAACCGACGCCGGAACGAGAAAATTTCGATCAGGCAACCGTATTCAGGCCCGTCGGAGCATCAAGGCTGACAAACTTGCCCTGCTTCTCCATGGCATTCGCTTCGTCGCGAATCTGCGCGTAGCTGGATTTCAACTTCTCAAGGAAGTGAATCGCTTCAGCAAAGTTGCGTTGCTCTAACCGGAAAGCGACAAAATTCAGAAGCCGGGCAATATCGACGGCTAGTGGATACTCGTCCGTATTCAGGCCGCTGTGCAAGGCAAGCAGCAGACGATTGGCTTCGAGTAGCTTGATGGCTAACTTGTCACTATCGCCCTGTTGACTGGCACTTTCGGCGGCAGCAATTTCACTGATCGTGCGATCGTAAAGGGCCAACAGCATGTCCATCCGAGTCCAACCCGAGATTTGATTTTCAATGGAGTATTTTTTATATGCATTCATGGTAGTCGGGGAGCGTTGGGAGGTTTCAAAAAAATCGAGCCGAATTTTGTGTCATTTGAATTACGTCATCCGGTCAGAATCGTACTGATCGATAATTGCTTTAGAGGGAAGCCAGCTGAGCGCTAAGAAAACTGCTGGTGCCTTGAAGCTCGCCAAGCACTCTTTCCAAAGCGGCGAATTGTTCGATCAGAAACTGGGTTTTCGCTTCGCTGATTGCATTGACGCGTTCGATGGATGCGTCCAGTGACTCGATTCGAAGCTCAAAGTCTTCCGAAGCGGTCTTCAGTGTTCCCGATTCGGTGTCCAGCAGATCGGCAAAGTACTGATCCATTCGAGACGTAATGCCACGACTGAGCGTGATCGAACCTTCGGTGCCACCAGTGACATCGGACGCACCGAGAGTGATTTTCAATTGCAGGTCGGCCGTGTTCTCGTTTTCTGAATCGCCAATCAGGACGCGACCGGTGCCAGTTGCAGGTTCCACAACGCCGTCGACGATAAAGTTTCCAACGACATCAATTCCTCTTCCCGACTCGGAACCAGTGAACCCAAGGGCAGCAGCAGCCGAGCCCGCGAAGGCCGCCAGCGTCGAGTTCGAGCCGTAGCTGGCGGACGTAAGGCTGAGCTTGCCTCCGTCGATCGAAACGGAAACGTTTTGAGCAGCGGACAAAGACGATCCGCCAAGGACGGATTGAAGTTCGTCAGCGATTTCCTGATAAGTGTAGGTGCCGTTTGTCAGCGTGAGCGTTTCGGTGGCTTGTCCGTCCACCGTGAACGTCAATTCATTGCTTGCGTCATCAATCGTGACGGTTCCATTGAGTGCATCGGCAATGGTCGTTCCCGCGATGCTGGTTGCCGTTACAGATCCCTGCTCGGCGGCCTGCGAAATGTCGACTTCGATCGCGCCTGCTGACACGTTGGTACGAGCGCTACCAAGAATGAACTCGATCCCCGAGCTGTCGCTGGTTCCGCCTAACCCGAACAGTCGTTTCAGATCACTTCGGTCGACGCCTTCCACTTCACCGTTGAGCACCTTGTCCAACTGGTTCGAGTCGAACGTCAGTTTCCCTCCGTTGTCGATTTCCAACCCGATTTGCGACAGCCGGTTCAGGCTGCCGTCGAGCCCGGGAACCACATCGGTCACAAGTGCACCAAGTCGATTCTTCAGATCGTTTACGCTTCGGTTCCCGATCAGCGGACTTGCCTCGCCGGTGACCGAGTCGAACGCTGTCTGTTGGTCAATGAAATCGACCAGTTCGTTGTATGACTCGAAAAACTCTTGAATGGCGAATGGTGGTTCTTCGTCGTCTGCTCGAACATTGATCGTCACGTCATTGTCGACATCCACGGAGCTCAGGTTCAAAGTGACGTCTTCGATTAACCCCTCCACGGTATTCGAGTCGTATTCGGCGACGATTGCTCCCGGGCCGGACCCCAGTTGTACGGTCGCATTGGCGGCTTCTTGAACGGCCAGTCCCGAAAAATCAGGTCGAACTTCGCTCCCTGAGGTGGCAGCGAGATTGTTGGTGATGTTGATTTCGTTTGCCTCGCCCGTATATCGCGACGTCAGCAGAATACGATTTGTGTTATTCGCCTGATCGCGAACGATCGAGGCGGACACGTCATCGGACTGGGAATTGATCGCGTCGACCAGGCCTTCAACGCTGTTATTCGACGAGTCAATCGTGATCTCGGTCGCTTCCCGGGCTCCAACCTGAAACGAAATCGTACCCTGAGAGATGGTCGCGGCGGAACCGCTGATCCCCTGAGAACCGAGCTGTTGTGCCTTTGCGAGGGATGTCACTCTGACTGAGTACGTGCCCTCGGCAGCGTTGTCTCCGGCGTTGACGGTCAGCACGTCTTCGTTGCTGGATGTGCCGATATTTCCGTCGAACACAGAACCGGAGGATCGATTCAGCTTTGAAAGAGAGCTGCGAAAATTCAGCAACCTCGCTTCAATCCCCTTGAAGGCCGTCTGCTGGGTGATGATTTCGTTCTTCCTGCCGTTCAGTCGATCGACCTGAGACGCTTGCAACGATACCAATCCATCGATAATCGATGTTGTGTCCAGGCCACTGACCAATCCGTCAATTGAAAAAGACATGGTGAGTGAACTCCTGAATTACCTTTTCGATTCGATGAATGCGGAATCGAAACGTGTCTGAAAAAAGCGTGATTTGAACAAATTGCCATACGCCAGATTTTTACCGCAGTGCCAACCCAAAAAATGGCGGAAGAGGTTGTTCAAGCCTCTTCCGCCGATCGGATTCGCGAACATAGACAAGGGTCTGATCAGATTATCCAAGCAGTGACAGGATCAACTGAGAAGACTGGTTCGCACTCGACAAGACGGATGTTCCAGCCTGGACCAGTACCTGGCTGTTTGTAAAGTTGGAAATTTCCTCGGCGAAGTCAGTGTCACGAATGACGGACTCTGCATTGACGGTGTTTTCCAAAGTGGTTCGCAGGTTGTTGGCGGTTGACTCCAGCGTGTTACCCTGGAACGCACCCAACGTGCCTCGCAGATTTGAGATTTCGTCAATCGCTGCATCGATAATCCCAAGGGTGTCCTGGGCATTGGCAGCGGAAGTGACGTTGATATCGTTCAAGCTGCTGAAGCTGTTGCCGGTAACACCCGTTCCCAAGCCAGTTGCTGCAACGGAGTCAATTGCAATCTGAACCGTCTGGCCTTGGTTGGCACCAATTTGGAACACCAGTGCGTTACTAGTGACCGTGACGTCACCTTGGGCCTCGTTACCCGTACCACCGACGGATGAAGTCGCATCTCCGGGATCAACTCCGATCTGAACCTGGACACCCTCAGATAATCCTGCGGTGCCAGTCAATACTCGACCGTTCCCTTGTGCAGCGTTACCCCCGATGGTACCAGCAACGTCGGTTCCCGTAACGCTGGTCGTTGACGTTCCAAAACCGGATGAATCTGCAGCGGCTGCCGTGTTAGAAACGACATCAATCGATGCGTCATCACCAAACTGAGATGTTCGCAATCGAGTGGTGTCTGCATCAGAAGGATCATCTTCCGCGATAACACCTGTTTGGTCCGTGAATTCGTTAATACGATCAACGACCTGATCTTGAGTCAGTCCCGCGTTCAACGTGATGTTGGTACCGTTGATCGTCAGAACCTCAGCATTTGCCAGTGCAGCAGTTTGTGCTGTTCCCGCACTGGTGGAAGCTGCTTCAGCTTCTTGCGTAACCGAAATCGCATAAGTGCCCGGCGACGTGTTCGAATTGGCTTTCAGGAACGTTACGTCTGCATCTGAAGCAGTTCCGCTGATTCCTGACGTTCCATCGAGCAATTTCTTCTCACCGAACTGAGTGTTGTTGGCAATTCGGTTGATCGTATCCAACGCATTGGTAATTTCTGCCTGGTTGGCGGCGAGGGCATCTTCGTCGTTGACACCCGAGTTTGCCGAATCAATCGCCAGACTTCGTGCCTTGACCAACAGACTGTTGATCTCGTTCAAAGCACCCTCGGCAGTTTGTACAACCGATACCGCTTTTTCTGTGTTATCAATCGCGGCTCGCAAGCCGGAAATCTGAGCACGTTGCTTCTCCGAAATCACCAAAGCGGCAGGGCCATCTGCACCACGGTTGATTTTGAAGCCGGACGACAATCGTTCGATGGAGGTGTTCAACTTGGACGTTGAACGGATGAGGTTATTCTGTGCGTTCAACGCACTGACGTTGTTGGCTAGTCCCAATGACATGGTAAGGATCTCCTAGGTTCTGGAAAAACGTGATAAGCTAGAACTGTTGCATCCTTACGACAAATTGACTGGATCCATCCGGTCAATAATTTTCGTCACGACTAGTTAGGCTCGATGATTTGTTGAGCGGTTTCGACCGCAGCCTCGCGAGTTGCATACTCGCCTGCTGCGATTTTCGCCTTCACTTCGACCAATAGTTGTTCACGAACTTTTGCGTCGCCTTGCAGACGCTCCAACAAACGTTGGGGCTTGACCTGCTCCACTTCGCCGCCAGCAACCGCTCCGTCGCCGGCATTTGTGCCTTTGACTTTGGGCTGGGGTGGTGTGGCCTTGATGTGTTTCCCATGACTGTTGATTTGCATGGTTTACTCCTCCTGGTTTCTTGCGACACCAACGTTATCGATGCACCGTCAAGCAACTTGCTATTGCGAAACTCGTTTTTTGCGGTTTTGCCAGAATCCTGTCACCCAATCTGCTGGTATCTGCTTGATAAAAGTCTTCTTCTGCATCGATTGGGCCGGAAAAACCCGGGGCGAAGCCCACGAATCCGTGCGGCACACCGCCGATTGCCCGGCTTTGACCAGGAACCGCTGACCGTCGTTTTTATCTAAGGCCGATGAACAATCTGAGTGGAACTTTGTCGGTTGTAACGATTATCGGGTTGGCATGTTACGAGTCGAAACATGGATGTTGTCCACCCTGTTCGCATTCGGGGTGATCGCCGGAATGGTCTGGTTGAACCTGTCCGGCTCGGAAGACGTCAGCGAGGATGTCAATGCTTTGGCAATCGACAACCAGCCTGCCCAACCCTTCTCAACCAGCCTGTCGGACGAGCCCAGTGCCGAGGATACTCAGTTCACCCAGTCCGCAACTCAGCTGGGCGATCGCTACTTGATTGCTGGCAACTTTGAGCGGGCCATGGAACATTACCATGACGCGGCGATGGCACTGTCTCCCGATGAATCATCCGTTCTTCTCCGCGAAGCCTTCTGCTACGAGCTGATGGGCAAGCACGCGAGAGCAGGCAAAAAGTACTTTCGATCCATCACAACGTCCAGCAATCGCAATCACCAACTGCTGGCCACGGTTGGCTACGCCCGAAGCCTGCAGAACGGTGGCTATCGCAATGAGGCGTTCGAATTGGTTGCTGAGCAGATGCTCAAACTGAATGAGTACGAAGATGTTCCTGATGAGTCACGATCGTGGCTGAGTTTTGTCTACGCACGCTTGCTTATCGACGGCGCACTACGATCGACATCGAATGACCAGTCCATTTCGCCCCTTGAAGATCAAGACTTGACCTTGCCTCACGAGGTGGTTTTTGACGAGTCACCCATCTCTTCTGAACTTTTCCTTGACGTGCTGGATCAACCTTGTGAAACAGCCACGAAAACACGAAAAGGCTCGAACACAGTTCTCGTCAATATTCTCCAGCGCCCAGCCGATTCGGCGGATCTGATTTCGTTGTCGGTTTCGGCGAATCTCCAGCCGGTCAGTTCACTCGCCGCAGTCATCTCTCGTGATGCCGGCGTCAATCTGAGTGTCAGTCCTGCGGCAGCCGCTTCCATTGAGCATCGATCTCGGACGATTCAGCTCAATGGCACTTCGCTCAGCGTGATCTTTGACGCATTATTTCTTCCGTTCGACCTTGTCTGGTTTCAATCCGGTTCTGACATTCAAGTCATGACCATCAAGGAGGTTTCTGCTTCAACGGAAAGCCTTGCAGCGCTGCGAGCGTTCCGTTTTGCCGTCGCTGATCGATCGCTACGCAGTTTCGAGATTGACTTCCAATCAAGCGAAATGCGACATGCAGCGTTGCTCGCACGAGGAAACCTGAATCTGATTCAGAAACAATACGATGCGGCCGCCAACCGTTATCAGGAGCTGGAATTGGCACTGCCCAAAGACGAAATGCTGGCAAAACTGTTTTTCAATCAGGCGAAACTGCAACGGCTACTGAACAACGACGCTGACGCTCGCAAGCTGTTGTTCATGGCGATCGACCAAACCGTCAATGCGAATCTGGAAGCCTGCGGTTACTGCCTGCTATCGTCCAGCTTGTTGAAAACGCTTGACACCGACAGCACCGTAACGGCGGCACGACGTGCGATTGCAACCTCAGTGGATCCTCGACAGACTCGTTGGGCGGTGCTGAACCTCGCCCGTGCTTACTTGATGGCCAACAATCCTTTCGCTGCCAATGACGCGTTGTTTCGATCTCGTGATGCCTTCTTGAAAATCGACAGCAAGAACAACCTTGCCGCCAGGCAACGCGTGGTTGCGTCTCTGCTTGGATCTTACGCCCGCTTTCGAGGGGTCAACGACCAGCGAAGGATCAAAACCGCAAGAAATCGTCTGATGAGTTCGATTGCCATGCTCGACGACGCATCGTTCGAATCATTTTCAGATTGCTACGTTGCCGCCCGAGCGTACCAGGAACTGGGTTTTGAAGACAAAGCACTGGAGAAAATGTTGTTGTCATTGGCACGGCCGGATGTGGGCCAGTGGCAACCTCAATTGACGTTCGAACTGGGGCAACTGCAAGAACGATCAGGAAATCCAGACGACGCGATCAAGACCTATCAGCTGTTGACTCAAAACAACGACCGCTGGCGTACGCTGTCGCTGGAGCGTCTTATCAAGCTGTACGCCGATACTGGCCAGATTGACAAGTGCATCGCGTATTGCAAAACACTTTGGTCAGCCGACCTCACGGACGAACAAAAACGAACGACCCTGATTGTTCTTGGCAACGCATTTCAAAAACAGGGCGAACATCATTCGGCCGCACTTTGCTTTGCAGGCATCCTGCCAGAAGTCCTTTGACGGACGTGACGTTTCATCGCCGCTTGCCTGGCTACGAGATAAAAAACGAATCATGACTCTTTCATCCATCCAACTCAAAAGTCGAATCCAACCGATTCTATTACCGGTTGCCGTTCTGATTGTCTGCTTGCTCTGTGCCAAGGCTGGTGGTCAATCCGCATCGCGACAACCCCCAACCACAGAAGACGACCAGGCACCGCAAGTTGTCGAAACGCTCGACCAAGACCTGGACCAGGCGGAAACATCAAGTTCTGATCGCAAAACCAAGGCGGACCAGGCAAGCAGTGTCGAGCCAGATAGATCGCTCGAGTCGTTGTCCCGGTTACTCGAACTAACAGAACGAAGGATGGAAATGGAGGCGGGATCGGGTTCGTCTGTCAAAGAAAGCGCGGATGATTTCAGGCAGCGAAACGACGCCAGAATAGAATCGATTCACGAACGAATTCTGCTGATTCGGCAATTAATCGATCAGAAGAAAACAGAGAATGTCTCCGCCGAGCCTGAACCTTTCAATGCCAGGCATGAACAGCCGGAAACGTTTCATGCGGCTGACTCTGGAAAGAGGGATACACCACATCCAACAACGTCCTACGATTCGACCAACCCGTTGGCCAACGAAAACACTAACCCAGTGGTTGAATCCCAGCAGGACAATGCGCCAGCGGCGACGTCGCCCAACAAAACGACTCTGGAAGAAAATTCCGATTGGGGAAATAACATCGCGACAGAACCTGTCGATTCATTTGAGCTGGCGACCAGCCTTTTCATGACCGGCAATTATGAGGGAGCCATCAAGACTTGCCTGGCCAGATTGCAGTCAGAGGTTGACCCCGAACAGAAAGCGTGGTTGCAATGCATGATCGGATGCAGTCACAGAATTCTGGGCGACTATCCCAAAGCCGAAGCATCATTCAGAGAAGTTACCAACAATCGGTTGGACTCGTACCCGGTTGATTACGCTCGTTGGAATCTCGGTTACATCCGCCAGCGACAGGAAATGCAAACGACGTTCGAGGCGGTTGCCGCCGACTTGGATGCAATGATCAAGGAAGAAAATTAGTCATGACGCACGTCCCCGACAGCACGCTCGGTAAAATCGAGAAACAGGTGACCGATCATCTGCAGTCCATTCTGCACGAATATCTGCAGATGGATGAATTAGTCGATGAAATGCTGAACCTGCAGCAGCAATCGAAACCAATCGACATCCACATCGATCCATTGCGTAAAAGCCGCCAGCACATTCTGGAGATCGAGAAATCGGCAACAGGCTTGATGCAGCAGTACCGACAATCGGCCCCCCATTCATCGCACGAGGTCAATCAGCTGATTGAAAAGACCCGAGCGAAAATTGAAAAATTGATGCTGAAGATCGCCACGTTGGAGCAATCGGCCAAGAAGTCATACAGCCAGCTCATACCGGAAATCGATCATGGCGTCCGCGGCAATCAGATGAAACAAGCCTACGGCAGCACTCCAACTTGAACGCATCGCGATAATTTTCTGGCCGCTTGATAATAATGCCAAAAACACGGTCAACTGTATGACAACTCATCCTTCCACAACTCGAAGCATCCCGCCTGCTGCCGAAGTATCGGAACACGCTTACTCGATTTTCCGAGGCGAACAGGGAACCGACGCGCCAAAAATGAAATCGGGCGATGGAACGGCATCCGCCGCACAGTGCGCCATCGTTCGTCCAATCATGCACCAGTCCCGGGCGATGAATCAACTGGTAAAAATGGCAACGCGATACGCTGCCAGCTCGGCATCGGTGATGATCGTTGGAGAAAGTGGCACGGGTAAGGAACTCTTCAGCCGATTGATTCACTCCCAAAGTGGCCGTCGTTCCGGGAACTTCGTTTCAGTGAACTGTGCTGCGATTCCCGAATCACTGCTGGAAAGTGAACTTTTCGGTCACGAGCGGGGTGCATTTACCGGAGCGACCCAGAAACGGATGGGGCACTTTGAACAGGCTCACGAGGGCACTTTGCTACTTGACGAGATCAGCGAAATTCCAGTTGCTTTGCAAGCGAAACTGTTACGAGTCATTGAAGAGCAGGAAGTCAGAGCCGTTGGTAGCCAGCAAACGCGCAAGCTTGACGTCAGGATTGTCGCTACTTCCAATCGTGACCTGACAACTGAAATCAAAGCCGGAAGGTTTCGAAACGATCTTTACCATCGTTTGAATGTTCTGGAAATTCAAATCCCGCCCCTGCGCGAACGAGTCTCTGACATTCCAGGGCTGGTTGTCCACTTCGCCGAACGTTTTCGATCTGAATCCTTGACAGGAGTCAAACGGATCACGAAAGACGCGATGAGAAAGCTGGTTGAATATCAGTGGCCCGGCAACGTTCGTGAGCTGCGAAACGTAATCCAGCGAGCGTGCATCATCACAGACTCGGACGAGATCACGGTCGATGCTCTTCCTGAGTGGAAACCAAATGATCCGGAAGACCCGTCTGCGGAAACCGCCGGAATCACACTCGCGGAGGCCGAGCGCCGGCTGATTCTGGCCAGTCTGAATCGTTTCGGCGGCAATAAAAAATTGGCTGCGGCTGAACTGGGCGTTACCGCTCGGACGCTTAGCAATAAGATGAAGCTGTATCAGGAAGACCGACCGTCGAGATCAGCTCAGCCATTCTTCCCGGGTTAAGCAAGTCCCCTATTTTTTCCAACCCAATCCACCTATTCTCGCACGGTTGGCAGGGGTTGGGGGTTTGGAGAAAGCTGAAACGGATTTCCACGGCTTTCCGCTTCCAATTAAATCGGTGTTGAACCCAACCCGCCCCCATCTCTATAGTCGCCCCGCGGTCATTGTTTTGACCCAAACGTTACTCCCACCCAGAAAGTTCTGATTTTACAAGGTCCATACTTAACCTCGCCAACAGTTTTTCAGAAGCGTTATCGCACTGAGAAAACAGGCGGGTTTCTGGCATTGTTGACTCAGACACCCTCCAAATTTGATGAGCACGTTGCATTGAGGCCAAATCGCTTGATCTTGATCGCGGCCGTCGAACCCCAAGTTCGCAACACGGAAAAGTTCTATGGCAAAAATACTCGTACTAGACGATCGGCCTGCAATTTGTGATCTGATTCAATATGGCTTGATCGATGCGGGGCACGAAGTTCGCACCGCTTACACAGGCGACCAGGCGATCGACCTCGGTTACCTTTTCGAACCACAAATTCTGATCACCGATTGGGATCTTAAAGGCGAATACGACGGCTTGGAAGTCTGCGAAGCCATCCATCACGCGAACAATAAGATCAGAATGATTCTGATGTCTGGTCATTCAATGGATCATCTCGGGGATCGCTTTGAACAGCAGTACGTGTTCTCCATGCTGGAAAAGCCCTTCTGCATCGAGAAGCTGTTCGACCTTGTTGAACAGGCTCTGACGACCAGCAGCGGCATGCCAGCCAGCTTCTCGGTAAATTAACAGACGGTAGCTGAAAGGCGGCAGCTTTAAAAACTCAGCTGTCTCTTTCGATGCCCGCAGGAATGCACGCGTTCAACGAGCGACGGCAAGTTAATGTCGTGGCGAACCGAATGTTGCATCAAATCTCGAACCGTAAACGAGGGACGAAAGATCTCTTACTGAATCGGCCGTGTGCAGTTGGCTCAACACAACCACCGCCGGCAAGACGTCGGGATTTCGCTGCCAACGAACAATCAATCGATCAAAAAAAAAAACGGTGCATGAAGAAAATCTTCAGCACCGATTCATTGGTTTTTGCTTGATTTTGGCGGAACGTTTCGAAATCACGCGGCTTTATGCTCTAGCGATTCGTCCACTGCTTTCCTCGGTCGACCGCTGCAAAAAAACTGTTTCCGAGTCGAAAGCACATCGTTTTCGACCTGAGTGACCAGTTTGATCAGCTCCACGTATGAACCAACCTTCAGTTTCTTCATCGTGTTGGCCCGATCGCCTTCGACGGTTCGAAGTCCCATGTCCAGAATGGCGGCAACTCGCTTGTTGGATTCACCATCCATCAGAAGTCGGAGAATTGCTTTTTCTCGCTTCGTCAGACAATTGAAGATTGGAGCCGAAAAACGACGTTCTTCGCTGGAAAGGAACTCCTGAACACGCATCTCGCTGATCAACGCGTTTCGCATGTTGTCTTTCAGTTCATTTTCGTCCAACGGTTTTTCAATCACGTTGACCGCTCCAAGACCTGCGGCTCGGAAACTTGCCTGCACATCTCCCTTCGGTACCGCGACGATCAACGCCCACTGGTCTTTGGATTGATGTGCGACAAACGGATCGTTCTGTCCGCTGGCAGAATGGTAATCGAATACGACACAGGAAATCTTTCGACCGAAGGTGTCTTGATTTGCTTTCACCACGTCATCCGATTGGTAAAAGTCACATCCGATTGACATTACTGCGTTCTGAACACACTCTATAAAATCAGCCTCAGTTGAGACGCACGCGATTAGCGGTTTTGAGTCATAGTCTTGCATAGAATTAGCTTTGGTTGAGTACCAGAATCGAGAAAAGAGTAGAGACGGTACTGTGAAGAAACCCGCAATCTTTGGCAAGTCCATTTTTTTGTAACATTCCGTTGCGTGCAATCGCTGAATGCTCTCGCCTTGAATCACGTCGACAATCGTTCCAATTTTTTGGAACGGGTTTCACGCTATTTCAGCACCACGCGAACGAGAAAGCCTGTCAAAATTCGCCGCAACAGACATCTCAATTCGCTGTCGCTCGCCAGCCATTTGCTCGAACTCCGCAACAGCCCACTGTGGAACGTTTTTCCTTCAGGTGAAAAGTTTTCGTCCCGCTGGCAGCCTCATATTTTGCCCACAACGCAGACCCCCTATTTTCAGCGCTGTAAGTGCAGGGATTTATGAGAATCTGGGCAAGTGGCATTGCAATTGCTCTGAGTGGTTGACTTCGTAATTCGGGAAGGTTCATAGAAGGCCGGAATTGCCCGAAGACGAATCGATTTCGGTTTGGCGATCGGCACTGTTTCCAACTTCAATGCCGTCCAAATTTTCAAAACAAGCAGTCAGCTCAACCTATGCAATCAAGCAGCACCCTGCCGTTTGTCGCCAGTGGAGGAAACTTCTCTGCTGCAGCCGATCTGTTCGCGGTCGCGCCAGCTTTGCAAAACCCTGATGGTCAGGCAGCGTTATCCCAACCGACTGCTTCAACGCCACAAGCTCAGAACGATCAACAGTCGCCCTTCGGTGAAATACTTGAAGCGTTGAGCGTATCTGACGAGGCCCGGAACTCAGAATCACCAGAAGTCACAAACGAACAGCCAGAGAAACTGGCTCCAGAACAATCAAAAAAATTGGGCTCGATCCTGACAAGTGCTTTCCGAACGCCAGCCGCTTTACCAGCCCAAACCGAAAACGTCCAATTTCAACCGGTGCTGCACACACCAGTGAAAACACCATCTGAAATTGTGAACACAGACGCGACGAAACTTGTTGAATCATTGGAAACGCAGACAAACTTGCAACAGCAGCCGGAACACCCAAACCCTGTTGCCAACGGATTGCAAACTCAGTCGCCCGGTCGCAACGAGAAACGCCCGCCGCAGACGATTGATTTGAGTTCAGGCTCGAATCTGGATTTTCAGTTCAAAAAGGTAGAGACAGAAGCCGCAGCCAACCCGTCTTTGCAGCCAGCAACCGTCGATTCGGCCACCTCCCCGGCGTTGTCGAGTGGCATCAAGCAGACTTCGGAAATCACATCCGAAAAACTCTTATTTCAATCACAATCCACGCTGCCCCTTCAAGTAGATACCTCACTTTCACCTGTCGCTGCCGTTGCCCCGCAGAACGTTACAGTTGAAGGAACAGCTCCCCTTACTGTTGACCGGCAGCAAACGGAACGAATTAAAGAATCCACCCCCTCTGATCCGCAAGCCGATGCCGGACCAGGCGATCCCACTCAAAACAATGGGCCGTTGGTCGATCAAGGTAAATCTGCCGCTGATCAATTCAGCAACGAACCGTTCCCCGCGCAGAGCTCTGTCCAACAGGCGACAGGCGAAACAAATTCTGAGGGTGATCAATACGCCTCAAGAACAAATCACGACTTCGATGACGGGTTACCACGAAACGAATCTGTCGGTCAGCCAATCGCTGCTGAAATCCAACAACCCGCCACTGCCCAACCGATACCGCTTCCAGCCCGTACCGACATCCCTGTCTTTTCACTCGAGCCGGGCACGGAACAACAAGGAAAGCTCACTGATGGCGATCGTCAAATCAGTGTGCCCTCGACCGGCACAGGTCACGAAACGTCCGAAGATCAGACTCAAGAACCGAGCGTTCAAATACCTGCACCGGGCGGTCCTGTTGACAACTTCACCAACCGGGATCGAATCGTTGAAACTGGCGAAGCACCTCTGACGACCAACGGTGATGCGAGCGAGTATCGCAAGGCAGAAAATTCGAATCCGGACAACGGGGAAAACGACAGGGCGATCCATTTTGATTTGGTGGAAACGCCACCGCAAAATGTTAATTCTGCCGGGGAAAATCAAGAGGCAGACGCACCGGTTCTACCGGCCGCAGAAAACACCCCAATTCAGTCCGACGAACCGAACCACCCCCCCAACAACTCAGTTGCGCAGCATGGAGAGCACTCCCAGCTGGAAGCATTGACTGCCATTGCCAGAGAACCGGAATCACCAAACGCTCTTGATCATGTCGTGGTGGATTCAGGCGAGATTCCATCAAACAACCATTTGAAGGAAGTGCCGAAGTCGACGATTCAGATCAACGAGAATCTGCCACCAGCCCGCGCGATTGAACTGACAGCACCCGCTGCCCAGGATGTCAACGTCGAACAACTCACGGCTACTGACGTGTCGGTCGAGCCAGAAAGTTTCGACGGTTTCGATTCATCCAATCAACGCGAGCATTCATCAGAAGATCAACCTCACGAGACGACGGTTCAGGGCCTTGATGGAGAATCAACATTGGAGGACACGTTTGTCGGATTAAGCGATTTTCCTGAGCCAGAAACCTTGATCGAATCCTCGAACCTTGCCAACAACCACGATAAACCTACGCCTGACCGAGGATCCAATCTATCAGCGGGCCCCGGCGAACCGCAGTTGTTCTCAGCACGTGCGCCATCAGTGGCTGTCGATCCAGCTTTTACATCGAACCCTGTCGCGACGATTCATGAACGTCTTGTTGCCAACACCTACAGTGCAACTTCCGTTCAGAATCCTGTTGCGACTTCCATTTCAGCCTTTGATGCCGAAACCATCAACAGCCTCAGAGATCAGGTCAGTCACACTTTGTTTTCTGAACTGAGCGCGGTCACGCGATCCGCAGAGGCATCGTCGATCACGATTGATCTGCATCCTGCGGAACTCGGTCGCCTGACGTTGAGCGTCGGTGTTGAGAACGAGGCGATCAGCGCCACGATCATCACGTCGGAGCTGACAACCAACGACTTGCTGACACGAGACAAGCAGATTCTTATTGATGTTTTGCGAGAGCAGGGTCTGGAGGTCGATTCTTTTGAAATTTCATACAGCCGCGGCGAAAATCAAGAACACGCCCATGATTCTGACTCAGCCGAACAACAGCGGTTCGCGTTTTCAACACAGTCGCCTGCCGCACCTGCGATAACCAGCCCAGATATCGAATCAGGGAACACTTCAGGGATCAACTTGATCGCCTGACTCAACAGATTCATTCGTCCGAACAACAAAAAATAACTCATGGAGGAGTCACATGTCTGCTATCACGGCACAAGTCGCAACGACAGACTTTTTGCAACTGTTAACCATTCAGCTGCAGAATCAAGATCCAATCGATCCCGTCAAGCAGGAAGATTTCATCTCTCAGCTGTCCCAATTTTCTCTGCTGGAAG
This sequence comes from uncultured Pirellulaceae bacterium, assembly GCA_964468915.1. Lineage (GTDB taxonomy): Bacteria > Planctomycetota > Planctomycetia > Pirellulales > Pirellulaceae > Mariniblastus. Next base: position 14,986 of record CAYXWX010000001.1, read on the forward strand.
GCATGGAAGAGCTCAACAGCAATTTTGGCCAGCTACTTGAAACTCAACAAACAAACCAAGCTCAGCTTCTGGAGGTTCAGCAATTCAATCAAGGCGTCAATCTGGTTGGCAAGGAAGCCAGATACACCGACCCGAAAACCGGCAACGAAACCTCGGGCACTGTGGATCAACTTCTGCTCGATAACGGAACCACCGGCTTGCTGATCGCGGGCGAGCGGATTGCACTTGACGTGGTGTCCGGCATTCTAGCCTGACGGAAGCTTCGTGAAACACCGATTGCAAATCTTGCAATCTGGCTAATTAAATCGACCCCTCTATTGTACTAAACAAGGAATCAACCATGACTCAAAGCCTTTTCACCGGAGCATCAGGACTACTTGCTCACCAAAGAAAGCTGGACGTTGTCGCCAACAATCTCGCAAACTTGAATACAACCAGCTACAAGTCACAAAGCATTCAATTTGCTGACTTGCTTTACGACACCATTCAGTCAGCATCTGGACCAGCCGGTCTGTTTTCAGGGGGAACGAACTCGAAACAGATTGGCCAGGGAGTCAACGTCTCTCAGGTGACCAAAGATTTCACCCAGGGAATTCTTGCCAACACCGGAAAATCATTTGACTTCGCCATTCAGGGGGACGGATTTTTCATCGTTTCGTCAGACTCTCCGAAATTCACTCGAGATGGAGCATTTGCCGTTGACGCCAATGGTTATCTTGTCGACCCATCGACTGGTGACTACGTGCAACGGTTCGGAAACATTGGTGAATCATTCAACGCCGGTGCCTCAACAGGATTCCAAAGCCCAGGTGATACTCGAATTTTTGTACCCTTGGGAGCCAGTGTGCCTGGTGGTGCAACAACCAACTTCTCGTTTCAAGGGAACTTACCTGCCTCAGCAGATCCACCAACGACGGAAGTTCTTGTGTCTGCATTTCCATTGGAGACGGGCGGCTCGCCAGCCGATGCTTCGACAGCCCTGAACGATCTTAACAACAATCTGGTCGACTATACCGCAGGTGACATTATCCTGATCGAAGGCACCAATGCAGATGGTTCCGCCTTCTCTGCAAACTTCACTTTCGGTACCGATGGAACGACGGTAGGAGACTTGGTCACTGCCATTGGAAACCAGCTTACCGACTCATCGATCGCCATCGTTGATGGAAATCTTCAAATTACGGCAGATGCTGCAGGCGCCGCTGACCTCAGTCTATCGATTCAAGATGATGGCGCAAGTACGGGTGAAACAGATTGGGATCAACACTTTTTAATTGCTCAAACCACGGGTCTCGATGGCGGCACGTTCGAATCAGTGATTCAGGTGTACGACTCGCTGGGAGAATCGCACCCGATCACTGCGACATTCGAAAAGATCACCGCCAGCGAATGGACAGCGACATTCAGTTCGCCCGACACCAATGGAAGCGTCCAATTCACTGATGGTCTGGTATCCAACATTCGATTCAATGAAGATGGAAGCTTTCAAACGGTAGGAGGCACCGGCCTCGGCGATGCAAATATCGAGGTGACCATCGATGGCCTGACTCAGCCACTGGTCGTTTCAATCGCGCTTGATGGAATGAGTCATGTCAATTCCGCTTTCAACGCGACACCCCAGCAGGATGGATTTCCACCGGGAAACATTATTTCCATTTCTGCATCCACTGACGGGGTGCTGACGGGAATCGCGACCAATGGTGAGCAGGTCGATTTTGCTCAGCTGGCCATCGCCAAGTTTGCCAACAACTCGGGTCTCGAAAGTGTCGGCCAGAACTACTATCAACAGACCACAAACAGCGGACTACCGGTTGTGGGGGCTGCGGAAACCAATGGCGTTGGCGAAGTTCGAGGCGGTCAACTTGAAAATTCAAACGTCGACATCGCGCTCGAATTTACCCAACTGATCGTGGCTCAGCGAGGGTTCTCAGCCAACGCTCGAACGATCACGGTGGCTTCCGAAGTCTTGCAGGAATTGAACAACATCCTGTAATCAAATGGAGTTACTGAATGGATTCTTTGAACGCTGACCAGCCTGCGGAGCCGAAGCCTCAACGACGCCGAGCGTTTCGGCTTCGAATACCCGCTGGCGAGCGATTGATCGCAACCATCGAAGGCACTGACCACGTTGTGCTGGAGGTTTCCGAGTACGGGCTGGTCGTCGATGCGGTCGAAGTTCCAAACTGTGATGGCTGCTGCAAAGGCGTGATCCACTGGGACAGCCGTAATCAATCGGCGTTTGAAGGTACGATGGGTGCCCATGCAAAAGGTGGCCGCGTGATTGAGATCCTGGACGGAATCTCAATGCGTGACATGGTTCGACAGCAGCGTCGACTGATGAGTCGTTACCCATCGGTGCGACTGTGGAGCGATTCGTGACGATCACGCTGCCGATCGATCCGTCGTCTTGATGAAGTTGAGAATTTCGGCGACCGCCTGATAGATCTCCATCGGAATTTCTCCGCCCGCTTTGACGTGAGCATAAAGGAATCGGGCGACCGGTTTGCGTTCGACCACCGGCACACCGTTCTCCTTCGCGATTTTGATAATCTGCTTGGCAAGAAAGTCCGTTCCCTTTGCCACCACAATCGGTGCCGCAGACACTTCCGGATCATACTTCAATGCAACGGCGTAGTGAGTCGGGTTGGTAACGACGACGGTCGCTTTGGGCACTTCACGTGACACGCGTTGTTTTGCCATCTCGCTTTGCAACCGGCGAACGCGTGCTTTCAACTGAGGGTCTCCGTCGGTGTCTTTGTTTTCTTCTTTGATTTCCTGACGCGTCATCAAAAGATCCTGGCGTTGTTTCCAGATTTGAAAACCAAGGTCAACGACGCCAATCACAACCATGAAAACTGCCGTCGCAATGCCGATGTTCAGACACAACCTCGCCCCAACACCAAGCATCTGGCCATAAGTGGCTGCTCCTGAGAAAGTAATGTCTCGCAGGTCGGCGATGGTCAAAAACCACGTAACCGCGATGATGGCAGCAGTTTTCGCCAGCGAGATCACCAGCTTGTTCAACGAGCGAGTTGAAAAAATGCGTTTGATGCCACTCGTCAACGAAATCTTGCTCCATTTCATCTCAAGAGGTTTGAATGAAATGTTGAATCGCGTCTGCAACAGGCCCGCGGTGATGGCAACAAATGCCAGAGGGATCATCAATGCCATGCAGGCAGTGCCAACCTGCTCAGTACTTCGACGCATTGCCAGCAGAATCGACTCCGGATGAGCCAGCATGGGATGAAAAAACGACAGTCGCTCACGAATCGAAGCCAACATCGAATCAAAAAACCATTTACCCATCCCCATGAAGAACAACATCGCCACGAGCATAAGCAGGCCACCCACCAGCTCCGCACTGAACGCAAGCTGACCATCCTCGAACGCTTTCTGCCAGCGCCGCGCGGTCGGTTCCTCTGTGGGTTGTTCAGAACGGTCTTCCATCAGCCTTCAGTTGTCTATTGAAAGTAAACGGCGAAATTTTCAAGGTCTTGCTGGTGACGAAAAAAATACATCTCCATCGATTTCATGATCACGGGCATAAACACGATCAGACAAACAAGCCCCAGTCCGGCTCGCAAAGACATTCCCACTGAAAAAAGATTCAACGTTGGGGCTGCTTTGTTCAACAGAGCCAACGCGATCGTCAGAACAAACAGGCAGATGCCTGCCGGACCGATCAGCAAACAACCGAATTCTGACAACGCATGAGTCGATTCCACCAGCAGCTCAGTCGGCAGATCCAGCAAGTCAATTTTTCCGGACAATTCGACCAGCGAAACATGCAGGAACATGACCAGAAAGTGGTGCAAGTTCAACCCAAAAAACAACATGATTGCGAGGGTCTCGAAAACGGTTGTCACCAGCGTCGAAGAGTCGCTCCCGCTGGGGCTTGATACCGCCGCCAGGGAAAGCCCCATCTCCTGTCCCACGTACGCTCCCGCAATTTTGGCCGGGACAAACATAAACCCAAGCACCGCCGCTAACAGAAATCCGATTCCGGTTTCCTGCGCGATCAACAGAACTGACGTCACAACGTTGATGTTTCCCGTAAACATCGATTCGGCGGGAAGACTTCCGTACCAGAACAGCGTCAGTGCCATCGCAAGCCCTGCCTTGACCATCGCTGGCAGCTGACGCTGACCGAATAACGGCAGAAACCCGACAAACGCAGCAACGCGAGTCAAAATCAGGATGAACGAAAATACTTGTTGCTCGAGCGTCATAGCACCTGATTCATTTTCTCAATCATCTGAACCGTATACGTCTTCAACGTAGCCAGATACCACGGCGTCAGCACAATCACCACTCCCACGACCGCAACGATGCGAGGAGCAAACGTCAGTGTTTGTTCCTGAATGCTGGTGACCGTCTGCGCGATACTGATAAACAAGCCAACCACAAGGCTCACAATCACGATCGGAGCCACCAGCAGCAGCGACGTCAGCATTAGATCTCGTCCGATGATGATCGCGTCGTTCATTTCCATAACTCAAGCACCTGCAGATCAGTTTTCGTTCTTGTTCTTTGTGTAAGCGTCCACGATTTGAGCAACCAGAGGCGGATCGTTAAAAGCAGCCAGAATTTTTGCGATCTGACGATCCCCCAGACTATCCAGCAGCCGGGCGGAAAACTGCAAGTCCCCCCGATTTGCAAACTCTTTCAAATAGTTGGCTGCCTGTTCGGGATCGAGATTTTTGAACCAACTTTTTACAACATCCACGCGGCTGTCTAATTCGCTGGATTCGGCATCCGCCGGCGTTTTCCCTGTTTTCTTTTCAAGCGACGAAAGCGTATTGGTCTGGTCAACCAGTTTCTGACGTTCGACCTTCAGCTTGTCCGTGACTTCAGCCGCCTTGGCAATTTTCGATTCAATCAATTGCCCAAACGCCGTCAATTCGTCCCGTTCCCGCTTCAGATCTTCGAACAGCAGATTGATCCTTTTCTCTTCTTTGGCAAGTCGTTCTCTCGATTCGACCAACGCCCGCTCTTTCTGCATAACGGAATGAGCCAACTCTGTTACGGCTTCCACCGTGACGGGTGTTTCCGGACGCACTGCCACGGGCATCGCCTCGACCTTTTTGGTCTTTGGCACCGGTGGCGGCACGGCTGCGGCATTGGCTTCATCCTCCGCCAGAGCTTCCGCTTCCGCGGCGGCCTGCGCTTCGGCTTCGGCCTGCATCGGCATGTAAATCAAGAACCATGACGCACCCGCGGATCCCACAAATAACAGAATTCCGACAAGGACAGCTGCCAGTAAATTTTTCATGTCAATGACCTGTTACTAAACTGAGTGTTCAAATATCGCTCGTCAGCGACGATTTGCTCATGCTTTCGGTGTTCGAGCCTGATTGATTCAGAAAGTCGATCAATCAACTTTTCGATCGATTCGACTTTTCCCATCAAGGATGTCAAGTTCCTGCGAACCAACTCAAGTTCCTCACTCGCAGTCTGAATCTGGAGCTGTTTCTGACGTTGTCGCTCGGCCAGACGCTGAAGTGACTGATGCGCCATCATGCGATTGGTCGGCGTCGCGTGCAAAGTCACGAAATGAATCTCCTGTTGATCCATTTCGTAGTCCAACTGACCAGACTGTTGCTTCAGATCAGCCAGCTGCCCGCTGACTTGCTGAGACTTCTCCGCCAACACGTCCGCTTGCTTCTGGTAAAAGCCGAGCACCTTGGTCAGTTTCTGCTGTTTTCTTTGTTCTGGTGAGCTCATTTCCCTGCTCCCCGGTTCGCGTTGTTCCAACGTGTTGCCAATCGATTCATACTCTGCCGCGTTTGCTCAAACGTTGCCGGGCTGCCTAAATCCTGCTGCAGGAACTGGCAGACCTCTGGATACAGTGCCAACGCCAGGTCTGTCAGCGGCGAAACGCCGGCCTGGTAGGCACCCACCTGCACAAGATCAATCACTTCGTTGTGTTGCTTGAGAATCTGTCGAATCGCTTTGGCAGCATCGGAATGTTCGCGATCCACCAGATCCAGAAACAATCGACTTGCACTCGACAGGGAATCAATCGCTGGAAAATGCCCTGCGTTCGCGAGCATTCGGTCAAGCACAATGTGACCATCTAAAATGGAGCGAGCGGTATCGGCGACCGGGTCATTCATGTCGTCTCCCTCAACCAGAATCGTCAGAATTCCAGTAATTGAACCTCGATCTGAATTCCCAAGTTGCTCCAGCAACACCGCCATCTTTTGAAAAACCGACGGCGTGTAACCTCGGCTGGTTGGAGGCTCTCCCAGCATCAAACCCAGATCGCGTTGAGCCATTGCAAATCGCGTCAGGCTGTCGAGCATCAGCAGAACATTGTTGTCCTGACTGCGAAACCAGTTGGCAATCGTAATCGCCGATTCAGCCGCACGGACTCGCGCGAGTGGACTTTCGTTGGCCGTTGATACGATCACAATCGATCGAGCCATCCCTTCTTCGCCCAATGATTCACGAATAAAAGGCAGCACCTCTCGTCCTCGTTCGCCAATCAGCGCCACAACATTCAGATCCGATTTTGCATTCCGAGCGATCTGGCCCAACAAGGTACTTTTCCCAACGCCGCTACCGGCAAACAGCCCCATGCGCTGCCCCTTCCCGATCGTCAACAGGCCATCGATGGCACGTTGTCCCGTCACGAACGGCTGCGTCACATTCTGTCGCTTCAACGCTGCGGGCGGTTCCGTACTGACCGTGGTAAACCGACTTGCCTGCAAGGGCCCTTTGTCGTCAATCGGTTCCCCAATCGCATTGATGACTCGACCAAGAACGCCACGTCCAACCGGAGCCTTCATCGCTCGGCCAAGCGTCACCACTTCGTCACGGCGTTGAAGAGTCCGACTGGATCCGAAAGGCATGATCTGAACCAGGTCACCGCTGAACCCAATCACTTCGGCAAGACAATTGCCACCGTCGCGATAGCGAATCTGCACCAGTTCTCCAATACTTGCTGGCAGCGAGACCGTGATCGCTCCCTGGACACTGTGCAGCTGCCCAACCGCTCGGAACGGATCGCTATAGCTGACTGCTTCCTCCAGTCTGGTATCGTCGGGAATCGTTTGCGCCAGATTAATCATTCTGCAGTGCCTCCATCAACCGATACTCGATATCCGGCAGCTGCTCCTCAATCCTCGAAACCAGATCGTGCCCTTCGTAGATCGCGCGACATTCTCCTTTGGCAACAGAGGCGTCAGGAACCAATTCAATTTTCTCGGCGAAGGCACCATGCGATTCGAGACACGATTCGATCATCGAGCAATCGTCGGGTTGGGCGGCAATCTTCAATGGCAGTTCAGGGCGATTGACCAGATCACCAATCAGTTTTTCCATGCGAGCTGCCTGAAACGACTCTGAACTTCCTGCCAACTGCTTCACCATGATGCTGGCGAAACGCAACGCCAGTGACTGCCACTGGCCAATCGCCTGGCCCTGTCGATCACGAGTCTCAGCAACAACCGTCGCAATCTCCTCAAGCAGTTCATCTCGCCGAGCATTCGAATCCTGCGAAGGATCCTCTGGCCGTTCGATACCGGCAGCCTCTGCCGCCTGAACATCTTCGACAACTGCATCCGCCGTGGCCACTGCGGTAGCGTCCGGCAGTTCCTTGCCCTCGGACAAAACATCCGCGTTGGTTGAGTCAACGATGGTTGCACCGACAAGCGGACGATCGAATTTTACGGTGTGAACAATCATGGTCAGTTGAGCGTGATCTCTCCCGCTTCGTCCAGTCGTCCGATCGCTTCCACAAGTGTCTGTCGAGCTGCGTCAACTTCGTCATCGGTCACGCCGGTCTTGTATTGCATCTCCTCTTCGATGGTTTCCTTGGCGCGTTTGGAAAGGTTGCCAAGAATTCGATCGAGCAGTTCCTTTTCGGCTCGCTGCAAGCCCACAATCAAGTTGTCCGTCTCCACCTCACCCAGCAGTTTCTGAACATCCCGGTCATCCAGACGAAGGATGTCATCGAACACGTACAGCTTCGAACGGACGGCATTTACCAACTCTTCGTTTTCCTCAGTCAGGCGTTCGATCATCTCTTTACGCATTTCCTTGGGCAGTGAACGCATCAGCTGAGCCAGGCTATCGGCCTGATCGACTTCGTTTTTCTTTGTCAGAACTGAGTTGCCTCGCTCAAACGTCGATTCAAGAACTTGCTGGACGATACGATCGGGCACCGTGGAAGGCTGGCTGAGAAACACAACACAATCAGTTCGTGTGCTTTCTGGCAGGTCTTCAATCACCGCCGCAGCAAGTGACGTGTTCAAGTAACGCAGCACCATGGCAACGGTTTTGGGATGATCCATCTCCAGCGCCACCGCGATCTGATAGGGATTCAACTTGTTCAAATCCGCGACCGGATCATCGCTGGCTTTCAACACGGGAAACGTTTCGATCTCTGCATCACCCGCGCTCGCTGCTGCGGGAACCGGTTTTTTCTTCTTCTTGCCCGCGGCGGCGCCCTCCGTCGCTTCCTCCAACTGTGGTGCCAATGTTTCCAGTGCGAATGAAAAGAACTTGTTGAAATCGTTCACCACAAACTCGACTTCTTCAGCACTGGGCGGATCCATTTTGTACTCCGCCAGAAGCTGCTTCACGAAATTGGCCTGAGTCGGATTCATCGTTGTCATCGCGGCATCGGTCGCTTCATCGCCAAGCACATTCAGCAACAACGCCAATCGTTCTTCAGTTGAAAATGTGAGCATTGGATTTCAGTTTCGCTTTTATCAATGACTTCAACACGACGTTGAATCACATAGAATTATTTTCACCACGTTGTCAGGCGGCTTTTGATTTTTGTTGGTCATCGGTGTCGCCGGCTTGGCTGGACCACGATGCGATGATCCTGGAGAACACCTCCGGGTTCTGTTTTACCAGCTCGCTAAGCTGATCTGTCTGATCCGATTTTGCAACGATTTCCTGCCCAGTTGAAGGATCTGGCTGGATCTTCTGGAGAACCTTCATCGCAATGATCAAAGTGACGATCGCTGCGATTCCCAGCGAAAGATTTTTCAGAACCGAATTGATCTGCTCCCACGGAAGAGGCGCAGCCACCGGGTCGGCCAACGGGAGCGGATCCACAAACTCAAAGAACTCGACCGTGATCTGGTCGCGCCCTTCTTTTAATCCCACGGCCTGCCGAATCAAAGCCTCGACCTGATTCTTCATCTGAGCCGGAATCACCTGAGCCTCGTCCTCCACCGATTTCGAATTCACAAGCACTGAGACCGTCATCATGTTCAGGACAGGCGTATTGACTGACTCCGTACGCTGAGTTTTTGAAACTTCATATTTACTGGTCAAATCCTCTGTCTTGGAAAGCACCGTTTTCCTACCGCCACCCGCAGCGGCGCCTCCGACGTTTGATGCAACACCCGCAGTTCCGGCCGCCGTTGCATCCTGGCCGGTTGAAGTTGTGCTTTTGATCGTTTCGTCAATAACAACCTTTTTTTCCGGATCGAACTCAGTCGTGGTGGTCGTGCCTTCGGGGAAAGTAAAATCAGTGGTGACCGCAACCGATGCGTTTCCAAATCCGAGAAATCGAGTCAGAATCCGTTCAGCTTTCTGAGACAGCTCGCGTTCGCGAGTCATCCGATACTCTTCCTGCTTGCTCAACCGCCCGAGCGATGCATCCGTCGCGTACTCATTACCGGCGGAGTCGGTGATCGAAACTTTCTGAGTTGACAGTCCTGCGACAGCATTGGCGACCAGCGAAGCAATCGCCGACGCTTGCGATTCGCCAAACTGACTGCCCGCTGCGATCTCAATCATCACGGCGGCCGATGGCTCATTGCTTTGGCGGATGAACGCCTGCTTTTCTGGAATGCTCAGGTGAACGTCGGCCGAATCGATCGACTTGAATCGCGCGATCGAGTCTTCCAGCTGCCGCTCAAGATTGCGGCGAAAAATGTTCTGCTGGTTCAGAGGATCCATCCAGGGCGTCACGTCTTCCAACTCCGATGAGCCGTCACCAACGCCCAGCTTCCCCGCGACGATCTGAGCCCGGGACCATTTCCGGTTATCCACCAGGATGATCGACCCGGATCCTTTCACTTGATAGGCAATATCGGCCGCGTCAAGCGAATCAATCAGCTTGGCGGCCTTTTCAGGAGCCAGATCACCGGCCAACACAACGTAGTGCGGCTGGTATGACCAGATTCCCACACCGGCAATCGCTCCGACGCATATCGCCAGCAACAGAGCAATCCCAAACCGCGCGGCCGCTGTGGAATCCTTCCATATCAGCAGCGACTGATCCAGAAATGATTTCAGGGTTTGCATGGCTTGATACGATCAGGAACGACAAGAATTGATTGAACAGAACAGGAGATAAATACGGTGGCTGAAAAAGTCAGAATTGCATTCGCATCAAATCGTTGTACGAATCAATCAGCTTGTTGCGAATTTCCATGAACAATTGAAAGGACATCTCTGCGTTGGCAACTGCCATGACCACTTGCTGCACGTTGTCAGTTTTGCCGGTAACCAGATCGTTGATCGCCTGATCGGAGCTGACCTGAGCTCGATTGGTTTCTTCAATGAAACCGGTCACCAGTTTCGAAAAATCGTTTCCACCGTTCGCTTTGCTCACACCGTCAGAAGATGATCCCGCGTTTTGAGCAGCGATAGAAGAAACGGTCGAACTGGCAGCCACTGGATTCATTATGAACCTCTCAACAGAGACAGTGTTTGTTCAACCATTTCCTTGAACGACGTCAGCGCTTTCAGGTTGGCCTCGTAAGATCGACTGGCTGTGATCAAGTCAACCATCTCATTCGGCAAACGGACGTTAGGCATGCGGACGATCCCGTTCTCATCAGCATCAGGATGCCCGGGCGAGTACACCTCGGGAAAAGGAGTTTCGTCAGATTGCTGCGAAACGACTTCCACTCCCTTCAAACCGGTGGTTGTCGATGCGTTGGCGGTATCCACCAATGAGGAAAACACCAATTGCTTGCGACGATAGGGTCCGCCATCAGCGGATCGCGTTGAATTTGCGTTGGCAATATTGTTGGCCACCGTTTCCATACGCAAACGCTCGGCCGACATCCCCGACGCACTGATGTCTGCGGTAGAAAATAGTTTGGACAACATTTCAGTTCCTCGCTGCCAGTTGCTGGCTGCCTGACTTTCGGGTCTAACCGGAAATAGATCTCTGGATAATGCTCATCTTGGAACCCAGCAGCTGAGTCAGCGTCTGGTAGGCCAGCGCGTTTTTCTTCATCATCGCCATCTCACGATCCAGATCGACGTTGTTTCCATCAACACGCTCAGCCAGCCCCGGCGTTTCTTTCAGCTGAAAACTGGAAACATCGATGGTGCCGGACGAATCAGGATTGTCCAGCTGATTCAGCAATTGTTCGAACGGTAACTCTTTCGTTTTGTAATTAGGCGTATTCACATTCGCCAGGTTTTGCCCGGTCGCGCGATGGCTTTCGTGGGCGAACTGAATCGCCGCACCAAGGGCGTGAAAATGTTGAGATATATCGGTCATACAATCTGATTCGGTTGGGTTGGGTTTTCCGCTTCAGATAATGACTGAATTCCGCGGACCACCGCACGAATGGTCTTTTTGATTGACGGCATCCGTTGAGGGATCCAGTGCGCGTTTCGATTCAGCAAGATTGCACTCTTTCCGCGAGCAACGCCAACGCGGGACACCGCCATCAAGCCATCAGGCGTTCGATCGACTTGAAAATTTCTGAACCTGAAAACGCCTCGAAACGGAAACTTTCTCGATCGCCGGCTGCTACGGCAGGCATTTCAGTCACGACGACTCCGTCCCCGACATACGGCAAATGTCCAGAGTATTCGGATCAGAAAGCAGACTGTCGCATTACGTAAACTACCGTTCTGGTGAGCTGGCACTTTTCCGAACCTTTCTTTTCTTTTACGGATCTATACAGGCAGAATCATGGACATCGCAACAGTCATTGGACTGCTGGCGGGCTTTGGCCTGATCTTTACATCAATCGCGATGGGCGGCGGCGGTGGCCTCGGCGCGTTTATCGATATCCCTTCGGCGATGATTACCGTTGGTGGATCGATCGCCGCGTTGTTCATCAACTTCCCGATGAATGTCTGCTTCAGCTCGCTTTCTGTAATCAAGAAGTGCTTTCTGACCAAGGTTCCCGAATCCAAAGCGGTGATCGCTCAATTCAAAGAATTGGCCGTCGTCGTTCGCAAAGACGGAATGCTCGCACTTGAAAAAGAGCTGGAAAACATTGACGACGACTTCATGAAACGAGGGCTCGAAATCGTCATCAGCGGCGCTGAGGAAAACCAGATTCGAAATGTCCTGGAAACGGAACTTGCCGCCATCGAAGCTCGTCACATGATCGGAAAGAAAATCGTCGAATCGACCGGCGCGGCGGCACCTGCGTTCGGAATGATTGGCACGCTGGTCGGACTGGTTCAAATGTTGCAGTCTCTTGATGATCCAAGCAAAATCGGTGGAGGTATGGCGACCGCTCTGTTGACCACCCTGTACGGAGCGATCATTGCGAATGTGGCGTGTATTCCTCTGGCGGGAAAGCTTGAAACGCGTTCTCAAGAAGAGGTCGCTTCGCGAGAACTGATGATTTCCGGAATCTGTGCGTTGGCACAAGGGCTTGCACCACGAGCCGTCGAAGACAACCTGGTGGCGTATCTGTCGCCTAAATCTCGCAAGAGCGTTCAGGAGGCAACAGGCTAGTGGTCCAGCAGACCTGAATTGACCGATCGTGGAGGTGCTTTCCGCCAAATCCGCTGGCGGTTAAGCAAGACTCAAACTGGTCAATTCAAACTTCACGGACCACTCGTGCTTTGTACCTTCAAAATCACGCTGACTGACTGAGGCAACCACCATGGCGCGAGAGAAAATTCCACCACCACCGGGAGACGATATCCCCGCGTGGTTCATGACCTACAGTGACGTGATCACGCTGTTGATGACGTTCTTTATTCTGCTGCTGACCTTTGCCACGACAGAACCGGAACGATTCGAAAAAACCCTGACCAGTACGTTCTCGAAAGGTGCTGCTACGGGAACCGTTGGTAAAAAACTGGAATCGCTGGACAACGACGCATGGGTCAGTCGAATCCGACCTCCTGCATCTCGCATCGCCATGCGTGGAGCCGAGATGCCGCCGATCATGGAACGACCAGCCAGCCAGTCTTTTGGCGAAGGTTTGCGATCACTTGACGATGAGGAATCAAAACAGAACGAAATGACATCGCACTCGTTTGACGTGCCTTTCGCTCAACTTTTTAACAGTGGCGGAGAACTTACGGCAAACGGAAAACTGGTCTGTCAGATGTTGGCTGGCCAACTTCGCGAACTCCCGTTTCAGGCGGCAATTCAGTTTGCTCAGCCGCAGCAATCGACCCAACTGGTGAAAATGACTCAGTTTCTGTTTGACACCCAACAGACTCGGCCGGGGCAAGTTTCACTGAACCTGATCGTTCCCAATCAGAAGAAACCATTGGACATCAAGAACGTCCGTATCACGATCAAGCGCTTCCTTGAAAACGCGGAGTCAACTCGATGAGTCGTAAGAAAAAAGCCCCACCAGACAAGCCAAGTAAGGCTTATCTGGTTTCATTCGGCGATACGATGACCGCTCTGCTGGCCTTCTTCATCGTTCTGAACTCCTTTGCCAAGGATCAAACGGGCGCCAACATGTACTCAGGCACTGGTTCCTTCATCAATTCGATGTCCTCGATCGGTCTTCCCGGAGACTTCCCCGGCGATCGGACCAGCCAGGTCGTCCAGCAAAAAGCCCCCTCACCGATCTATGCAGTCGAAAGCCCGGATGAGAAAAAAGACTCTCAAGAACAACTCGGGCCTGATGACAATCCGGATAAAAAGAGAATCATCGATCGACAAACGGACGAATTCAAACGGTTTTTGACGGAGGTCAATCGCAAGTTTGACGTTCAGGAAGAGCCCGCAACCGAAAACCAGATCGTATTTGACTCGTTTGAGAAACTACGCCGTGAAAAATCAGGTGGCAGCAATGTCGATGAACTCGATCCGCAGTACGATCCCTTGCAGGACAAAGCAATCAAAATCGCTTCAGATGCAATCAGCAAACTGACCCGCAACGAATACGAACTGGAAATCGTCGTCTGGGCGCCGATGCCCAGCCCCAAAGCGATGGCTCGAACGATCACGACGGCAGTGGCGGTTCAAAACCAGATCGATCGCCTGTTCCGATTCACACCTCAGCAACGGGCCCGAGTCAGTTCATCCGCCAAGCCGTGGCTGTTCTTCGATGCCGCGCGGCCCAAGGTTTCGTTTATCCTGTCAAAAATTGACCGCAGCAATTGATGGTGTTTTCAACCCGCCTCAGTCAGCGACCCGTCGACTGAATTGCCCCGGCGATCTGCGAGCCTGCAAACGAGAACAATGCAGTGGGTGATTGAAGCTCGATCGGTGGATGATTTCCACTGGTAGAATGGGCCAGCCCGGTCGGCGCCTGATGCTCGTACAAGTAGCGTTGAAACGCCTGATGAGTTCCCGGATTCGCGTTGTCCCAAACTCCATCCAACGCGAAGGTCACCACCGACTCGTTGGAATCCACGATCACCATCGTGATGCTGGCGCGAAGAGGGACGACTGGGTGCAGCTCATTAACCCGGACGATTGCGATGGCGTCCGCATTATAGTGCCGCGAGAACGAGGCAACTTCACGCTCATCAAAAGCCCCTCGCAAAAGATTGTCCGGATGTTTGTGAAATCGATCATCAGCCGGAACGACAATTTCGAACACACCCACCTGTCGCAACTGAGACGCTATTTCTCGAATGGCGCGGCGATGCAGTTCGTAACTTCCGGGCCCTTTGCCAGACGGCAGAATGACCACCCTCTGAGGCGGATTCGAAAAGAAAGCTGGCGACGCGAACACGCTGTACGCAGGCTCTACCGGAAGCGGCGCCTCAACGATGCTTGATCGCTTCCATGGAGGAGTCCAGTCCCACGCGGGAGTCCAGCAGCATAACGGCTGACAACCACAGTTGAACGAAACGATCAGCATGATCAAAGCAAAAGCCGTGCGTGATTGAACTGAGCGATAGATTGCCATGAGACTGAATGGATCACTGGATGGAACGAACGTGCGGCAGGGTTCCCACGAGCTTGTTGCCGCGAACGAAAACGACTCGATTTGATATTTTTCTACGGCCGGCGTTTTTGAGACAGCGTATTCACCAACACTGCATCAAGCGTGTTTTCTATCTCTTCAAGTGTGCGATCTGCGTTCTGCCTGATCGATCGATTTTCTTTCTCTGCATCGCTGAGCCGAACCTTGTAAACCGCGATCGAATCACGCAGGATGGCATTTGCGCGATGGGCTTCCTGAGTCAATCGGTTGGACTCTTTCAAGGCGCTGTCTCGACGTTTGATGTCGCGTGTCAGGTTGCCAACGCGTGCCTTCAATGCTGACAACTCCCGATACAATTCATCATTCTCACTTTTCAGCTCTAACGCTCGCTCGGTCGCAGTGAGCGGTCGCGTGCTCAAGTGAGATCCGCTGACACGAATCCCATCGGTCAGATGAGCAAGACTGGCCTCATTGCCCAGCGTGCTGGACGGCGAGTCCGTCAGTGGATATCCAACATGATCTTGATGCCTTGTTCTGCCAGAGTTTAGCGTGGCATCGTCGGCAGGCGGCAAAGCGTGGTGGTTTTCATCAATCGACTCCATGGTCGCAAGGTCGGAAGGCGGCGGTAGCTCGTTCGCGCTGCCAGTGACATTGACTGGCTGATCGTAAGCCGTCGCGGGCGCAGCCAGCATTGGATCAGGCGTTGGTCGAGGACCACGGCGATCGCGCGGTTGCTGCGAGGAATTCGGGTGGGGGAAAAAACCATCTGCCGGACCCGCATGGGGTCCGTGCGGAGGATACCCCGGGTGCGGAGGCGGTACATTCCTGTGAGACGGACTGGCATAAGTGCGTTCCACCGGCGTCTGGTAGCTCACTTGTGCGATATCGTGATCTTGATCCGGAACACGCGGAACACGCGGCGTGGCAGCTTGCGTTGCTTCCGCCGGGTTCACCTGCTTCCGGTTGGGCTGCTGCCTTGCGCCCCTTCTGCTGCGGTTCGATTGTGCCACTTCTTTCGTTTGACGGATGCTGGACGGCGCGCGAAACATCTCGGCCAGGCGTTCCTGCAGCCCGCCCCGCCCATAATCGCTCCGCTGCTGCAGTCGGCTCACTTCAAGTGGACGCACCTGCACCGCACAACCTGTTAACAGTGCAGGAATCACCAGCAGCAAGCAACTTCCCCAACACAATCGAGACCGCTGCGTCGAACTCGATATCGTCTTTCGACTATTCATACTCGCACCTGACCAGAATGGTCTCTCCGCAACGACACGTGACCTCAATGGATTCGATACGGTCACCGGTACGGTTCAACTGGATGCGGTGACCTTCAAGATTCTCTCTTGGCCCGATCGTCACCTTCACTGTGTTATTGACAACAGACGGACTCGGACGCAGCAAACGATTGACTGTGGACATCATTGTGACTCCTTGAGTAATGAAATCGACGTGGGATGATTACGGGTTTGGGTGGCTGTTTAAATGAACGAATGCACGAGTTCCTTCAGGCGAAATTTCGCAGAAGCAAGATTACGGGAAACTCGCGACTCGGAGATTCCAATCACCTTTCCGATCTCCAACAGAGTCAGGTCTTCGGTAAAATAAAGGGTCAGCACCAGTCGCTCGCGTTCCGGCAAACGTTCGATACAGTCGGCCATGATTTTTTTAAGCTCTTCTTTCTCAATCTTTGAATCGGGATCATCTTCATTTTCTCGCCATCCCGCGTGAACGTTGCAAAACAAGTCGTTCCACTTTTCAGGCTTGAGAAATCGCATCGCCTCGAGCACCTGCTGGATCTTCTCCTCAGATAATCCCGTCGCGGCAGCCAGATCCTCGGGGCTGACCGGGTGGCCCAAACGCTCATACGCGGCTTTGACGGCATTGATGTGAATCATCATCTGCTGCGGAATGGGCGAATTTTTCCGCATTTCATCGACAATCGCTCCTCGAATCCGTGGATAACAATACGTGCGAAAGCTGACGCCTCGACTGGGGTCAAAGGTTCGAGCGGTCTCCACCAGACCGACCATCCCGGCTTGTTCCAGGTTATCCCGGTCGTAATTGGCTGGCAGGTTGGTCATCAATGTGCTCAAAATTTTTCGCACGTAAATCAGATTATCGAGAATCAATTGCTCGCGCATTTGCTCGACGGATGTGTGCAGATAAGTTTGAGTTGCAGAGTTGTTCATGGCATTCTTCTTTGTAAAAAATAACGACTCGAACAAAGCGTCGAATTCAAGCGGTTAAGTTCGCGTTGTGTTGGCGACATGGATCACACTGAGTCCAAACGAAACGATTGACCCGAGAATGAACGCGGACACGGCCGCTCGCCAAAGGATGACATGCGGCTCCAAACCGGCCGAGACGCCAATCAGGCAAACGCAGCACGCCGTCAGCAAAGCGCAAACCTGTGCGAGTGGCCCTTTGCGTTTCAAGCGTCTTCGGGCCAGTTGGTGATTGAGGCTCAAGGCGATCCTCCTTTCGTGACGTCAACCTGATCAGGGTGATTGGATCCTGCATTGGATGCCGCGGTTGCAGCGGGCAACGAATCACCCTGCGGCGGTGGTTGCAATGGAGCTTCACCGTCAAACACATCGTCGTGGCGAATCACGGTCACCGGTTCGATCAAAAGATCCGCGGGAATTTCGTGATAGGCAACGATCGATACCTGAGGTAGCGAACGGTGCACGGTCTGACGCAAGGCGCGTCGAATCGACGAGTCAACCAAAACCGCTGAGGGCTGGTTCTTCATCGACGCCAGTTCCCACGACTGCTTGCATTTGTCGACCAGTTTTCCCAAATGGTCGGGCTGCATGGCGATCATTTCCCCGTTCACGTTCTGTCGCAACCAGTGTTCAAGTTTCGGCTCAAGAAGAATCACGTTGACTCGCCCTGAATCATCTCGGAAACGATCCACAATCACGGGACCGATGTCAGCGCGGACCAGCTCCGTCAGCTCGGCAACCAGTTTTGTCTGCCCGCTATGGTAGATCGCGGATTCGACAATTTTTTCCAGCGAAGCAATCGAAACTGACTCACGCAGCAGGCTGACCAGTACCTGGTGCAGTACCCCGCTACGCAATGTTTCGGGTTTGATTTCATTGACGATCGAGGGAGCGACTTCCTTCAGCTTGTCAAGCATTTTCTGCATGTCCTCGCGGCCCAGCAGTTCATGCGAGTGCTTCTTCAAACATTCACCGAGGTGTGTGATCAACACGGTTGCGGCGTCCACGACCGTGTAGCCGGCAATTTCTGCGCGACGCCGATCCGATTCGTCAATCCATTTGGCAGGCAAACCAAACGCAGGATCCGTCGTCTCGGTACCATCCACTTCAACGCTGACGCTGCCTGGGTTGATCGCCAGAAAACCAGCGGGTTGAATGTTTCCGACGCCGACCTTCCGTCCGCTGATGACGATGCGGTATTCCTGCACGTCGATCTGCAAGTTGTCTCGAATGCGGACATTGGGAACCCAGAACCCGAACTGATTACCAATGTCTTTGCGCAAGGTCGTTACTCGGTCGACGATGCCTTTGCCGCGTTTCGGTTCGACCAGATGGATCAAGGCGGCACCAATTTCAACGACGATCCTGTCGTGCTGCAGGAAATCGTCGAGTGCTTTCTGGTCCGGAGAAACGTCTGGAGCTGCCGGTTCACCTTCGGCTTCGGCGTCCAGCGACACCGCGGCCTCGTCTTCCTGTTGCTTTGCCTGACGTGTCATGAAAAAGACAAGGCCAGACATCAGAATGAAGGGAGTTTTTGGAAGCCCGGGCACCAACACCATCAACAACAAGATGATGCCACCGGTGAACATCGCTCGATGCCCACGCATCACCTGCGAGCCAATCTCCTGACCGAGATTGGATTCGGACGACGATTTGGTAACCAGAATACCGGCACTCGTTGCGATGATCAGTGCAGGAACCTGCGACACCAATCCATCACCGATGGTCAGGATCGTGTAAAGCTGCAAGGCGTCGGTCAGCGATTGACCGGTGCTCACCGCCAGCAACACGCCGCCCAGAATATTGACCGCCATGATAACCAAGCCCGCGATCGCGTCACCACGAACGTACTTACTGGCACCATCCATCGCTCCGTAGAACTCGGCTTCCGAAGCGAGATCAGCCCGGCGCTTCTTGGCTTCTTTTTCATCGATCGCCCCGACGTTCAGCTCCGCATCGATCGCCATTTGCTTTCCGGGCATCGCATCAAGCGTGAAACGTGCGTTGACTTCTGAGATCCGCGTCGCACCCTTGGTGATCACGATGAACTGAATCGTGACCAGAATCAGGAAGATAACGCCTCCAACGATCAAGTTTCCGCCAACGACCAGGTCGCCAAACGTGTCGACGATTTTCCCGGCGTTTCCATTAAGCAGAATCAGGCGAGTCGTTGCGACGTTCAAAGCCAACCGAAACAACGTCATCAGCAGCAGCAAAGACGGAAACACGGACACGTCCAGCGGTCGTCGCGCGTTGAGCGTGATCAACAACAGCAGAATTGCCGACGCCAGGTTCATCGCCAGAAACATATCCAGCAGGAAAGTCGGCAATGGCACGACCAGCACGACCAGCGTCATCAAAAACGTGGCAGAAAGCCATGTCTCGCTGCGTTGAGCAAATCCTAAATTGGTAGGCGCGGTGGAAATTTTCTATTCTCCGTTGACGTCGCTTCGTTAGATCAATCTTCAGACAGCAAAACTGCTGACCAGTGCTTTCGAAATCAGTTGCCATCCATCCACCAGAACAAACAGCAACAACTTGCAGGGTGTCGATACAATGACCGGCGGCATCATCATCATTCCCAATGACATCAACACGGTCGAAATCACCAGGTCGATCAACAGAAAAGGGATGTAGATGCAAAAGCCCATCACAAAAGCGGTTTTTAACTCGCTGATGATGAACGCAGGAATCAACACTTTCAGTGGAGCCTCGCTGGCAGCCGATGGCTGTGGGGTTTTTGACAGATCAACGAACAGTTGCAGGTCGTTGCCGCGAGTGTGAGCCGTCATGAACAGACGAATCTCGTCGGACGCGACTTGCCACAACTGAGTCACAGTAAAATCACCCTTTGTGGCCTCAGATTGTTGCGCCTGAAGGTAGGGCTGAACACCATTGCTGTTAATGTTCTCCATCGTGGGAGCCATCACAAACAGCGTCAGAAAAAACGACAAGCCAAGCATTACCTGATTTGGAGGAATCTCCTGCGTCGACAACGCGCGTCGGACAAAAGAGAGCACGATGATGATTCGAGTAAACGCGGTCAGACTGACCAGCGCGGCGGTCGCGAAGCTCATCGCACCAAGGAACAGCGCAATCTGCACCGGTGGCGCGAGTTCGGAGAATGCCTCCGCAGGGTCAACCTGTGCGATTAAAAATGTCAAATCCATGAGAGGCCTCCTTGCCCATCACGTCTCAAATGTGCGTCACTCCAAACCCTCAACCGCTTCCATACGATTGCAGAGCCCGACAAAAACCCTCACGCGGCCTTGGCCTGCAACGATTTCAACAGCAGATCCTTCAATCCCTGATCACGCAAAGCGTTTTCCATTTTCCGGCGAATCTCGGCTTCCGATGAAGAGACGTTTCCAGCTTCGTTCGCTGATCCCGATTTCGATTTTGCTCGTTTCGTGCCGCTGGAGCGAGCCGCTTGCTTGCCAACCGACGCCAGGGAATACATCTCGGGCGGGAGTTTTCCGCGATCGATTTCAAAAGTGTCTGCGGCCGTCGATTTCATTCTCGCGGCAGCTGAAACCAAAGCGGACGTGTCTTCAATGCTTTCTTCCTGGTCAAACGATTCCAGTGTGTCAGCAAATGAATCAGTCAATGGCACGACGGATCGAATACCGGTTTGATCGCTGGCGACAACCATTCGATGCTTACCCGTCTCCACCAGAAAAAGATTTGCTTTCGGCGAAAGCTTCAGCGTCGACTTGATCTGAATTGAGTTCGTTGCAGGCTTTTGTGGGTTGGGCTTGTTTTTGAACTTGAAGAATTGCTTTGCCACCAGAATGAAACCAACTCCTCCGCACAAAACCAGACACGTGCTCAGTGCGATTCGCTCGATAACCTTCCTGAACTCAGGCGACACCGAACCAGCCGCTGCGGGCGCTGAATCGACCAAGGCCGGGCCTGACGCATTGGTGGCAACCAGAGCATCAACTGACACAGCCGGTGCCTCGATACCCCGTGAATCGTTTCTTGCCTGCTCGACTGGCACTGCCTGTGGCTCGATATCAACGGACGTTGCTTTTCGAGGCTTCATGCCAACCGGTACAACTTCAAGATCGCGTGGCTCGATTGAGGATTGAACGCTTCCCAGCGCATTTCCAATCAGCTCGAGATCGTTGCGGGAATCAGCGGTTTGCTCGTTTTCGACGGGAGGTTCGGATGCAACGTCAATGCGAGAACCGGGCAACTTTCGAACATGGAACGGGGCAACATGATTGGCTGGCTCGACCGCCCGATCCACATGAATCTTCGCGTACGTTTGGTCGTTCTGGTAAATCGCTTGATGGACCTCCGCTGGCATCCTGTCGATCGGCTCACGTTCCGATTCCCGATGCTGGATAGTGTCGCGATCAGCCGTTTCAGGTGGAGCAGCGTCGACATATCGCAACGGATTCTGGGCCGCCACGTCCGTCACAAACAGTGCGCCAACGCTCAGAAACGCTGTCATCGAAACGAGAACTGAGAAACGGGATGGCGAGATCGATGCAATGGTTTTCATTTAACCGGCCTGACCTTCATAAACTTTGGTAACACGGATCGCAAAATTACCGTTGACGACAACAACTTCTCCCAGAGCAAGGGTGACCCCCTGGGCAACCAGCTCGACCGGGCTGCCAATCTCTCGGTCAAGCTCCAACACCGACCCTTCTCCCAGACTCATCAGTTTTTGCAGTGGCACGTTCGCACGTCCCAGATCTGCCGAAACCGTAACTTTGATCTCTTGAAATCGATTCAGGTCCTGCGGTTTTCCGCCGGAAGCTGTGGTGTCCTCGAGTGATTGAAAATCGACATCGTTGACCTGCACGTCACCTTCCGCATCACCTGTTGCTTCTGAAGATTCAGGATTTTGCTCGGTCGTGGTCGTTTCGTTCTCTGCACCTGCCGTATCGGCTGGTGTTTCGACTTCCTCAGAATCAGTTGCGTCGGTTTCGGCAGTCATGATATTTCTTTGCGTGGGGAATTCCTGCGTCGTTGATCAAACAAGAAACGATGTGATCTTCATAGCTTGATTTTTTTCGCGGCGGCCGGGCCATGCCTCGAAGGCCGGTTCGTCATTGGCAAACAGAGTCAATGGATTTTCGATCGCCTGATCCAGCACAATGATGTCACCGACCGCCATCGTCGCCAGCTCGGTCATTGGAATTTTCGTCGAGCCCAGTTCTGCCGATACGTTCACACTGATCAGTGCAATCTGGCTCGGATCAAGTCGCGAGGCAGGATTTGGTGCAGAAGGAGCACGCATGGGCACTTTCAGTAGCTGAGAAGTGTCACTCTTCGGCAGCAGCAGTTGAATGGACACACTACGATCAGGCAGTTTGATTAACAGCCCGGATTTAAGCAGTAATTCATCTGGCGCAAAAAGACGACTGTGAGCTGGCTGAAAATCGAGCGGCTGCAACTCCTGAGTCAACGGTTCCTGCTCAGGCCAGCTTTCGGCAAGCGTACTGGCCGCCTGTTCAAAAATCATCTCGCACAGAGAAGCCTCAACCGACGTCAATTCCCGGTCTTCGGTCTCTCCGTCGGTGCTACCCAGAATATCCATCAACAGTTTCAGGATCTCTGACCGTTCCGCGACAAGCATTCCGCTGAATTCGCCTTCCTGCAGCTGGACCTCCGCGCTGAATGAGGGGGCCTGCCACTTGTTTTGCAGATCCTCGAACGTCTCCGCATCGACCAGCAATGCCTCGGCCTCAATCTCAGTCAGCGAGAAATTACTATACTGCTCAACGAATCGCTCTGCGAATTTGTCCAGCCAGCGACGCAACGCAAGGGACAACGGTCGCTCAACACGAGCGCTGGCCGCAAAATCGTAAACCTGGTAAGTCGGATCGCTCATTGGACGTGAAACTCCCGAAACAGCACGTCCTGAATTCGCTCGATTCCATCGGGAAACAACTCTTTGTTGAAGTAGTCGTGGATCTCTCGACGCAGCCGATTGCGACCGTACTTTCCACGCAGATCTTCGGTGGTTTTTTCTGCGACCTGGACCTGAATCCAGTTCTTGAAGATCGTTGTCTTGGCGAGGATCTTCTCTTCGATTTCCATTCGTTGTGATTTTGCAACTTGAAGTGAAAAGTTGATTCTCAGGTAGCGACTGAACCGAGCCTCATCGAGATTGACCGTCACTTCATCGAAATCAATGAACTCGACCTCTTCTTCAGGATCAGGCTCTGGCATGCTTTCTTCCTCAACCGCAGCGTCTTCTGAGCTTGCGAATGTCGAGATCACAAACGGAGTGGCTATTCCGCCGCCGACAGCCAACGTCGCCACAACCAACCAGACCAATAGCTTCATCATCATTCCTGATGATTCTTGTGGTTCGGATTCTTCTGCCGTATCGGTAGACATGACTTCATTTCCACATGTTCAAGCTGAAACTGGTTCGCGTTAACCCGCAGATCATTGGTCGTTTCTTCCAACAATGACCGTCAAATCTTACGCAATCAGATTCTGTATCGACGAGTCATGAGCGCAGGTTCATCCCAGACGTTACAGGTTTACAATTCGGCGGCACCCCGCACGAATGACAACGAAGCGCCTTAAACGCCAACCACGTATCTGCAGTTTCGCTTCATGCTGGCGGAAAATTTTTCCAATCGGAAGAAATCGTTTCCTCCGTTCAGATTTGCGCGACCATTGTCAGCCGGATAACCGGAATTGTTGATGATCCGGGTTTTCGATGGACGATGCGATGAGCGGTGGTCGGTGGAGGACGAACGCTCGCTGAGCATTTGCGCCGATCACTTTTCCCTACATCTTATTGTTATTATTTAGCGGCCACGGGTTGGCCAGGACACGGCTCGAATGCTGAACGGACTTTACAGCGGAGCAACCGCGCTGGACATTTTCAGTCGGCAACAGGATTTGATTGCGTCCAACCTTGCTCACCTGAGCACGCCGGGGCACAAACGAATGCTGTTTGCGTTTCACGAGAGAACCGAAAATGGAGGGCAGCCGGGAGACTCGAGACCCGGAACGAACGTGGCTCAGATTGCAACCGATTTTTCTCAAGGGCGGCATGAACCGACAGGGCGACCGCTGGATATCGCAATCAGCGGAGAAGGCTTTTTCACGTTCCAAGGGCAAGAGGGCGAATTCTATTCGCGAAACGGAGCCTTGTTCAGGGACACTCAGAATCAGTTGGTCAACGGTGATGGAATGCCAATCCTTTCCGATGGCCAGCCCATTACTGTACCGCCCGAAGTATCTGACCGAGACCTGGTGATTGATTCAGCCGGAGGGGTTTCGGCCAATGGACAGGAGTTCGGCAGGATTTCTGTCGTCACATTTGAAGACAACCGGCAGCTGACCTCTGACAGCCAGATCTCGTTTCAGGCGGGTAATGCCGTCCCAACCCCTGCCGAACAAAGTGCAATCGTTCAGGGAAGCCGAGAGCTTTCGAACGCTCATCCCGTGACGGAGCTAATCAGCCTGATCATCGGATCAAGGCATTTCGAATCAGCCCAACGTGCGATTCGGACAATCTCTGACGCCATTCAGGAAAACGTTCGCGCGTAGGGGTGTTGTTTAAGAACACCGTGAGTTTTCGAAATTGAACCAGGAGACCCCACCATGCTGAAAGCCTTTTTCACGAGCGCAACCGGGATGCGAGCCCAGGAGCTGCTGATTGACAACACGGCCAATAACCTGGCAAACGTCAACACAACCGGCTTTAAACGCAGCCACCTGGAATTCGCCGACTTGATCTACGACGTGACCAAACTGCCCGGAGCCCCAACGTCGGACGGACAACTGGCTCCCATCGGTTTGCAAATTGGAAACGGCGTTCGCCCCGTGGGTACGACCAATGTGTTTACGCAAGGCGTTGCCAACGACACCGGAATTTCCACTCACATGGCGATCGAAGGTGACGGGTTCTTCAGGGTGACCCTGCCCGATGGAAATTTTGCTTACACGCGGGACGGGTCGTTTGTCCTGAATGCCGACGGGTTGATGGTCAACGGTGATGGTCGACCCCTGGATCCCAACATTACGATCCCAAACACTGCGGAACAAATCAGCATTGATGCGACGGGGCAGGTCAGTTTTCTTGAAAACGGCGTCGTGTCACAAGCCGGAGCGATTGAGCTTTATCGTTTTGCCAACATGGCCGGCCTGAGACAACTGGGCGGAAACCTTTACGCGGTTAGTGAAGCCTCAGGACCGGAGCTGGCGGGAATCCCGGGATCCACGGGTTACGGATCGATCAGACAATCATCATTAGAAGGCTCCAATGTCCAGGTCGTTTCCGAAATGGTCTCGCTGATCACGGCACAGCGTGCTTATGAAATCAACTCGCGTGCCATTCGGGCAGGTGACGAAATGTTGTCCAACACAAGTCAGATCGTCAGGTAGTATTGATGTTTAAGTTTCATGCTGTGCGGCAGCAAAACGTCACATCGTCATACGAATCGCCAATTCCTTTGACGAAAAAGAACACGGCAACCGGGATTTTCACGAATCGGGTTTGCCAAAGTTTCCGCTGCTGTGTTGTTCTGGCTGCGGTTTTTGTGGGAATGCCTGCCGCTGTGACCGCCGGTGAACCAATTCGCGTTAACTTGCAGCACGAAGTTGCGTCCAGCGTCAACAAGGTGGTCCGTCTTGGCGACGTGGCAACCATCGAAACATCCAGCCCACAACTGGCTTCCAAGCTGGCGGCTTTGGATCTGGATACGTTTACCAGAGGGGATTCCGCTGTTCTGGTTTCGCGTGAGCAGGTTCGTATTCGGTTAGCGCTCGCCGGGTTAAACCACTCGGACCTGGTCCTCACGGGCGTCAGTGAGGTCAAAGTCACAAAAGTTGAAGCCGCAAGCGTCTTGAGTGAACTCGAATCAGCACTGCACCAGAATCTGGCCCATCGCTACCAGATCATTCACGAAGACTTGTCAGTGAAACTGGATTCCAGTTCAGCTGAGATCGGGAACAGGCCGCTTCTTCCCGGATCACTGCGGATCGTTCAGAACATGCCGGCGGAACTGCCGTTGGGACAGAAGCACATCGCAGTCCAGCTTTCGGATACCAGCGGGCAGACGCATGAAACTCGACTGAACGTGCGAATCGCCCTTTTTCGCGAACTCGTCGTTGCGAGTAAACCCATTCGCAAAGGAGATGTGATGAATGCTGACAATGTGGAAAGCGTCCGACGAGCCATCGACAGTCGCCGTGTTCGGTTTGCTTCATTGGAACAGGTCGTTGGCAGAACCAGTCGTGCGGACATCGGTCAGTACGATCTGATCAAGTCTTCCGGGGTGCAGACCACGGTCCGCAAGACCGAACACGCGATTCGCAAGAATGCGCTGATCAATGTGATTGTGCGACGCGGACCATTGGAAGTAACGCTTAAAGGCGCACGAGCGATTGACTCGGGAAATCCCGGCGATCAAATCGCGTTGTTGAACCCACATACTCGCGAGCAGATCGTTGCCAGAGTGATCGATGGCTCAACCGCGGAAGTTCGATACTGATCTGGTCATAGCAGAACGAGTCAAAAATTGCCAAAACACAGAATCGAAAAAATGGATCGACTGAACACCTCAATCAGATTGCTCGGGTTTATCGTTGCGGCATGCGCGATGGCAGGTTCGAACGCGGCCGTTGCACAACAACCTTCACTCTGGCAACGTCGGGATTCGCGGATGGTGAACCTGGTATCTGATGTGAAAGCTCGAAAGATTGGCGACTTGCTTTTTGTCACAATTAACGAGCAATCGGATATTGAAAACCGTGATCAACGCCTGATGATCAAGCAAAACAGCGCGACCAGCGAGCAGACTGGCAACTACGGTTTCGCCGGCAATCTGGGCTCCGCCTCGGGTGGACTGAACTTCGACCAGGATTCGGCAGCCAGCAGAAACTTCAATGGGAACACCCAGTATCGTAGCGAGCGAGAGTTCATCGATCGTTTTGCCGTGACCGTCATGGACGTGTTTCCTAACGGGAACCTTCTGATCAGCGGCACACGGAACGTATTGCTGGAAGGCGACAACCGAAAACTGATTTTGACGGGAATTGTTCGTAGTACGGATCTCGACATCAACAACACGGTTTCGTCACGATTCATTTCCAACCTTGTGATTGAGTACGAAGCCGACAGACAGGCAAGCGCCGAAGGAAAATTTATCAACCAGGGCTGGCTGGGAAAAAAGTTCAACAGTTGGTGGCCATACTGATCCAACCTCAACATCAAGAATCCAGAATTGTATTTCACGCCATTGATCTGGCGACATCATGACGAAAAACGCTCTATCGATACTGTTTCTACTGGCCGCCTTGTTGACAGATTTTTCTGCAGCCCGGGCTCAGTCGCCATTCACCGAACCGACGGTCAATCGACCGCAGCGGTCTGAGGATCCGGTTCGCGCGAAACGTCTCGCTCGAGCACCAACATTGAACCCAACGGCGGCGCCCAACCAGCAATTCCCCGGCATCGTGGCGGGCCCCGAAGTCCGCGTCCGCATCAAGGACATCACTTCCGTTGAAGGTCATCGGGCCAACCGCGTAACGGGAATTGGACTGGTCACCGGGCTCAAGGGAACGGGCGGCAAGTCGTTACTGACACAGGATCTCGCCCGAAATATGCTTCGAAACTTTGATATCCTTGCACGCAACATTCCGTCAGGGAGCCAGTCGGTGGTGGCGGTCACAGCAGAAATCCCTCCGTTCGTAAGAGCCGGAGAGAAAGTCACGGCAACCGTTTCCATTTTCGACGACGCGATTGGGCTTTACGGCGGCGAACTGCACACGACTCCGTTGCGAGGTTTTGACAATCAGGTTTACGCTGTCGCTGGTGGTGCATTAGTCCTGGGAGGTTTCTCAGCAGGTGGTGAAGGTGCCAGCGTATCGAAAAACCACGACACAACGGGGCGAGTTCAAGCAACCGTTGAAGTGGGAATTCAAGATGGCCCTGCGTTCCCACATCGAGGGTTTCGTCTGCTGTTAAGCAACAAGGATTATGCGACAGCTTACCGAATTGCAACCGAAATCAATCGTTACTTTCCAGGCCATTCACGTGCGCGGGATCAAGGCAGTGTCGATGTGCTGTTTCCCAGAACGTTCCAGCAAAACAAAATTGATTTTGTGGTGATGGTGAACAATCTGCGTGTCCAGCCGGATATCCCAGCTCGCGTGGTGATCAATCAGAAGACAGGCACCATTGTGGTCGGTCAGAACGTACGGTTATCGAGAATCATGTTCGCCAATGACAACCTGATCATTACCACCAGCGAAACCCCTATCGCGTCTCAACCAGCCCCTTTCTCTGATGGGCAGACCGTGGTCTTGCCAAGAACTCAGGTAACCGCGACCGAAACCGGGGGACGATACAACATACTGAATCAACAGACGACGGTCGGCGAACTCGCGACGGCTTTAAACGTGCTGGGCGTTTCGCCTCAGGATCTGATTGGCATCTTCCAGTCAATCCAGGCCTCGGGAGCTTTACAGGCTAAATTGGTAATCGAATAAAAACTAACTCATTTCAGGAGATGTTCGCATGGATGCGATCAACAGCTTGCTGTCGTCTGTTCCTGTGCCATTCGTTGGTCAAAGTGAATCGAACGACGCGGTATCCACCGCTGAGGACTTTCTGTCGGCACTTGAACAAACAGATTCACCGAATTCTCGTTCTGAGGTCACGCCCGATCGCGTTGAGGAAATGGCATCGGAATTCGAATCTGTTTTCCTGTCCATGTTGCTGAAAGAGATGCGAAACACGCTGGACCAGGAGAACGGCGGGCTTTTTGGCGGCGATGAAAGTGACACCTTTGGAGGGATGTTTGACTTGTTTATGAGTCAACACCTCGCAGAAGCCTCACCGCTGGGAATATCAGATGCGGTAAGTTCTTACCTGGCCAACGTGCCACAATCTTAGGGTTTAGTGCATGTTGCACTTAACTGTAGCGTCTGCGGCGTTTAAAAACCAAGCGAAAAGTATCGAAAAGCCGCTAGACTTAAACGAAACGCGCTCTAATCCTGATTTGCAGTGCTGAAACTGCGGTGCCACGCACCACATGGGGTTTGTTTTTGGGCAAGGTTTAACGATTTTGTTCGATCACACTACCAGCTGACCGGGAAAGCCTGGCAGAATTTTTCGCTCCAAACGTTTACCGACCGTGACTGTAAGATTGATGTAGTTGAAAGGAAAACAATGGACGAAAACCCTCAAAAACATGTTCTTGTCGACAAGGCTGACAGAATTATTCGTCAATTGGAGTCCGAATCGGAATTTCTGGACGCGGTAATCGAATCCAGCCTGGAACTGCAAGATCTGCTGCGGGTGGGCAGAAGAAATCGAGCGCCCGCCGCTGACGAAAAACGTGATCCACCAACGGATGTCGCGCTGCGAATCGCGCGACTGAAAGAACGATTGGGCAGCCGATTCGAACCGCTCAAGTCCGGTCGAGACGCAATGATCGATCACATACGTTCGATTCAAGCTCACTCGAATTCGCGCAGCCCGCTGACGGCCAAAGAACTCGCTCGGCGTGTTCCAGATCCTCAACGAAGTCGTCTGACACAGCTACGGAATGAAATTCGTTCCAAACTGAATCGGATTCAAGCAATCTCAATGGGAAATCAAGCGGTATTGGTTTACACGATGGACTTCTATAACCGCCTGCTGACGGGATTGGCTCTTCAACCGGCGGATTCGTCAGGCTACGACGCTTCTGGAGCATCGACTTCCGGGGCGACACATCGGATCCCGGGAAATTTCATCCAAACAACATGTTAGTGCTTTGTTCCAACTGAAAATCAAGGTTGACCTGCCGAATCATCATTCCGTGAACCCCGAAAGAAAAAGATAAAACGAGATCCTCCGCAAGTGACAACCAAAAAAATGGGTTGGAACAAAGCACGAGTGGTCCAGTAGACCTGAATGGATCGATCGTGGAAAAACTGTCCGCCAAATCGATTGGTGTGCAAGCACGACTTAAACGGGTCCGTTCAGCTCAGACAAAGCACTACAACGAAACGCGATTGAAAACATCATGAATTTTGGAATCGGTTTATCGGCGTTACAAGCCAGTCAATTCGCGATCGACAACGTGTCACAAAACATCGCCAATGCTGGCACGGAAGGTTACCACCGGCAGGTCGTACACATGGAAGTACGACAGTCGCAGCTGGTCGGACGCTTTTACCAGGGAACGGGCGTTGACGTCAATCGAGTTGAACGCGTTCGTGACCAGGTGATTGAGAGTGTCTATACCAATTCAATTTCTGACCTTGCCAAAATCGAACAACAAAATGTGATCGAACGACAGATCGAGAACTACCTTCAGCCGGGCGAAGGCACCATCCAGAATGCGTTGACTGGTTTTTTTGATGAGGTCTCGCGTCTGTCGGCGAATCCGGGTGAGCGTGCACTGCGAACGTCGATCGTGAATCAGGGAGTCAACCTTGCGACTCGAACGCGCAATCTTTCGGATCAGTTTGGCGAACTGAAACAGTCCATTGATCAACAGATTGATTCAGAAGTCGATGCATTGAACAAGCAGCTTGAACGATTGGTTGAACTGCAAAGCCGAATTGAAACTTCCAGTTCCATTGATACTCCGAACAACCTTCTTGACCAACGTGATCAACTGATCAATGAGATCGCTGAACGAGTGGATGTGCAACGTGTCGAACAACTGCAAAACAAGCTCGGTTTGACGCTGACCGGAAGTCCGGTTTTCATCGGCGCTTCGCCAGTACGTTTTGAAGCATTTTCCAACCCCGACGGAACCAGGGAAATCCGGCTCGAAAACGGAGATCGACCGCTCAAAATCAACGGTGGAAAAATTGCTTCGTTGCTGGAAACTCGTAACTCGATCACTGAAACCTATCAGTCGCAAGTCGATGAATTCGCAACCGGCCTGATGCGAGAACTTGATCAAGCCCATGCAACGGGACTCGGCCTGGAGGGTCCATTCGAACAGATATCCGGTTCACGTGCGGTCGACGACACCACGGTCCCTTTAGATGAATCAGGACTTGCCTTTCCCGTTGAAGAAGGTGAGCTTTTTCTAACCATCACGGACGGCAATGGTAACCGACGAACAACCGGGATTTCAATCGATCCGGCGATTGATTCACTTGAAGATGTCGCTGCCAACATCAGCAACCTTGATAACGTTCAGGCCGTGGTCGATTCGAACACCGGAAAGCTGTCCGTTTTCGCCGAACCCGGATTCTCCTTTGACTTCACCGGACGACTGACAACCGTTCCCGACCTGACTGGCTTTACAGGCACGTCGACGCCTCAAATTGGTGGAGAATTTGAAAATCCAGAGAACCGGCGACTGACGGTTTCGGTCGCGGGTTCAGGAACCATTGGGAAAACGCCCGGGCTTGTTGCCAACGTGACTGATGACCTTGGAAACGTTACGCAGGTTGAAATCGGGGAGGGGTACGAAGCCGGTTCCGAACTTGCGCTGGGCGATGGCACGTTCATCACATTCGGCCCGGGCGACGTCGGGGCAGGTGACACGTTTGAGTTCGACCAAGTGGCGAATTCTGACACGAGTGGAATCCTGTCGGCTTTGGGAATGAACAGCTTTTTCGAAGGCACCAACGCCAGCAACATCGCGGTGAACAGCAGGATCGTTGACAACCCTGATCGCATCGCGAGTTCAAAGTCTGGCGAAATCGCCGATACCAGAAATATTGAGAGCTTCCTTGTCCTCAGGGAGGCCCAGGTGCTTCAGGAGGGCACGCTGACCTTTGAAGATTTTCTCGCGGAAGCAACCGCCGCAATCGGAATCCAGGTTCAAAGTTCCGCCGCGTTGCAAAGCAGTATTGAACAATTGAACTTCGAATATGAAGCCGATCGAAACGCCATTTCGGGCGTTGACTTGAACGAGGAACTACTCGCGCTGAACCAGTATCAGAAATCTTATGATGCGGCGGTGCAGGTAATTCGAACGATGGATTCGATGTTCGAGACCCTCGTTAACATCATCCGTTAAAACAAAAATCTGTTTTCCACTGCAATGAAAGCAGACTTGTTCCCTCTGATGCCAGGCCAACCATGAATTTTCGTACAACCTCTTTTGCAAGCAGCAGCCAAGCGCTCCGATACTCCGCGCAGTACAATGCCAATATTATCAAGTACCAGCGACAAATCTCATCGGGACTGCAACTTGAACGTTCGTCTGACGATCCCGTCACGTTTCGTCAAGTATCTTCTCTTTCGGTAAGGCTGCAGGAACTACAAAGCGAATCCAGCACCATCGCGGATTCGGAAGGGAAGTTGAACACCAGCGTCTCGCAACTGCAACAAGCCAATACCTTGCTGGTTCGCGCGAAGAGCCTTGCGCAACAAGGCATCCAGGCAACCTCAACTGCCGAGCGCAACGCGTTAGCCGTTGAAGTTGAGGGAATACTTTTATCATTGCAGCAAACATCCAGAACGGAGGTTGCAGGTTCATTCCTGTATTCTGGCGCAAAAGCAAATACGGAGCCGTATCAGTTTTCTGGTCCTCAAGTCAGCGGAGGAACGTTATCCGTTGACTACCAGGGATCCGACAACAATGGGCGTGCGTACATCAATGATGCGATTTCGGTCGACACGTTCGCAAGAGCCGATCGAATATTCTCTGACGTTGACCGAACGGAAGCAGTCATCCTTGGCTCGACGGGCGCAAAGATCGGGCAGGGCACCGACAGTCTGGTTGGGCGAGCAACGTTACAAGTCAGGCACACCTCAACCAGTTATTCAGGAGCTTCGGGTGTCGCCCCCGGATTGAGTTCCGTCGGGGGAGATACCGTTCTGGGCCCCACGGGTGAACACACGTTGACCATCGAAGACACCAGCGGGACAGGTGACTTCGGCACCGTGTCGCTCAATGGTGCCGCCGCGGTCGAGTGGACTCGATCCGACACCGACTTACGAGTGGTCAGTAACGATGGTAAAGAAGTTTTCATCAACACGAGTACCATTTCCGTCGGATTCAATGGCACCATTGATATCACATCTGATGGAACAGTGAGCGTCGATGGAGGATTGACCACGACCGCGATCGACTTCTCTGCAAGCCAGACGATCGTCGATTCAACCACTGGCAAACAGACTCACATCGATACCCGCGATGTTCGTTCGACGGGTGACGACTACCTGGAGTTCCCTGGAACGTCTGATGTGTTTCAGGTGCTGTTTGAGCTCTCGCAGGACCTTCGTGGGACACGAGATCTCAGTGACGTTGAACTGGCTGAATCACTCGACCGCCGCGTTGGTGACCTGGATCGATTGTCCGACCACGTCCTGGAGGTTCTGGGAAAGCAGGCGGCATCCCTGCAAACCTTGAATGAGCTGGACAACCGAGTGATCGACCTGCAGCTGGAAACCGAAACTCGCCTCAGCGAGTTGGCAGCGACCGACATTCCTGCGACCGTTTTGCGTTTGCAAAATGACCAGAATCTGCTGGAATTCACGTATGCCGTTACGGCTCAGATTTCCAGCACGAATTTGCTGGACTTTCTTCGGTAGTGCTTTGCTCCAACTGAACATCAGGGTTGACCGACCGAATCAAAATAAAGTGCCAACCCCA
Source organism: uncultured Pirellulaceae bacterium (assembly GCA_964468915.1). Taxonomy (GTDB): domain Bacteria; phylum Planctomycetota; class Planctomycetia; order Pirellulales; family Pirellulaceae; genus Mariniblastus. The sequence continues at coordinate 48,826 of CAYXWX010000001.1, forward strand.
AGTTTTAAGTTAGACAAAGCAGTAGTTTGAAACGTGAACTTTCGCCCCGTTGAACGGTCCAAGAGAGTGGCTGAGGTCGGGTGACGTATCCCGGCCATTGGGCGTGTTGACCTAATCGCAAACCGCCGCGTCAGCGAGAGATCTTTCGTCCCTCATTCGCGTTTCGGGTTTTGATTTTTACGTCAGAATTTTGTCCAGAATGGACTCGTAGCCTCGTCCACTGCGTCAGCAAGCCCCAACGCGTCTGGGCGTGATTGCTCCCGCGTTACTGTGACAGGTACGTTACTGTGACATGAATTAAGTCAACAAACCCCGCTGGCGTTGAAATCCAATCAAATTTGGACCTGTCGTTCGACCTGCCAAAAGAATAAGATTGAAGGTTCCGTTCGTTCGTTCAAGCACCCTCATACGGCTCAGTTTTCTGACATGTCCAAGCAACTTCCGTTCGACCTTGCCACCATTCAATCCATTGCCGAAAAATGGCCTACGCCGTTTTACTTGTATGATGAGGCCGGCATCCGCGAGACCGCCCGCCGCATGAGGAGTGCGTTCGGTTGGACTGATTTCCGGAATTATTTCGCGGTGAAGGCGACGCCCAACCCTCACCTTCTGAGAATTTTGATCGAAGAAGGCATGGGAGCGGATTGCTCAAGCGGGGCTGAGCTGGAGATATCTCGTCGTGTCGGATTGTCGGGCGAGGACATCATGTTCACCTCGAACAACACCATGGCCAAGGATTATCAGTTCGCCCGCGAGTTGGGCGCGATCATCAATCTGGATGACATCAACTACATCGACTATTTGAACGACAACGTTGGCGTGCCGGAACTGGTTTGTTGCCGTTTCAATCCGGGAGAGATGAAAGCGGGCAATGTGATCATTGGGAATCCGGTCGAAGCCAAGTTCGGGTTCACCCGTCAGCAACTGTTTGACGGCTACCAGAAACTTAAAAGTCTTGGCGTCAAGGAATTCGGACTGCACACGATGGTCGCGTCGAATGAATTGAGCGTTGACTTCCATTTGGAAACAGCGGGACTACTTTTCGATATTGCCGCTGAACTTCACGCAGACCAGGGAATCAAGTTAAACTTCGTCAATCTGGGGGGTGGCGTCGGTGTTCCTTACAAACCAGACCAGACCGCCTTCGCATGGGAAGATTTCGGCACTCGTCTTGGCCGACTGTACCAACGGAAGATTGTTGACCAAGGCGTTCCAGAGTTTCAAGTTGTTATGGAAAACGGCCGTTGCGTTACCGGTCCTCACGGCTACCTGGTGACTCAGGTTACCCATCGCAAGCATACGTATCGCGATTATGTTGGCGTTGATGCAACCATGGCGAATCTGATGCGTCCTGGAATGTATGGATCGTATCATCACATTTCTGCCATCGGCAGCGACAATACAGAAATGTCACCCGTCGATGTGGTCGGCTCACTTTGCGAGAACAATGACAAATTCGCGATTCAGCGTCCCCTGCCGGCCGTCCAGCCCGGCGACTATCTGGCAATTCACGACGCAGGTGCCCACGGACATTCGATGGGCTTTCAGTACAACGGAAAGTTACGCTCTGCCGAGTTGCTGTTACGGCCAAATGGCGAAGTGATTGAAATTCGCCGAGCCGAAACGCTGGAAGATTACTTCGGGACACTGAATTTTGACCCCGTACTCGAAGAAGCGCCGGCATAATGTTCGATCTGGCAAGCGAATCGAGCAGATCAGTGGCTTGACGTTCGTTTCAAATGAACGGAGCGGGGTCGCCTGAGTTTCAGTCGTTGAAGCCAGTTGCCGCCGGTTTTTCGGTCAGATCAGTCGTCTTTGCGTGAAGCTGAAATCTGAGTTACTCGCAATGGGATAGGCTTCTGGCGGTGCAAGGCCTTTTTTCTGAATCGATTTCAAATAAATCTTCATCAGCAGTTGATAGTTCTGATCGGCCGTAAATCGGGATTCGAACTCCTGCCTGCACCGGGATCGCATCGCCTGCCAATCACTTTCCGACGCGAAGAACTGTTTTACTTTCTCTGCCAGGGAATCCGCGTTTCCACCTTTGAAAACGTGCCCGGTCCGCCCATCCAGCACTACCTCTGGAACGCTTGCGGTGTCGGCTCCAATCACCGGAGTCCCGACAGCCATCGATTCAATCAATGTCTTGGGCATGGATTCATAGCCGACCGACGGGAAAATCAGACAGGCCGCTCGCCCCATCCAATCGTAAACCTGTTCATTGGGAACTCGCCCAATCCACTCGATTCCGGGCTGTTTCCGTGCGGCAGCTTTGACCAAGGGGGCACCCGGGCCATCGCCCACAATCTTCAGCGGATAAGAAAGCTGATGCTTATCCCAAGCCTCCAGTAACGTGTCGACGCCCTTTTCACCAGCAAGACGCCCCACAAACAGCGCGAACTTACCGTCACCACTCTGTTGCCCCGGATCGACCGAAACGAAATTCGGTTTGTTTATCATCTGATTCGCATCAAACCCGGCGGCGACCAGCTTTGATTTTGAAAATTCGGATGCGACGCAAATCACGTCAACGCAGGTTTGCCAGGTTCGCAGGTGTCGATGCAACATCTGCATCGCGGCGACAACAGCCGACCCCGTCCGACTGCCCCGGTAGCAAGCATTCTTGACGGCACGCCACGGAATCTTCCCCAGACAGGCTTCACAGGATTTTCCATCGCGGAAACACATCGATTGAGCACAGAATGATCGATAGTTCTGGACCGATGCAACGGTCGGCAGATTCAGTTTTCGGGCCGCGTGAAAAATAGAAGGTGAGAACAGAGGAAAGGTGTTCACCGCGTGCAAGACATGGGGGCGATGCTGCTTCACCAGACAAGCGAGGTGCTCTGCAGATTCTTTGTTCCAAAGTGTTTTTGCGGCAACGGACAAAAGACCACGATCCTTGATCGAGTCATTATGAGTGGTGTAGCGAATGACCTCATGGCCTCGCGACTCCAACAGCTTCGCTTCGTCTTCGAAGAACTGGTCTTCGCCGCCCCGTTGCTGATAGTAATTATGGCAAACCAGTATCTTCATCAGACGACAACTCCCTCAGACTGCAATTCATCAGTCGGATCGGCGGGCCCGACCAACTGTCGAACCGAAGCGTCTGTTAAAGCCGTTCGCATCAGCAAAGTGACCAGCATGAAAGATAGAAATGTGGGAAGCTTGAATAGTGACTCGGCGAACCCGTGCACCAGTGCAAAAACCAGTAAACCGAACACGATCGAGACGTCCCTATCATAGTTCACAATCACTCGTCGGAACGTCACATACAAAGATACAACGAAAATCAGCAAAAACAGGGCCAGGCCGATGTATCCCCCATCAAGCAGCACATCAAGGTACATATTGTGCCCGTGAGGAATTTCCCACTTCAATAACGCCGACAAATAGTCAATTTTTTCTTTTTCCCAGAACGCCAGATAACCGTGCCCCACGAATGGGCGGTCGCCGATCGAGCGAAGCAGTTCTTCCCAAAGCGGAAGACGCCCCGTCAAAGATGACACGTCTTCGGTGCGTCCCATCGCCATCGAACCAGCCAGCCCGGAACGAACACTGTTTCGCGACAGAGCCAGAAACAGGCCGCCCGTGATCATTGCCAACACCAGCAGGGAACTTGCAAACACTCGGTAGTCAGGTCGGAATGTCAGAAACCGGACCGTCATCAATGCGAAGATAAAACCCGCCAGCGTCGTGCGTGACTTGGTCGCCAGCAACGTAATAAAACCGATCGCAAAAATGGTGATCAACCACGGATCGAGGACACGAGCTCTTCCAAAATAGACGGCTGCCGCAAGGCAGCAAAACGTTCCGTACACCGCTAATGTGTTTGGGTGACAGGTACCAACAAAACGATACTCAGATCTGTGCGGCGTAAAGTTGCCCAAGACGATTTCCGTCAACAGCCCGATTCCAATGTAGCTGATACAGACAGTGACAAACAGGAAAATCAATTCCCCGATCGAGAACTGCCTCGCAAGCCCTCCTGCCGCCAGACCAAAACAGGCTAACACGACGATCTTATGCAACGTTACCTTTTGGTTGATTGACCAGAAGAACGTGCATCCCATGTAACCAAGATAGAGAAGCAGAACAAACGTGATCACTCCTCCCCAGCCGACACGATCACGAGCAGGAATCATGAAAAAACACAGTCCCACGATTCCCAGGACGATCCGGACCGGCGCGGTCACAAGGTTGACGGCTTCCACTCGATCAGCCGTGCGATTCTCAGAGTCGATAAAATCTGCATCAAACCGAAAGTGCGTGCTCGCCCCGGGTGAATGATCGATCGCAAAAAAACCAAACAACAGTGCGACAAAAATCGCTCCAAACAAGACCTGACGATTCTTGTCCAGATTCCAAACTGAGGACGAATTCAAGTCGTCAAATGTTTTAGCAGTTTCGGACGTATTCATTGGTCACCCACCACTTTCTCGGGTGCCGAATCGGCGGGGGCCTGCCGGAGTAAGTACGCGAAGAATACCCCTGCAATTACCGTGGCAACACACGCGCCTCCCACTAACGCCCAAGCGATTCCCGTTATTCCCATAAAGCCGCACAGCCAAACGGCCAAACCGACTGTTACAAACGAAAACGCAACCTCGCCCCAGAAAAGGCCTTGCGGTTCTCCAAGTGCGGCCATTCCATTGCCAGCCACAATCGAAAAACTGACGATCAACCCGTATATTCCCAGAATTCCTACAACCCCTCCGTAGCCCACGAACTCATCGGTCAGCAAAAACGCCAGCAGTTGATCTCCCAGCAAAAAGTACACTGCGCACAGCACTGACAAGACGACTCCAAAGAACACAGCCGATTCCACCAAAATCATGCAAAGGGCTCGACTTCCGTGGGTATTGAACGCCTGGACCGCACGCGGCTGAAAAAAGTTATTGGCCCCATAAACAAAGATCAAAGAAACGTTGGCCAACGTCATGCAGCTTCCGAAGGCGCCTGAGGCGTCCTCATTGATCATCCACAGAGCAATGAAGGGCAACAGGCAGCTGGCGACTGTTGGGAAGACCCGCGCCGCCACGAGCCAACGTGAGTATTGAAACGTCACGTTCCAATCACTCTTGGCTTGTCTGCGATTGAATCGAAATGGCTGTGGCCGAGCAGCAAACCAAGCCATTGTCGGAAGCAGGCTGGCGAATCCCATTGCTGCAAACACCCAAATGGCGTTCAACCAACCAAACGCATACACGCCGTAAATCAAACTGAGCTGAATCACCAACGCGGTTCCGCTTAGAAATACCGCCGTCGGATACTGAAAATGCGTGCAGCTGATCGTCCGCAAATGATCTCGCAGCAGAATCATGGGGCCCGCCACAGCAATGATCAACAGACACGCGGCCATTCCACCTGGCATTTCCAGCCAGCCAGGTCGTCCCAACCACTCGTTCCCTGCCACCACCGAGGCCAACACCAGAAAAAGAACCAACGTGCCGAACGAAAACGCGGCCTGCTGGATCAAACTGCTTCCAAGAAAAGTCTGGCGGTCTCGATTTTCCTGGTGGGCAAAAACAACGTAGGGAGCTGCGATTAAACGTTCCTGAATCACGCGAACCACGTTCAACAGCGACCACGCCAACACGTACAGGTTCACCGCGCTTTTTCCACACAGCTTTGCAACCAGAATCAAAGTCACGAATGTGTTCAGGCTGACAAACCCCTGATCCAGCAATGCGAGGAAGCCCTGACCCAATTTTTGTGCAATCGATTGTTTTCCGTCATTCGACTGAGACATGTCTTCGGACGCAGATACCAACTGGCTCGAAGCCATTGAGTCCTGTTGTTGCGACTCCACTTCGCGCAACGCGGACGCGGCACACGGATAGTCATCAAAGATAGGTTGCGATGTGTTCATGCGGGATTTGTACGGCAAATACGGGCGTTCCAGTCCATGGCAGGCTCTTCAAAGACTGGACAGGCAAGCCCCCGGGTCCATCAAAGGAAACGGCTCAGCCACTTTGGGAGCTTGCTTTCCTTCCCGGTCATGACAGCGCCCACAATTTTTCCACCAGAATCACGAATGTGCTCCTGCAACGCTTGCAGCTTTTCCTTTTTCACGCCATATCGAGCAACAAGGACGACGCCATCCAGATGAGGCATGAACGCGTCCGCCAATGAGGGTTCGTTGATCGCGGGCAAGTCAATGATTGTCAGCTGATACGATTCTCGAAACTGCTCCAGCAACTCGATCGATGGTTGGGTGGCCATCACTAACTGCTTGGCAATTTTTGTCTGCCCGATTCCCAGCACGCTCAGGTTGTCAACTTTTGTGGGTTTGACGCACTCCTGCATTCTGGCTCGACCAATCAAACATTCGGTGAGCCCCTTTTTACCCGTGCGATAGATGCGAGACACTCTCTGGTCTTGAAAGTTCCCATCAACGACAAGGGTAGGGCTGATGCGATGATCTGCCGCTCGAATACCAAGATTCAACGCGGTCGTGGTGACTCCTTGTCGAGGAGCGAAGCTGGCGACTCCAATGACTGCCGGAGAATTATTTTCAAACACTTCCGATTGCAATCGCTGCAACAGAATGTCCGTATATCGACTTCCTCGCCGCAGCGGTACCTGGTGAGTTTGTACAGATTCAGCCATGCGATTGTTCCTCGCTTCACGATTAAAGTTACCTGCCGCAGGTTGGCTGGTGGTCAAGTTGCTCATAGGTATCGTGCTTGAATGATATGAAGAGATTGTCCCGAGTGACGAAGGCGGGACTGGGAAATTCGTGTTCTAGTTCAGAACCTGACGGAATTGCCGTTGATCTGGAACCGAAATGATTACGGGTGCATCAATAATTTCACTCGCGTCACTTTGGCGATAGACAGAACGGTTCGTGATCAACGAGCCTGCAATGATCGCCAGTGACCCGAACAGCATGGCTCCAAGACCAAGAATGCCGACAATCATCTTGGAAGGGCTGATCGGTTTCTCTTCCAACGTGGCGGGTTGAGCAATACTGATGTTTGAAAACGCCTCGTTGTTCAGCTCTTCATCTACGCGAGCATCTTCCAGATTCTCGGCGTAGCCCATGTAGTTATTGACGGCCAGTTCGACATCTCGCTCTCGCTGCTGGATATCGACACTGGCTTTGTTTAACTGATTGATGTTGGCCAGCACTTCCATACGCTGCTTTTCGAGTGAGTCCAACATTGCCTGCAGGCCTTGCCTGGTTGATTCAGCCTGTGACAACTGCAACGACAGATCCTGATGAACTCGATTGATCGCCCGAGTCATCTCTTTACGATCTTTCGTGGTCTGATCCGCCAGCGCTTTACGAGCTTCCGCTTCCTGTTTCTTGATTGCCGAGAGCCTTGGATTGTCGTTATTCAATGTCGATTCGAGCCGCATTCTCTGCACCTGAAGCGTGTACAGCTGATCGCGAATCGAATCGCGTCCTGTATTGGGAACCAGACGCTCGCCGGACATAATCTGTTCGGGATGCAATTTGAGTTGAGCTTTCAACGCATCCGCGCTGGCGGTTGTCTCCGCAAGCCTTCGAACAACTCCAAGGCGAGCTTCTTCAACGGATACCATTTGCTGTTCGAGCATTGCTCGATGGCCATCCACGGAAGCGAGACCGATTTCATCTTTCGACACTCTCAAAGCTTCCGATGTCTCCTCGACTCTGTCTTTCAGTTGCACCAACTGGTTACCAAAAAAACTACGGGAACCTTCCGTTGTATGAATCCGAGAGTGAGTGACCTTGTACTGATCGATCATCGACTGAACGACAGCCTGAGCCAATTCAGGTGAATCTGTATCATAACGCAACGAGACGACGTTCGACTTTCGCTCGGCACCAACTTGCATGTGCTCGATAATCTCTTGCACCGCTTCCTCACGGTCAGAAATCGGATCGATCTGTTTTACCAGTTTCAACAATGATCCAAACGTACTTTTGAAAGACTGCACCAACGGGTTCTTTTTGGAATCGTCGTCGCTTCCAGGCAACGGTTCATCTCCCAGGACAACCTTTGGCCCAAGCAGGTCGACGGTGCCTTCCACGACAACACGGCTGCCCATGATGTCAATCACCGATTTGATTTCGTCTTCACGATCTGTTTCCTGAATCGAAATCGTCTCACCGGTAGACGCCGTTGGGTCCAACCTCGAGTTCTCGCGACCGATTTTGATCCACAATTTTGCCTCAGATCGATACTCGCGCGGCCAGATCAAAATCACGCCGATGGTCAGCAGAATGATCGCGAGGTTGTACAGCAGAAGCTTGCCGCGATTTCGGTAAACGGATTCAACGTAGTCGCGGATCTGTATCGTGTTTTGTGTCGGCCGGATCATGACTTGGCTCAAGAAAACAGGGTCAAATGAGCAGCATCCATGCCGAACTGAAGTTGCGAAACAACAACTTATCAGCTGACCAGTATTTTTTCGTTTGACCCTCGCTTCAACCACGAAACACAGGAATGCATGGATTTAATCCGCAATATGTGCGGATTATGCAGTCGGTTATGCAAAAGGCCACTTCCTGCCCAGCGAGCGTGACTGAATGTCGGTCAGTTCTGCAATTCCTTTTTTAGCCAGCTTTAGCAACGATTGAAGCTCTTTGTCGCTGAAAGTCGCTTCTTCTCCGGTCCCCTGAACCTCCACGAACTGTCCGCGTCCGGTCATCACGACATTCATGTCTACTGAAGCCGCAAAATCCATAGGATAGTCAAGATCCGAAACCGGCTTGCCGTCAACCATGCCGACACTGATGGCCGCAACGGAATCTCGCAACGGATAAACCTTCGGATCGGGCAGCGTCTTCTTGATCGAGTTGATTGCATCCACCAACGCGATCATCCCGCCAGAAATACTTGCCGTTCGGGTCCCACCGTCGGCCTGCAGCACATCACAATCGACGGTTATCTGAACTGGCCCAAGCGCTTGAAGATCCGCCACCGCACGAAAACTTCGACCGATCAATCGCTGGATTTCTGTTGTCCTTCCGTCGACCTTGCTGCGATCCCGACGTTTGCGAGGACTCGTGCTGCCTGGCAGCATGTTGTACTCCGCTGTGATCCAGCCTTTCCCATCGGCCTCCATCCACGGCGGAACCTTCGTGTCTACGCTGGCGGTGCACAAGACAACCGTCTCTCCACACTGATACAAGACGCTGCCCGGGGTCTTATTGGTGAAATTGCGTTTTACCTTGACCGGTCTCAGTTCATTCGCCTTACGTTTCATGGTCTCTACTCATTCGAAATTATCACATTGCAACTTGAAGACTCTGAAACGATTGATCAAGTTGACTGGACTTGATTCTCATTCTTCAACCAGACCACGAGTCCCTTCTGAGCGTGCAGCCGATTGTTGGCCTGCTGAATGACAGCACTTGCAGGACTGTCAATAACTGCGGAAGCCACCTCTTCACCGCGTCGCGCCGGAAGGCAGTGCAGGAACTTGACGTCGTCCGCCGCAACGGACATCAGTTCTTCGTTCACTTGATAGTCGGCCAAATCCTGAAGGCGCTGCTTGCTTTCCGCTTCCTGCCCCATGCTGGTCCAGACGTCCGTGTAGACAAACGAAACATTCTCCACCGCTGCTTTCGCGTCAGTGGTTTGGCGGATGAGCTCCTTGCCTGATGCTGCATTCAACTGATCGATAAAACCTGATTCAAACTGGTACGCCTCTGGTGCTCCGATATTCAATGAGATTCCCAGTCGGCTGCAGATCACTGCGAGGCTGTAGGTCACATTGTTGGCGTCTCCAACGTACGCCATGCTCACACCCTCCAACCCTCCGGCAATCTCCTGAACCGTCAGGATATCCGCCAATGCCTGACACGGATGCGATACGTCGGTCAGGCCATTGATGATTGGACACTGGCTGAACTCAAGCGACTGCTCCACCAACGCATGACTTTTTGCTCGGATCACAAGCAAATCCAGGTAGCTGGTGAGAATCGGCATGAAATCGCATAAAGGTTCACGAGTCCCCCAACCGACATCCGCACCAAGCATCAAACTGTTGCCTCCAAGATGCCCCGTCAGCGTTTCGAAACTAACTCGCGTTCGCAGCGACGGCTTCTCGAACAACAGGCCCACAACATGGTTTTCGAGCAACGATTCGCGTTTGCCATTGGCAAGGTCCGCCTTCAATTTAGCGGACATATCGAGGACGCGGCGAATCTCTTCTGCCGTCAAATCGAATAGTGATAGTACGTGTCGCATGGTAAAACTTTGCAAAAAGAAATCTGCTCGACAGACCAAGGCTCATTAATCGACGGCCAGTGGCTGACTTTCGCTGTACAGGACCGTTCCAATTCCTCCGCTGGTGTAAATTTCCAACAGCAAAGAATGTCGTAAACTGCCGTCCACGATGTGAACCTTCCGCACGCCCTTATCCAAGGTCTCCAGACAGGCTTCGACTTTTGGAATCATCCCTTCCTTGATGGTGCCGTCAGCAATCAGTTCCATTGCCTTCTGACGATCCAGGGATGAAATAATCGTGTTGGAATCGGATGGGTCTGACATGACACCTGGCACGTCACTCAGGATCACCAGTTTGTCTGCATTCAGCTCCTGAGCGACCTTCGTCGCAGCAGTGTCCGCGTTGACATTAAGCTTCTGCCCTTTTTTGGTGATCGCCATCGAGGGGATGAACGGAACCTTCCCTTCGTTGCTGAGGTTCTCGATTACCGAGCGATCAACGGAAGTCACGAACCCGACGTGCCCAAGATCGACCGGCTTTCCTTCATCGTCCGTCAACTCCAGTGTTTCCCCCGTCAATACAGGAGTCGATTCGAAGTTGAGCGTCTCAGCCCGCCCACCAATTTTCTCAAACTCACTGGCGAGGAACTGATTGACCTCCGTGGCGAGGACTTTCTCAACGATGTCCAGCGTTGCATCATCGGTGTAGCGGCGGCCCTGAACAAAGCGAGGCTCAATTCCCGCCTCAGCCATCGCCGCACTTACCTTTTTCCCTCCGCCATGAACCACCACTGGACGCATCCCAACGGACTCCATGAACAAAATGTCCAGAAGAATGTGATGCAGCGCGTCGATGTCGCCCAGCAGGCTTCCACCCAGCTTGATGACGGTCGTCTTGTCGCGAAATTCGCGAATCCACCCCAAGGCTTCGATCAAGGTGTCGGCTTTTTCAATCGCTTTTTGCAAGGCCCGGTTCCAGTTCCGATCAGGGAAAGCCCATCATCGTAGGACTCACCTCCAACCGGTGTCAACCTCACGGGTTTCTACACAACAAACGATGGCGATTAAGCGACAGTCACGTTCCGCTGTTGAGCCCGGCTGTAGTGCGAAGCATGAAGAAAGCACCTGAGGCTGTGATGATCCGGGGTATGGAATATCACGGCTTAATCCTGACTGACGCTCGAGATGATTCGTCGATGCCGCAACTCCAGCGTTTGCTTGCCAGCAGACTATTCAGGATTTTGCCACGTCTGCCGACCTGAGTCGCTTGACCTGTCCCAGAAAGCGTTTAAAGCTGTCCATTCGATTCTCGACTTTGGCAGCCAGGCATTTGTGCACCGCTTCGACCAGACGAGGATCCAGATTTGGACGGTGTTCGCGAATGTCGGTCATCGGTCGAGTGTCATGAGCCAATGCAGCGGTTCCTGTTTGATCAGTGCTTCCCCACGGGTGCTCGAACGTAAGCAGACGATACGCAGTCACACCGAACGAAAACAAATCCAGTCGCTGATCCGTTTCGCGGCGTCGAACAATTTCGGGAGCCATGTACTGTGGAGTTCCCGTTCGATTTCCGGGCAACCTGTAGGAAGGCTCATCAGGCAGCGTCAAACCAAAATCGATCAGCTTCAGACTTTTAAGATCTTTCGAACAGATAAAGTTCCGAGGGCAAACATCTCTGTGAATAAAGCCTTGCTTATGAACTTCCATCAACGCTTCGGCCATGTGAATCAATAACGTCAACTGATGCGGAATCACCGCCGGGTCGCGTTCGCGAATGACCAGATCCAAGCCAGGCCCATCCAGATACTCCATCAGAATGTACTGTTGACCGGTTGTCGTCTGACCATATTCGAGTGTTTTAACGATTCGGGGATGATCGAACAGCATCGCGATCTCACCCTCGGGCGGCTTCCCTGATCCTTTGAATCTCGACTCGAAATAATCCAGTTTCTCCTGGTCGATGAACTTGAGCCCGTAACGTTCCTTCGTACCGATTTTTGTTCCAACACGAAACTTTGACATCGTGCCGGTAAACGAGTGCCGATCCAGCTGGTACGTTTTCGCGACGTCCAGCCGTCCTTTGCCGCCACCCATCGCTGATTTCAAACTATCCAGGATGCCCATACGACGGCTCAGATTTCGCTTTGGATTGAAGGAGTGACGCAAATGAACGGAAAAACAACCACGCTGTCATTTGCCGCAGTAGTCAATCGTACGAGCAATTTCCGCCTTGAGTTTCTCTCTTGTCACGATTCGATCGATAAATCCGTGCTTGAGCAGAAACTCGCTGGTCTGGAATCCTTCTGGAAGTTCAATACGAATGGTGGCCTTAATCGTACGAGGGCCCGCGAAGCCGATCAACGCTTTGGGTTCGGCAAAGACCACATCGCCCAGCGACGCAAAACTTGCTGCCACGCCACCCATCGTGGGATTCGTCAACACGGAAATGAACAAACCTCCCTGTTCATCGTGTCGGGCCAACGCGGCAGACACTTTCGCCATTTGCATCAACGAGAAGATCCCCTCGTGCATTCTGGCTCCTCCACCCGAACCACTGACAATGATCAGCGGCAGGTTCTGTTCAGTCGCCCGCTCGACGAGGCGAGTCAATCGTTCACCTACCACGGACCCCATACTGCCCATGATAAACTGTGAATCTGTAATGCCGATCGCCACCCGTCGAGCACGAATCATTCCCGTGCCCGTAATCGCCGCATCGGACAACCCGGTTTTCTTTCGCTCGGCAGCCAGCCGATCAACGTAAGCGCGACTGTCGCTGAATTTCAGTGGATCAGCAGCCAGTAGGTTGCCATCCCATTCTTCAAACGTCCCTGCGTCCAGCACCTGCTCAATTCGCTGACTGGCAGGGACATACATGTGAAAATCACATTCAGGGCAAACTCGCTGATTCCGTTCGACCACCTTGCTGACAAGACGAGCTTTACAACCGGGACACTGCGTCCATGTACCTTCTGGAATCTGGCGTTTCTTTCGTCCGGTCACGGTGGTTTGGGTCTGAGACATAATGGGAAGCAAAAAAATCCTGCGATTATGGGATCCTTCTATTGTCGCATACACCATCGGTCCTGTTCAAGACAGAACTGCAGATATCCTTGTTGTTGTGGTTTTTCCATGACTCGAACATCAGGCGAAAACAGAAAAACATCACGATACTGACCTGAAAGTCACTCGAAGCGCGCCTCCAGCACGTCAGGCAATCGGAACCTGCCGATGTTTCAGAGTTAAAAAAACAGCTTTCCAAAAACAGCTGCCCGGTTTTGGTTTCGCGTATTCATGCATTTTCAAGCGTGCCCCGAACAAGACAAAACTGCCGATCGAATTTCTTCGCGCACGTGGGTGTCTTCCTCAATTTCAAGCCTGACCTTTAACTTGCTCATGGCCCAATCCGCATCGTGCCTTCCCATCGCCCACGCAGAAGCCCCGCGAACCAACGATTCTCCGTCTGCCAGCCCGCGTTCAAGTGCCGGTAGATTGTCTGCGTCGGGACGATTCCCCATTGCGATCGCTGCGTTTCGCAAAATTCCTCGACGGCGAGGCCGCCACAACGGTGTCTTGCGAAACCGTTCGCGAAACTGATCGTCCGTCATCCAGAACAAAGACCGCAACTCCAACGGATCGTGTCCCGATAGCGGCTCAAATGCTTCCTCGTTTGAAAGCGGTGCCTTTTGGTTCCACGGGCAGACCTCCTGACACACATCACAACCAAGAATCCAATCGCCCATCTGCTCGCGGAACCGATGGTCAATTTCAGATCGATGCTCGATGGTCAGATAGCTGACACATTTCGTTGCATCCAACGTTCCCGCTTTCACAAAGGCATCGGTCGGGCAGGCGTCCAGACACGCTGTGCAAGTCCCACAGTGAAAGCCCTCGAAAGGTTGGTCATACTCGAGTGGCACATTCAGCAGCAAGGCCGCAAGGAAAAACCAGCTACCCTGCTTCGGGTTGATCAACATGGTATTTTTGGCCGCCCAACCGAGCCCCGCCAACTGAGCGAACTCTCGCTCTAACAGCGGAGCCGTATCAACCACACCCCTTGCGAAAATTGGCATTCCGTCGATGTCGCCCAACGTAATCGCAAAACGCTTCAGCTGTTTCAGTCGCGAGTGAATCAAATCGTGATAGTCTTCGGTACCCCATGCATATCGAGCGATTCTGCCATGGCCAACCCGCGAAGGACTCGGTCGCCGCGTCTGGTAATTCATACCCAGCATCAGCACACTGACAGCGTCATCCATCACATGCCGCGGATGTTCGTACGCGTGAAGCCTCTCCTTCATGTACTGCATTTCACCCGAATGCCCTGCCTCAATCCACTCCGTCAGCGGTGAAAAGCCAGCAGGAGAAACCGCTTTGCAACAACCCGACAGAGAGAATCCCAGCCGGGCCGCTTCGGCTTTTAACGATTTTGTCAGTTCTTGCGGCGTCATGTCCGTTCCGGATGCCTGCGATTTGGAAAACTGTTTGACTCAGGGTATTGCGTCGTTTTGATGTCTGCTTAGTGTGGGATAAGTCGGCCTGCGGGCCCTCTTTCATTAACGCAGGAAATCAGACTCAGAAAAAGGCTCCATCATGAAACGCATCCTTGTCATCGCATTCGCGGTCTTCGCAGTCACCATCATGACTGACTCATCAGCAAACGCACAGGGTAACATGTCCGGTTACGGGTTCGGCGTTGGCGTCAATCAGGCACAGTTTGGCGGCGGATACGCATTTGGCGGCAACCGCGGCTTTGGCGGACTTGGACTTCTGGGTCCATTCAACAGTGTCCGTCGCGTCGAGGAGCCACCTTACTTTGCCAAATTCCCGCCCGTCTATTACAGCGGCATCGTCAAGCGGCCATACGGGATCAGCCCTTATGCTGCACCCGCAGGAATCGCTCCTGTCGAAATGTCGATTCCTGTGCCGACCACCGTGAAGAACAAATACTTCCATTCGAATGTGGCTCCGGTTTCCAAGGCAGCGGAGACGAAACAGACAATCGAGTCGACGGAAGACAAATCGACTTCGGCTTGGGTTTCGAATCCGTACATCGAATCGTTGGCCGCTCAATAGATCTTTCTGTTGCGTTGCAAACGTCCCGCCGCCATAACGGCAACCCTCCCACCATCAATTTGCCCACCAGACGCCTCTTTCAAAGGAGGCGTTTTTTTGTGCGCGATTACCAAAACCAACCAATTGCCAAACACACTTCCACGTTTCGCGACCTGCCAAAGGTAACCCACCAAGATCACACGCTCAGCCGATGCTTGCAGTTTGTTGAAATCGACCGACCGATTCACGGAGGGGAAATCGCAAAGCATTTTCGACAATAAAGAAAATGTTTGTTCGAATAAGTCAAAAAGAGTATCTTTCACACCGGGCAGGGAACCTATTTGGAGGACCAGACATGCAAACGACCGTCAATGAGGAAACGTTGCGAGGTAACCACTCGCCCGCAGAACTTCAACATCCATCAACCGGAAATTCAGTCGACGCTGCCGTCGCGGCAACGAAGACTGCCGCCAATCATCTGACGAGGCCCGTCCCGAAATCTAATCCCGGGCCACAACCGCACACGCCCAGTCAGGACCTTGAGTTGTTCGGTCGTTGGATCGGAAAACCGATCTGGGTTCCACCAAACGACAGTAGTGACGACTTAGCCAAATCAATGCTGAATCGTTTCAGCCCACTCGCATCGAAGGAACAATGCTGGGAGCACGTCACTCGAAAACACCGCAGCAAATTCACTCAGGTCAGAGAAATTGAGCTACCCAAAGCGTCGATCCGATTGCCGCAGGGGAGTCTCTACGTAACCGTGACCGAACGTGAGCGTTTTCACGAGATCGAAGAAGAGATCCCGCGCTGCGTCCAGACCCGTCTTGATGAATTTCTTGCGGGGCCAGGAAAAAAACGTGGTGTCAAAGTCTCGTATCTGAAACCTCTATGCGTCGAGGCCGGTAGTGATCTGATCTTCACGACTCAGCAGGAATTGGATAACGCGATCGAGAAGATTCAGGCGGAAGTTTTCGCCGCTTACAAGAAACAGTATCCAGCCCACTTGCTGCGCCAGATGGCAATCAATGCTCTCGATGCAGCGCTGTTGATCCCTCGATCACTGCTGAGTTCTTTTCTGGACGGAAGGAAACGTGAAGTTGAAACGATGCATGGGAAGCTGGAATTCGAGCGCCGCAAACGCGCACATCGAGCGATGCGACATCTCAACCGACGCAGCAGGCAGACGTGTTCGTTCAATGAAATGTTGTCGTTGACCGAAACTCCTGACCGAGCGGATGTCATCAATCACATCATTCAGGAGAAGGAAGCCGCCATGGCAGTGGCGATGTCAAATGTTGATCGCCAGCTATATCTACTGGCGTCAGCTGCGACGCTTCCCTGGTTTGCCGCGATGTCGCTTGCTGCTTACAAAATCGCGGCGGTAACGGTTACCACGACCGTTTCCGTATCGGTTTGCGACCCTGCCTTTGTGGCGGAGATGCCCGGTGCGAGAGGACGACTGCTTAAGATCGGCCACTTCGACGAGGTCGATGGGGTCATGCACGTCGAGATATGATCACGACGCTGGATCTTCAGTTGGCATCTGCGTGAATTCTATTTAATTCGAATTTGCCCCGGCTATCGAAGAAGTGACGCTTGTGAAAGAATCTCGGGCCAATGTTTAGCAATGGTCGGCGTGTGCAGAGCGTCTGTACCGCGCCGACCCGTATAAAATTGATACACCCCAGCAGAAACTCATGAGCAAAAAAGCAGATGTGGATGCCGCCGTTGCGGACGTCGATTTTGAGAACAAAAACTACCAAATCGAACTGGATACTTCTGAAGGAAAGATCCTGCTGGATCTCGATCCAACTCACGCACCAGGTCACTGCAAGAATATGATCGGACTTGCGAAGATCGGATTCTATGACGGATTGATTTTCCACCGCATCATCGAAGGATTCATGATTCAGGGTGGCTGCCCTGAAGGTAGCGGAATGGGCGGCCCCGGTTATCAGATCCCGGCAGAGTTCAATTCGACGCCTCACGTTGCCGGCACATTGTCCATGGCACGATCACAGAACCCGGATTCGGCTGGGTCTCAGTTCTTTATTTGTCTCGGCACTCAGGCGTTTCTGGATAATCAATACACGGCCTTCGGGCAAACTGCGGACGACGCAAGCATGGAAGTCGTTTCAAAAATTGGCAGCGTGTCGACCAACGCGTCTGACCGCCCCGATGAAGACGTCACCATCAAAACGGCAACCGTCATCGAAAAATAGCTCAATGGTTGCCTCAAAAAAGCAGCTCCAGGCTCAAGCCCAGGCCATCATCAGCGCCGCCGATGCGGGCCTGTTTGCCACAACGGTTACACTTGCCGACGCATTTCTCAAAGAGAACCCGAACAGCTTGCGTGGCTGGCTGGATCTTGGTCATGCGCTCACCTGTTTGTGCCGATACGACCGTGCCATCGAGGCGTACCAGCAAGCGATTGAGCTGGCCAATGAAGCGGGCCAGAATCCTGACGGGATTCACTCGGAGCTGGGGCAACTGTATCGCCAACGGGGTGACTTTGAATCGGCAGCCAACAGCTTTCAAAACCAGATTGATGCCAATCCGGACGATGCGGCGGGCTACCTGATGAAGGCCACTTTGCAACTGCAAGGTGGCCAGGCAGATCTAGCGATGCAAACTCTGACACGAGCGCTGGATTGCTCGTCCGGGGTCCGGGAAGAAGTTCACTACAGCCTTGGCGTGACGTTACGTTCAATGGGCGAGCTGTCAAAAGCGCGCGACCAGTTTCAGCAAGCCCTGTCGCTGTCGCCAGATTATTCCGCCGCGAAAAACGCCCTCAAGGATGTAAAGTCCGCGGTTTCCGCCAGTCTGGGCTGATCAGACGTCAAAAGCCCGACTCATTCGAGGCCAACCTCCCCAAAGCGCCATCGCTTCCACGGCGACTTAATCGGCACAGCTACGCTTCGGCTTCCTGCGACCGAGTTGCTAGCAGCCGATATCCCGTCGAGTGAACCAGCGGCCCGCGTCGATGACTGAATTTAACGGTCGTGCGCATTGTGTGGGTTGCCCCACTCATCCCGCGCACTTCATGACGCGCATTTCAAAGCAGGTTCCGCCCGTTGAAGGCTCATTCTTGGACAATTCGAATCGCATTGACCTGGTTGGCCCTGGCAATGGCAATCTCCTGTTCTGCCGTCGCCCAGACGATCGAGCCGGATGTCGCGCAAGCGTTTCAGCTGGCCGCTGGCCATTACCAACGGAGTGACTGGGACGAGGCAACCGAAGCGTTTGAGTCCATTATTCAGAACCACGCCCAGACAACGGAGTCAGACATCGCTCACTTCTTTCTGGGTGAAGCGTTAATGCAACGCGAAGAATACCAGAAGGCATACCTCGCATGGCAGAACTACCTCAGTCGTCAGCCAAATGGTGAATTTTCGTCGCGCGCCGCGTTCCGCATGGGAGAGGCGGCGATGCGGTTGGAACGATTTCCTCAATCGATTCGCTTGTTGGAAACGTTCGTCAACAAATACCCCGAGGATTCGTTGATGCAGTTTGCCCTCGCGTATCTGGGCGAGATGCGTTTGACTCGCGATGAACCTCAGCTGGCTCAGCGAGTCTTTGAGGCATCTTTGCGAATCCAGCCGAGCGGTCAGATCGCCAATCAATGCCGGTTCGGACTGGCGAGGAGCCTGCAAATTCAGGGCAACATGGCAGACGCTTTGAATTTTTATAGTTTCATTATTCAGGAACCAGACAATCCTCTGGTTAATGCCGCTCGACTCGAATCTGGAATTATCCATTTTGCTTCCGATCAGCATGACCTGGCACTTGATATGCTCAGCCCGATCGTAGACTCGATCGAACTGACCGACGACTCGTCCCTTGAAAGCAAAGCACACTATTGGCTGGGCCGAATTGCACTGACCGACGATGACTTCAAAACGGCACTCGATCATTTTCGCAAAATGGATTGCGAATCTGTTGAAGACGACATCGCGGTTGCAGCGTGGTTTGACGGATCAATCGCCGCGACTCGTGCTGATCAGCGTGATCAGGCTGAAAGCTGGCTGGCTCGACTGGCTACGGAACACCCGGACCACGATCTCGCCGATGACGCCATGTTCCTGCGAATCCGCAATGCGTTTGACCAGTCGAAATCGACTTCAGCATCTGAATTAGCAGATCAGTTTCTGCAACAATATAAAGAAAGCCCATTCATTAATCAGGTTGTTGAATTGATTGGGCAACAGGCTTACGAAAACCAACAGTATGCAGAAACTGTTTCTCGATTCACGCAGTTGCTGGAAACCAAACCTGATTCAACAGCAGCTCACCAGCGACAGCGATTGACATGGTCCTATTACACGGCGTTGGGCAAGATCGGACTTGGGCAGTTTGAGCAGGCAGAGACCATTCTGCAATCAATTGCTTCCTCCGAGGAGATCCAGACAAGGGAAACCGATCCGGAATCACTGTCGACTCTGGTCGAAATCGCTCTGGCGACAACCAGATTTTCGCAGAACAAGTTCAAATCGGCGATCGAGAATTACGAAGCCTATCTCGAGGTCATCGGATGGTCCCGCGAATCGATGCCGACTCAAAATGAGCTGATCTTTTGCTACGCTCAAGTCGGAGAATGGGACAAGGCCCAAGCATCATTTGAACGGGCGACGCGCCAAAACGTTTCCTCAGAGTCTGTCACTTTTCTGAAACAAATTGTTTCGCTTGCGTTCGAATCCCCTGAGAAAAGCAACCCGGAATTCTGGTACTCAGCATTCAGAAAATCGAAAATCGTTGACGAGAGCCTCCACGCTTTCGCGCTGGCAGAACTCGCATGGCTCAAGCTGGAACAGAAAGACACCCAAGCCGCGGACCGATTGTTCGATGAACTGCTGGATCGTTTTCCGTCTCATCCAGCGGCAGCCCAAGCCGGCATCGCTCGAGCGAAACGTTTTGAATCAGCGAAAAATTACGACGACGCCGCATCCGCATACGCGCAGGTCGCCGAGAACTTTGCAGACCAACCGTCCGGAACCACCGCACGATTGCGGCACGCCTATACATTGCACAAGATTGGTACAGAACAGGCACTGGCACGCGCAAGGAAGGGCATTGACGCCTGGATTGAACAAGCACAAAGTTCAGCTTCAACGACTGAACAACGGAAACTGCTGGCTGAAGCGATCTATCAATCCGCGTGGATCTGTGAAGACCAGCATGACCACGCTCAGCGAGATCGACGTTTTGAAGAACTGGTCCGCGACCATACCGAAAGCAAGTACTGGCCCGACGCCGCCTATCGTGTGGCCAACCAGTATACCCGTCACCGAAAATTTGATCGCGCGATCGACTTGATTAAAGTGATTCAGACGCACAACCAGACGCCGCCACGAGTTCTGGAACGCACTAACTTTCTTCTGGGTCAGGTCAAAGCAAAACAACGACGCTGGGCGGACGCGGAAACCGTATTGCAATCGCTGATTGAAAAAACCGGCGACGTTTCCTTGAAAAACCGAAGCTCCTACTGGCTGGCAGAATCTCTCTATCGCCAGAACAAGTTCAGCGCTGCCGAGCGACATTTCGCTCAATTACAGGAAACTCGTTCCAACGAATTGAACTCACTGCGCCCGTGGATCCTTCTGCGGTTGGCTCAGTGTCTGGCAAAAACTGAAAAATGGCAGGATGCTGCTTCAACGGCGAAAACGGCGCTCGAACAGCACCCTGACTTCTCGCAATCTCACGAGTTCCAGTTTTTTGTGGCTCGTGGCCATGAGGATTCGGGACTTCTGAACGACGCGATCGAGGGTTACCAGCGTGTGATTGATTCACCTCGCGGTGGCTCAACTGAAACCGCCGCGATTGCTCAATGGAGAATCGGCGAGATACGCTTTCATCAGGAAGACTTCGTCGCTGCGATCAAGGCTTACTATCGCGTCGACTCAATCTTTGGCTATCCGCGTTGGCGTAGCGCCGCGTTGCTGCAAGCGGGCAAGTGCCAGGAACATCTGGAAAACTGGAAACACGCGGAAAAGCTTTACAGGCAATTGCTGAAACTGTTCCCTGATAATGAATTGGCTGCTGACGCTCAGGATCGCCTGACTCGGTTACAATCCATTGCATCGAATAAACCTGACAAAACGGCGAGCAAAACACACCGTTAGTCGAACCACTTCAGATACAACGCAGATCCACCAACCACGACCTTCACTTTTCACAAACAAACTGATTTTCAGTCGGCTTAGCGAGAGAAATGCCATGGCACACTCAGCCTTTCCCAAACAACGACTCCTGACATCGACGCTGTTCCTCGCGGCCGTCGCGCTGGTCCTGTATGCGGCCGCGGCGAATGCCCAGGATGGTCTTCCCGAAAACGGATTCGATGTCCCTGTTGCAGCTGCGCCTGCAATGGAAAACAGCGACACATCCACCGAAACACAGCTTGGTGGATCATTCGTCGATGCCCCTCGACGGTTGCTGCCGATGTTGATGGGCGGCGGTCCGCTGATGATCCCGATTGGCGTCTGCTCGTTCATTCTGGTTGTGTTCGTGTTTGAACGTTTGATCAGTTTGCGAAAAGGACGCGTCATTCCCGGCCACTTTACAAAGCGGTTCATTGAACAGCTTCGCGAGGGTGAGCTTGACCAGAGCTCGGCCATCGTTCTCTGCGACCGTAATGGCAGCCCCGCAGCAAATGTCTTCAAGGCGGGTATGGAGCGGTGGGGGCGACCGGCGATCGAGGTGGAACAAGCGATCCTTGATGCCGGCGAGCGTGCATCGAACTCATTGCGAAGATACTTGCGATTGATCAATGGCATTGCCACGGTTTGCCCGTTACTTGGCCTGCTTGGAACCGTTCTGGGAATGATTCAGGCTTTTGATTCAATCGCTTCCGTCGGCCCGGGAGTGGCAGATCCGAAGGCGTTAATCGCAACAGGTATCAGCCAGGCTTTGCTGACAACCGCCGCCGGAATGACGGTCGCGATCCCAGCGTTGATCAGCTACCTGTTCTTCAGTAGCCGCGTCGACAAACATGTGATGGAGATCGACGCGCTGGGAATGAAGGTCGTTAATTTGGTGTCTGCTGAATCAGCGGTGGACAAAAAAACAAGAGCGAGAAAAGCCGCTTAGCGATTCACTCACTCTAACCTGAAACCAGAAACACGATTGCAACAAGGACGTTAGCAATGCCACTTAAACTGAACCAGGACGACCAGACGTCAATCAACCTGACGCCGATGATTGACATTGTATTCCTGTTGATCATCTTCTTCATGATTGGCACTCGATTCAGTGAGCTGAACGAATCGGAACGAAATATCGCTTTGAACCTGCCCAAGGTCGCCAACGGCAAAGCGCTGACGACTGCTCCTCGCAAACGCGTCATCAACGTCGTCGAAAATGGTCAGATCCTGCTTGACCGACAAGTCGTTTCGCTGGACCAGCTTGAGAAAGACCTCGCCGCTGCGAGAACGCAGTACCAAAAACTGGGGGTTGTTGTTCGAGGTGACGCCAACAGTCGCTACGAAGACGTCGCACAAGTGATTGCCGCGTGTCGACGCGTTGATGTGGCGGTAGACCTGCCGGTACGAGTCGCTCAATTGCGACAGTATTAGCCTGACCGTTTCGTTGACCTGAATGAGCAAATCACCGCAATCATTCGCGTTTCCTTCCGAGCCCTATCATGAATCCGAATCACCTGATTTTTGCCGACGCGTGGTTCAACGTGTCGTCGATTCTGTCGTCAGCCAGTCTTCAAGTCTGGTTGCTCGTCGGTTCTGGGATTCTGGCTGTGTCACTGCTTGTTCTTGCGTTGACCAAGTGGGGTCATTCACGCCCGGTCTGGAAATGCGTCATTCTATCGTTCATCGCCCATATTCTGCTGATGGGCTACGCCTACGCGACCTACATGATCCTCGATCAACCGGTGCCAGTGGTCGTTGCGGAAACGATGAAGGTGAATTTGATTGAGGAATTGGGTGATCCGTCGGACTGGACCGCTTCCGATCAACCCTTGAAACGTGGCGACATTGACCAATGGAATCAGCTTGCTGACCAAACCATCGAAACGCCCGATCTTGAGCCGCTTGGTCGACCACTGATTGACTCTGAAGTCATCGTTGAGCCGACCCCCAGACAGCCTCAATCAGATGACGCATCGATCAAGGCTTCGCAAACACAACTCAAGGCTCCTACCCTCGAGCGCGACACTTCTTCGGAAAACATTGAAGCGATGCCGCGGAATCTCGATGGATCTTCCACGCCCAACGCAAAATCGCTGGGACTGAAAGCCCAGACAATCGACGTTGCCCGCCGGTCACAACAGTCCGATTCGCTGACCGATATGCCTGATTTTGAAGACTCGTTTCAGCGAGACGAGCTGCCAAGAAAAGAACTCGAACCTCTGGCCGCTCAAATGGAAACGGTCAGCCGCCCCGACAGTTCGCGAGAGACCGTGGACGATTCAATGCAGCCCATCACTCGTCCCGACCCATCGGCCAACCGGCTGCGGTTTGCAGGTAGTCAGCCAATGAATGATCAACTGGAGAACGCAACCAGCCAGTTACCGTTTGTCCGTCAGAAAACGAAAGGCTTGAAAGACGGTCAACTGAATGTGCTCAAGCGTCGCAGGCGACTGGGCGATGGACAACCGTTGCCGGAAGTCTACTCGTTACGTGACCCAAAAGATCGACTGCAGGTTGCTCGCAAGCACGGTGGATCCGTCCTGACTGAGCGAGCCGTCAAAGCCGCCTTCGGCTGGCTGGTCACCAATCAACAGACTGACGGCAGCTGGAGTGCAGCAAAAACAGGGGCCGGTCGAGAAACGAAAACCTTCGGGCATGACCGTGACGGTGCAGGGCGGGACGCCAATACGGGAGTCACTGCATTGGCAACGCTTTCGCTTCTAGCGGGCGGTCATTCACATTTTGACGGTGCTTACAAACAGAACGTTCAGCGAGCTTTGGAATATTTGATCTCTCAACAGTCGAACGATGGAAATCTGGCAGGGGACGCGAAGCTGTTTGCTCGGATGTACTGCCACAGCATGTCGCTGTTAGCGTTGAGCGAAGCCCTCGCGATGACGGGCGATCAACGATTGATGCCGGCTGTGCAGCGAGGTGTCGATTACTGCGTGAACGCTCAGAACAGAAACGATGGCGGCTGGAGGTACCAACCTGGCGATGGTGGCGACATGAGCCAGTTCGGCTGGATCGTCATGGCACTTCGAAGTGCAAAACTGGGCGGGGCTCACGTGCCTGCCAGCACGTTCCAACAAATGAGACGTTTCCTGAAAAAGTGTTCCAGCGGAGTCGGCGGAAGCCTGGCGTCCTACCGTCCTGGTCAGGGCGCCAGTACTTCCATGACCGCAGAAGCACTTTTCTGTCGTTACCTTCTGGACGATGTTCCCGCCAGCGAAGGATTGCGGACCGCATCACGACGAATCAGTCAGGAAAGCCCATCACCGAACCAGATCAATCTGTACTACTGGTACTACGGAACACTCGCAATGCGTCATGTTGGTGGAGATTCGTGGGATCAATGGAACGCTCGACTGAAAGCAACACTGGTCGCATTGCAACAGAAATCTGGAAGCGAGGCCGGCAGTTGGGAACCCAATGGAGTCTGGGGCGGCTACGGTGGCCGAGTCTATTCGACTGCCATGGCAGCGTTGAACCTGGAAGTTTACTACCGATACCTGCCAAGCCATGAGTTCACCGACGGTAACAACGAGGTACGAGTCGGGAAAGTTGAAAATCGAATCATCCAATTGAAATGAATCCTGACCGGTGCGGCCGATCCCAGAGTCATGAAACACGACTGTCCTGAGACGATTTGTCCTGCTTTAAGGCAAGCGGCGGGAGGGAATCCATCGTTGGATGGATGTGAATCCTGGAGTTTCGAGTTGATTTTCAGGTAAGTTCTGTCTCGCCTTCCCCCTGACGGCAGCCTGATTGCTCAAGCGGAACCAGCAATCGGCGGCTGGGTTTGACAGTGTATGGGGCCAATCTACAATGGTTCATTGGCGAATCGAGTAACCGGAATTCTCTTGACCGGTGATGGCAATGGTTCGTTTGACGAGTTGTTTTTTTTCGAGTGATCCGATGATCGAATCTGCTACCTCCAACGTTTTGCTGGCGTTTCTCGGTTTGGGTACGCCTGAACTATTGATCGTGGCTGCGGTCTTCATCCTTCTGTTCGGAGGCGCGAAACTGCCCTCCTTGATGCGAAACATGGGTCGCAGTGTCAATGAATTTAAAACCGGTTTGAAAGAGAAACCGACCGACGAGGCGATCGAGGATCAGAGCGAGAACACATCGAAAAATGAAGAGGAAACTCCCGTCGGTTAGTTTCTGAAGTTATCGCCTTGCTTGTTGCAGGCAAATCAACCGTTCATTATCACTCGACAATTGGCAAACGTTTGCTGGTCATGACCGGCTTCTGCTGGTCGATTCTTTTTTTGGCGATCAAAAATTCATGTTCCCCGGCGGCATTGGCTCATTCGAAATGGTACTTCTCGGTATCGTTGCCGTGATTCTGTTTGGTGGCCGCCTGCCCGAAGTCGCTCGTTCGCTCGGTCAAACCTACGGTCAGTTTCGCAAGGGGCTGGACGAGCTCAAATCCAACTTCGACCAGGAGATGGATATGGAACTGAAGAAGGATCTGTCAGCAATCACTCATGAGCTGGAAGAAGACTTGGACGACCACACAGAGGAGCCTCTGCCCGATACGCCTCAATTCAGCCCACCTTCGGATGATTGAGATTTCTCAGACGGGATCGAATATGTGCCTGCACGGATCGCTTTCGGCCAGCGATAGATCTCCGGATGTTTCATCTGGGATTTAGGCCGTAACACACAAAACACTGCCGTGCCGGAACTTCGGCTACGAATTTGTTGCCGTCCAGAACGACCGCTCAGGCTTGCAAAGTTACGGCAGTGCTTGCGAGACCTTTTACCGGTCTGCGAATTATCCGGACTAACGATCCGCGACGAACACGGCCAACGACTTGTAGGGAACGGTATGTGAACAGCTCTTGCCCAGCAGTGGACCTTCGTCGATGCGAGGGTAGACATCGTGCGGCGCCGGCAGCGACGTATCAGCGAACAGTCGCCAATCACGCGTCTTGGCGATCGCGGGCAGCAGGAATCGGCTGCTGAGGCCACCCGAGTTAATCATCATCAGCACATCACGCCCAACACCAGTAGGATCTTCGTTCGCTTCCGGCGCGGACAACAGACACATGATGGCATGCTCGTCCTTGTGCCAATCAATGGCGGTGCCTCGTGGACTGTACCAGCTGACATCTGACCATCCATCCTGCTCATCGGGCACGCCGGAAAGAAACTGCTGTCGTCGGACGGCAGGTTGATTTCGCCGAAATTCAATCAAGCAGCGGCAGAACCGAATCAGCTCCTTGTTCTCGTTGGCAAGCGTCCAATCCAGCCACGAAACTTCGTTGTCCTGACAGTAAGCGTTGTTGTTCCCGCCCTGTGTTCGGCGGAACTCGTCGCCCGCAACGATCATGGGAACACCCTGGCTGAGCAACAGCGTGGCCATCATGTTCTTGATCTGCCGCAATCGAAGCTGTTCGATGACTGGGTTCTTAGTTGGACCCTCGATGCCAAGATTGTCACTAATGTTGTGATTGTCACCGTCGCGGTTATCTTCGCCATTGGCCAGATTATGCTTGTCGCGATAGCTGACCAGATCGTTCATCGTGAATCCGTCATGGGACGTGATGAAGTTGATACTCGACCACGGTGGTCGTCCACCGGGCTGGTAAAGATCAGCCGATCCTGACAATCGAGTCGCCATCGCTCCACGCATTCCATTGTCGCCACGCCAGTATTTTCGAACATCATCACGATAGCGTCCGTTCCATTCGGCCCAGCGATCGTCGCCAAACGAGCCCACCTGATAAGCGCCTGCCGCATCCCATGCCTCGGCGATGATTTTAGTGTCGGCGAGCAATGGATCTTCGCCAATCGCTTCGACCAAAGGAGGATTGGGGACCAGATGCCCATTGCGATCGCGACTGAGAATGGATGCCAGATCAAATCGGAAACCATCGACGTGATAGTTGTGAACCCAGTGTCGCAGGCAGTGGAAAATCATCTCGCGCACAATCGGGTGGTTCCCGTTGACGGTGTTTCCGCACCCTGAGTAATTCTTGTAATAGCGCTGGTCTTTTTCCAGCATGTAGTAAACCGGGTTTTCGAGGCCCTTGAAGCTGAGCGTTGGTCCGTGCTCGTTTCCTTCACTGGTGTGGTTGAACACAACGTCCAGAATGACTTCAATTCCGGCCTCGTGCAACGCCTTGACCATCTGCTTGAACTCATTCACCTGAGCACCTGGGCGATTGCTGGCCGAGTATCCGCGATGCGGTGCGAAGAATGCGAGCGGATCGTAGCCCCAGTAGTTCGGACGTTCCAGAATTTTTCCGGTGGTGTCTCGAATGGGGAACTCGTGCACTGGCATCAGCTCGACCGCCGTGACGCCAAGCGATTGCAGGTAGGGGATTTTTTCGATCACGCCCAGGTACGATCCCGGATTCTGGACTCCGCTGGAATCATGCCTGGTGAAGCCCTTAACGTGCATCTCGTAGATGATTGTTTCGGACAGGTCACGGTTCAGATGTCGATCTCCGGCCCAGTCGAAATAATCGTCAACAACGACACACTTCGGCGGACGAATAATCCCATCGGAAGAATCCTGAAACTCACCGGCCAGCGCTTTTGCGTACGGGTCGATCAACCTTGCGTTCGAGTCAAACCGCATACCTCGATTGGGATCATTGGGACCGGACGCCTGAAAATGGTAAAGCTGTCCGGCATCGACCGACGGGACGAACACGCTCCAAATGTCACCCCAGCGATGTTTCTTGGGATCGAAGTTAATAACTTCAACCGGGTTCATGTCGTCCACTTCGTTGTACAGCAGCAAACGCATTTCAGTGGCGCTGCGACTGAAGACCACAAACTGGACCCCTCCGTCACGAATCACCGCACCATAGGGCAGGCTGTGGGTGAACTGTAGATCAAGCTGGCAGTGTGGCATGGACTTTAACATGTTGAAACTCTCGGCACTGACGATTCAGCAGGAACAGGCTTCTGTTGCTGCCGAGCATATACATTAACTGACGGAATACTTTTCATCCGACGTTTTAGCAGGTTGTCTTTACAAAAAAATAGCCGACGGCAAACACAAGTCCGGACCGTTTATTCATTTCCTTCCGGATTCAAGTAGAAAAATCGATTTACTGCGTCATTACCATGCGATACGTTAAGGCTTGAGGGCTATCAGGTGCCACTAACATATTTACCCGTGAATACCGAAAAATCCTTTATCTCCACGGGTTCCGCGGCCATCCGTAACCTACTGCGGGTGACCTGCGAAAAGACGGCACCGTCGAATGATCCTATATCCTCGGAATCTGACACACTTCAGGTTTGGAACAGATCAACACTTGAAAAATATCCGATCTGAACCAGCTGGGGACGGTTGGTCGATTAACGGGCTTCATGAGCAATTTTTGCGGTGCGTGAAATCAGGGTCTGGATGGCAGGGCGTCAGCAGCCGGGTTCCATAAACGCGATTCCGGCAGGGGCAAAAATGGTTCTTCACAGAGTTTGGTGGCATCGAAGATCCGAGACAACGGCCCCATCCGGGGCGACTGGACGAGGGGCATCAAACTCGGGGCTCCCGCCCCGAGCTACTGACGAAGACTCCTCCGGAGCCGATGCCCTCGCCCCGGATGGGGCCGGCTTTGGTAGCTCGGGGTGGAAGCCTCGAGAATATTGAAATAAAAACGACCGCCCCGGATGGGGCCGGCTTCTGATCCGAGCTTGGTTCATTTATTTGCCCATTAAATGAAGTGAAGAGCCAAAAAAATGCCTGACAGAATCCTGTGGGTGATTCGTGCCGTCGTCTTGTCCAATCAACGGGATTGGATGAAACTGTGCCTGATCGGCAGTTGATCCAAACCCTTTCCAACCTCTCAAGCGTGGTATTGCGACCTTATGACAGGCGTTTCGTACAAAGACTCGGGCGTAGATCTGGATGTTTACAACGAGGCCATGAAACGGCTGCCCCGGCTGATGCATCGCACGTTCTCACCTCGAGTCCAACAGCTGGACGGAGGCTTCGCAGGTCTGTTTCAACTGGACTTCGGCAGCCAGCTGTTCCGCAGGAATTACGAAAATCCGACCATGGTCGCGTGCACCGACGGTGTTGGAACGAAGCTGAAACTGGCTCAAATGATCGACCGACACGACACCGTCGGGATCGATCTGGTGGCGATGTGCGTTAACGATGCGATTTGTTGCGGAGCTGAACCGTTGTTCTTTCTGGACTACATCGCGATGTCGCATGACGATCCTTTGCGCTTGGAGCAGATTGTTCAGGGCATCAGCGACGGTTGCCTGCAAGCAGATTGCGCATTGCTGGGCGGCGAAACGGCCATCATGCCGGATCTGTACTCGCGAGGCGACTATGACCTGGCAGGTTTCCACGTCGGCGTCGTCGAGAAAAAACAGCTGATTGACGGCCATCAGATTGCTGCCGGCGATATCGTCCTTGGAATTGACTCGTCGGGCGTTCACTCAAACGGCTTCAGCCTCGTCCGAAAGATCGTCTTTGACGTGGCAGGCAAGAAGGCAGATGATCTAATTGGCCAGTCGGACCAGACGATCGGCCAATCGCTGATCGAACCGACCGTGATCTACACCCGAGCCATCCGCAAGGTTCTCGCTCACTACAAGGTCAAGAATGTGGTTCACGGAATCGCTCATATCACCGGCGGAGGACTTGCCGAGAACATAGAGCGTATTACTCCCACTGGTTTGCAAATCGATATCGATGCCAATTCATGGCAGCGACCTGCGGTATTCGACTGGCTGCAGGGGTTGGGCAATGTCGAAACGGATGAAATGTATCGCGTGTTTAACATGGGAATCGGCATCGCGATGATTGTCAGCTCGTATTACGCCGACAAAATCTGCAGCATGGTGAACAAAGAAGGCCATCCATGCCGAGTGATTGGCGAAGTCAAAACTGGCAAGGACGCAACGACCAAAAACGTTACGGTCCACAATCGTTAAAAACGTTGGTCCGGGATTTTACTGACCAGAATTATCGCAGCGATTTTCGCAGCGTATTCGCATGATTGCTCGCTTGGTCTGTCGCGCCGACGGGAGCAATCCGATTGAGTGCTGTCAGGACATCGTCCGGGCTGATCAGCTCTTCGAGCAGAATAGCAGGCTGCGCGGGATAGTTGGCAGGGTAAATCAAGTAGGTCGAAATAGTCACTCGGTCAGCTCTGGCAAGATCCGCCACGACATCCTCTGATTCGTTTGAGTCGGTCATGTCCGCAGCGACCAGAACCACTCCTAACTCTTCCAACCTGCTTTTTACCAATTCGTTTGTGAATACTCGCTGTTCATTCAGCTGGCAGGTCGCACACCATTCTGCGGTGTAGTCCACCAGCACAGCTCGATTCTCTTGCGAGGTTTGGTATTCAACGATTCCCGGCTCCCACGTCCGAAACTCACCGTGGTCGACGGCGTACCCCGCATTGCCGGCAGCACTGAACGTCATCCATCCACCCACTGCAACAATCAGCAACGGTAACACCATTCCCCAAAGGTAACGTGTCTTTGCAGAAAAGTGTGGCTGTGACCAATGACCATAAAAATAGGCTGCCATCCCGATCACGACTAACGCCATCACCAACCACGAAAGCCCCTCGACCCCCGTCTGACCACCAAAGGTTCGCATGAAGAAGGCAACAGCGGCGAAGATCAGAAATGCCATGGTAACTTTGAACGTCTCCATCCACGCGCCTGGGCGGGGTAAGGCGGTGATCAACGATGGGAACATCGACAGTACCAAATAAGGAAGTGCGATCCCTAATGCGAGGACAGTAAAAAGCACCATCGCAACGACAGCCGATTGAGCAAGCGCGAAGCCCATGGCGGTACCCAGAAACGGTCCGGAACAAGGCGTTGCGATCAAGGTCGTCAGAACACCCGACAGAAACGAGGCGCCGTAGCCTTTCTTGTTTTGAACCGTCCCACCGAGTCGCGTCATTGACGTGCCAAACTCGAACACTCCCGCCATGTTCAACCCCATCAGGAACAGCAACACGATGATCCCTGCCACGAAGTAAGGGCTGCCCATCTGCTGACCCCAGTTCACATCCTTGCCGAGCGAAAATTTCAAGAACAGGATAAACCCGGCCAACGCCCACATCGCGGCCACCAGGCCGGCGGTGAACACAAACCCGTGCAGTCGAATCTTTTTCGGATCACTACCCGCCTGCTCGACGAATCCCATCACCTTGATTCCCAACACGGGGAAAACACAAGGCATCAGGTTCAGCAGGAAACCACCAACCAACGCGCCAAGCAGTGCCGTGGACAAGGTCGTTTTTGCTTTGTCATACAGTGGCACATAGTTGATTTTCGAATCCGCGTCATAAAACTTCGCCATCCGGGCAACATCTTCTGGCGTATCAGAAGGAGTCATAATTTTTGCGGTGACAACTTTGTCCGCCTTATCCTCCGCCTTTTCGTTTTCCCGATTGGGGCCATCAGTTGCGGAGATCTCATTTTCAGCGATCGCTGGCGCTGATTCCAATTCGCCGGCAAAGTTCGCACTGACCTTGATCGTGGCAGGCTGCAAACAGGATTTCGCGCATGCCTGGTAGAAAAACTTGACGGGAATCGTGACTTCACTCAGCTGTGACTCCTGCTCGGAAAACCTGATCGGAGCCGTCCATGTCACTTTGCCGCTGTGCTCTTCACGAATAACCTCCAGCACCCTGTCGTTCACGCGGCGAGGTTCCTTGCCCGGCTTGAAGTTACCGGCAAGAGCGACCGCTGCCGTTTTCTCCAGCGAGATCTTTGTCGCAATCGCTCCTTCGGGCTGAGTGACCGAATTGATGTGCCAGCCCTCGGCAATTTCAGCGGTGACTTCAATCAGCCCGGTTTGAGTCTCAGGGTGGACTTTGAAGCTACCCGTGACTTTGACAGGATCAGGAATATTGGCTGCTGAGTTGGGATTGAGCCCACCCAACGAGCGTGTCAAGCTTGAGCGCTTGCCTGACTTTTTGAACTTCGGGACTTGGGCATCGCTTTCCACCGCGGTCAGGTGGAAAACGATGAAGACAAAAAGTCCGACAACAAGCAAAGTAAATCGTCTGATGGCCATGGTGGTCAGAAAATTTTAGACAGGTTTACTGAAAGGATCGATTGATCGTCAGCCTCACGGTCCGCGACCGAGTGAACGATGTTATCTGTATTGTATCCACGTTCATTTGACGCTTCCATGGCGAGCAACCTTACCCACCGTTGATGCTTGCTTGTCCTTTTTGTTAAATCGCGGTCGCACGATGCCAGTTGAACGTATTTTACCTTACAGTGCCCAAGCAATATCAACGTAGACTGGTCGCTCCCTCGGCGGCCGGTGACTCTACCGTGCGGCCAAAAAATCCACCGAATTCTGCTTTGACTCGCTTCTCACGTATCGGCAAACACACGCCCTGGGTCGAGCAAATCTGACCGTTGAGAATCACTTCAGGCTGCACCTGACTAACGGACTCGACGGAATTAAATTTCACCGGCACAAAAAATTGAACTTTACCTTTGTGCTTCTCGACCCGCTGATTGAAAACAGGATCATTTTCGACCACTTCAGCGGGACGATCAGGATTGAATTTTCCATCAATAAAAAACGCCTCGGAAGGCACCACTTGAATCTTCGTCGGATTTATCGCGCCGGTCTGACTCAACGAATAGATGTAGCTACCCGGTTCAAGCTCAACCTGCACAACCAAGTAACCGCTGGTCGTTCCTTCCATCAGATGGAATCGTGAAGATAACTTATAGGGTGCCGCCTGAGAGCCACTCTGGCCGATCCCGAGATCCAGTGAGGATTTGATCCCTTTCAACTGTGCACAGCTTTCAGCAGTTGGAAAGTTGAATGAGAATGCGATTGCCAAAACCGCCAGACGGACAGCGAACTCATTGCGTGAGCGACGCATGGGATCATCCTTGATCGAGGTGAAGTTGTATTGAATCGCTGAACGATCACATCCTGTGACTCGGATCAGCAACGCGGGGACCGTAGCAGCATCCAGGAGGTCAGTTCAACGGCAATCTCCTTGCTTGCGTCCATTGCCTGAAGAATTTGGCAACAATGGGTTGCGTTTTTCACAAACCGGCTGGTCACTGCATCAAAACAGGCAAACAGGGTAGAATCCGACACGACGCCACCGCGATAACAGGCTCGTGCTTTAAACCGCCAACCCCAAAACAGAACAGATCAACATGATTTTAATGCTCACCCAAGACTTGATGATGTCTTCGGCTGTCAGCTCCGTTGCTCGGGCGTCCGAAGAACCGTTGAAAACGGCCAGCTCCGTGGCAACCGCCACCAAACTGATTGCCGACCACCAGCCTCGTTTGCTGTTGATCGATCTGCAAACTCCTTCGCTGGAAATTTCGGAAGTCGCTCAGCTGTTAGAGTCGGTTTCCGGCCCGAATCGACCGCGAGCCGTCGGTTATGCGCAGCATGTTTATAAAGAGCTTCTGGACGAAGCCACGCAAGCGGGTTTCGATCAGATTCTGACCCGCGGCCAAATGCATGGCAACGTCAGCGACGTGCTGGAAGCGCGGTAAAGATTACGGACCGGCTGAATCAGTAGAGGTGATCGATCGCCAGAGCATTCCAAGCTGCTTTCAACAAAACAATGAATTAGAGCTGAAAGCGAAAGAGGCCCCGCGTCCTAAACCGCAACGACCACAACTCCCAGCCGATCGGCAGTCTCAATCGTGGACGCCTGATCCAGCAAAATCGTCT
Organism: uncultured Pirellulaceae bacterium; assembly: GCA_964468915.1. Classification (GTDB taxonomy): domain Bacteria; phylum Planctomycetota; class Planctomycetia; order Pirellulales; family Pirellulaceae; genus Mariniblastus. The sequence goes on from CAYXWX010000001.1 coordinate 82,866, forward strand.
TGCCGGCCTCGATTGCCAAAACACTTCCACCAGCAGCATGAATGGATTCGATCGTCCCTACGCCAACGGTTGGAACGTCGAATCGCATATCCTGATTCGGCTTGGCCACTTTCACAACGGTGAATCCACCATCGCCGCAAAGTCCTGAAACCCGACGAATACACTCGTCAGTTCCTTCGATCGCTTCCACGGCGACCACAGTCTGATTTTTGATCACCACACTTTGACCAATATCCAGACGACCCATCTCCCGAGCGATCTGGAACCCGAAATCGATGTCTTTCTGCTGCGAGGCTGTTGGCTTGAGCCTGCCGAGCGTTCCCTTGTTCACAAGCAGATCCGGTGCAAAATCAGTGGCGGACGCGAAATCGACACCGCCCGCAGCAAACAGTCGTGTCACGGTCAGCAACAACGTGTCGTCGCGGCAATCGGCAGTTCGAGTAATAAAGTTCGGGTAAAAGTGTCGCCAAAACGTCAGGTCGGGCAAGTGCCTTAACCATTGAGCCCGTTGATACAAAACCGTTTTGAAGATCTTTCCCGCCATCGTCGCGCGTTCAACACCTCGACGCCGAAAGTACTTCACATGCGCGCCCATTCGACCCATTCCGAAAACGCGATAGTCGTCACAAATTTCGGCGAGAATGGGATCTGCGTGATCTAGAATACCAACGCAGTAAACTTCAAAACCTTGCTGCTTCAACTCTCTGGCAACATGAACGGGAAATTCACCCCAGCCAGCGATCAAGCCGATCTTGTTTGAGTCTCGCTTCCTTGAGTTCTGCCCCGCGGCAGCTTCTCGCGACGTGTTCGGCATGACCTGAATCATGAAAGCGACTCACGCAGCAGACTTTTTGGAAATGGTCTTCAGCTCACTCGCACCTGACGCTTGAGTGGTCTGCTGTAGCTCCTCGACCTGAGCCATCAAGGCCCGTAGCTCTTTTCTCATTGTCGGCAGCTTGCCTTGATGAGCGACAATCTGCATCGTCTCGCGAGCCGGCCGCGCTGGAATGCCAAACATGTGTTTCCCGTCCGGAACATCCTGCATCAGACCAGATTTCGCGCCGATCGAAACGTTCGATCCAACATTCAGATGATCGCCCAGACCGACCTGGCCTCCCATGACGGTGTTGTCTCCCGTGGTGCAACTTCCCGCAATGCCGACTTGCGAGCAAAGGAGATTGTTCCGACCGATCTGACAGTTGTGGCCGATCATCACGAGGTTGTCGATTTTCGTTCCGTCACCCACGGTCGTCGAATCGTACGTGCCGCGATCGATGGTGGTGTTTGCTCCGACTTCGACATCGTCGCCCAGCACGACGTTGCCAAGCTGAGCCGAAAGTTGATGCTTTCCGCTGGCCGACTTGTAGCCGAACCCGTAGGCTCCCAGCACAACGCCGGCGTGAATGATGCAGCGATTTCCGATCTGAGTGTTTTCGTAAAGTGTGGTCCCAGGGAAGATCTGAGCTTCCAATCCGATCGTGCAGTTTTCCATGATCGTCACGTTGGAATAAACCACGCTGCCGGCGGCGATTTTCACGCCCCGCATGATCACTGCTCCGGGATAGACGACCACGTCTGAAGCAAGTTCCGCCGTCGGATCAACGGTCGCCAGATCGCTCACGCCCTGAGCGTCACGATGAATGGGTGTCTTGAATGTTTCGGCAATCGCGACGAATGCCGCCTCCGGGTTCTCAGCAACAATCGCAGGCTTGGTGAAGCCAGCTTCTCGAAGCAACGATTCCGACGTAACCACCGCCAGCCCATCGCTGTTCATGAACTGCTCAAGAGCAGCCGCCGAGGTCGCAAACGTCACATCAGAATTACCAGCCCGCGAAATGGACGCAGCGCCGGAAATCACGGGGTCGTCTTTGCAGACGAGCGTCCCGTTCACCAGCTTCGCAAGCTCGCTAAGTCGCGTGGTCACTCAGGTATCCTTTCCTGATGGGCATGCCGTTTTCCCGGCAAACGTCACGTTTCTGAAACTTCCTGTTTCTCGACGGAGTAACTTCTACGCCAATCCGGAAAACGGGCAAATAGCGATCTGAGCAAAAGTTGGCAAATTTTCCGTAAAAGTGGAAGTACAAGCACGAAGCGAGAGCGAGTGGATCATCCACGGTAGGTAGATTGTCGAGGTTGACTCACTTGCTTGCGCTTCGTGCTCGTGCTTCGTGCTCGTATTTGGAATCGACGATCAAAGCCTCATTCCGTCTGGCTCAAA
>CAYXWX010000001.1:85183-89473 GCA_964468915.1 uncultured Pirellulaceae bacterium
GCTTCGTGCTCGTATTTGGAATCGACGATCAAAGCCTCATTCCGTCTGGCTCAAATCCAGCCATTGGTTTTCGGCATCTGATAGCTCGCGAACCAATGCGGACACCTGATCGTGCAGTTTCACGGCGGCTTCAGGATCCGTCTCGGTCAAAAGCTGCTCGTTAAGCGCTTTTTTCTCGTCGTCCAACCGAGCGATCTTGCGCTCCAAAGCCTGAATCTGCTTGCGGCGGCGTTTGTGAGCCTGCTGACTGGCGACGCGCTCCTCCTTGGTCATCTCACGCTTTGCCGAAGAATCCTGACGCGACGATTTACTTGCCGAAGTATCGCGATTCCCTTCCTCGATCTCCTGATTCATCGCGTACAGGTACGCGTCATAATCGCCCAGATAATTTTTCGCACTGCCGTCGCGGACCTCGATGATGTTCGTCGCGATCCGCTTCATGAAGTGTCGATCGTGACTGGTGAAGATCACGGTCCCACGATACTCCAACAACGCCTCGGCCAACGCTTCCACCGTCTCCACATCCAGATGGTTTCCAGGTTCGTCCAGCACCAAAATGTTGTAACTTCCCAGCAGCAGCCCGGCCATGCACAGCCGAGCACGCTCGCCTCCGGATAAGACACCAATTTTTTTGTTCACGTGTTCATCACGAAACAACAGCGAGCCGGCGACCGCCAGAATCTGCTGATCGGTCGTTCCCTTTTCGGCTTTGTACTCCAAATACTCCAGCACCGTATCTCGCTCGTCCAGCGTCGTGTAGACATGCTGAGCGTAAACACCGATCTCACTGGCGTGCCCCCATCGAACATCGCCGTCGATTGGGTCCAGCGAACCGGTCAACGAACGCAACAGCGTTGTCTTACCCTGACCGTTGTCACCCACGATCGCGGCCCGCTGCTGGTGCTCGATTTCCAGCTCGATACCAGTCGCCACCGTATGGTCCGGGTAGCCAATACTCAAACCTTCGCAGCGAACCACGGTACCCTGGCGAGGCTGCACAACCGGAGCCTGAATGTAGGCCGTTTTCTCTTCGACGGCGATTTCATTCAGCTTCAAACGGTCAAGCTGCTTCTGCTTGGATCGAGCCTGCGAAGCTGTGTTCGCGTTGGCTCGGTTTGAGTTGATGAACTTCTCCAGCTGCTTAGCTTTGGCCAACGTCGTCGCGTTCTCTCGCTGAGCCTGCTCTCGCTGTTCGGTTTGATACTCAAGGAACTTCCCGATCTTCCCTGGATACATCGTCAGCTTGCCGCGAGACAAATCCAGCGTGTGATCACAGGTCGCGGTCAAGAATGTCCGATCGTGCGAAACAATCAAACACGCCTGCCGGAATCCTTTCAGGAAGGTTTCCAGCAGCATCTGAGTCCGAACATCCAGAAAGTTGGTCGGCTCGTCCAGCAGCAGCAGGTTCGGTTCGTGCAGCAACAACGCCGCCAGTTTGACTCGAGTTTGCCATCCACCCGACAACGCACTCACGGGCCCGAAAAGATAATCGCCCTTCAGTTCGAATTGCCCCGCAACTTCGCCGCATTTCCAGTCCGGCTGATCGCTGTCTCGCATCAGAAAGTCCATCGCCGATTCGCCTTCGGCAAATGGATCGTGCTGCCTCAAGTAGCCGACTTGCAATCGCGGATGTCGAATCACCTCACCACTGTCCAGTTCTTCATCACCCAGCAGAACTTTCAGCAGCGTCGACTTACCGGCTCCGTTCCGACCTACAAAACCAACTTTGGTATCGTCGGTGATGGTTGCCTCGGCTCCGTCGAGCAAAACCTGGTCACCGTAGCTTTTGAACGCGTTACGAACTTGAAGAAGAACAGCCATTTAAGATTAAGAACCTATCCGAGAACTTCATAACCCGAAGCGTCAGTGAGGGACCGTAAGGACGACTTCCGCCCAAAACGTCGGAGTTTGACGAGTCAGGATAGACTCTCGGGCGAGGAAGCGAAACCGCACCGACATTGCGGTGGAATCGGACAGGATGCACAGGATCGACATGATGATCGAAGTTTCAAAATCATGTATATCTTGTTAAGCCTGTCTGATAAAACTTGCTTCAAAAATTACAAATCTTACAACAGGAACTTTGCGAAGACGTACCGTTGCATCAGTTCTTGATGTGATCCGAGTCTAAAACAAACCGTCGTCGATCAAGCCATTGCCGAATGCGGTGTCCAAGTCTTCGGTGCCCGCGAGTTCCAATGGCGAATCTTCGACATGTGCCAGTGACTGTTCGCGGTCTTCTTCCTGTTGATTAAAGGAAACCGCAGGTACCGCCGCGAATGCGAGACCTGATTGAGTAGCTTCAATCGGTGTTTCGTCGTTAGCAGAAGAAATTGCAAACGTAGACACCAATGACGCACTCGGTGGCACGACCGATTCCCCCAAGCTGCCTACCAACGCGAAAGCATCACCAAGGACATTCACGTTCCCGTCACCATTGAAGTCGCCTTCTGCCCACGTTGCACCACCCGTAACGCCAAGATTACCGACCAGTGCAAACGCATCACCAAGTACGTTGACTTGTCCGTCCAGATTCGCATCGCCCGGCAACGCCACATATATTGATTCGATAAACGTTCCGCCCGGATTGCCATCGAAATCACCGTCAAGGCTCAGGTTGCCAACCGTCGAAACAATATCGCTGGACAACTCGAACGAGTAATAACTTGGTTCCAACATCAAGCTGCCAAAATCCCATTCGGCCGTGTTGGTGAGTGAATCGTAGTCGAGCGTCAACGCTGTCGTATCAACCGCCGTGCCACCCAGGGTGTCATTGCGGATGATCAGATCATCCACACTGACATTCACATCCACATCAAACGAAACCGCGAACGTCGACAGCAAATCAGGCCGTGCCAAAACGCCACCTTCGTCGCGGACAGTCGATGCCACCAACGGAGACGTGCCAATCGGCTCAATCGCCTGCATCTCAAATGCACCAATGTCGGCACCGTTGCTACCCATCGCATTGTTCGTCGCCAAGTCGACAACTCTTGGCAAACCTCGCTGGTCAAATGACTCGGTCGAGTTTCCTGCATCAATTGCTGGGCTTCCAGGAAGCAAGGCATGAGTCTTGGTCAAACCTCCGTTGAACGCTAACGGTCCGAGTAACGCAGGTTGGTCGAGAATATTCCCTGTTCCCGTTGTGCTGTTGATTCCTGATCCAATCGTATCGCCAATCAAGCTGTTGTTGATCGTCAGCGTGCTGTCAGGATCGGGCAGCACATCAGCCGCGTTGCCGTTGCCTGTGTTGCCAGCCACAATCGAGTTCTCGATTACCAAGGTTGGATTTGTGTCACTGTCATCAAAGGAGATTCCACCCCCAGCGCTCTCCGATGAATTTCCCGCCAAGGTACTGTCTGCCAATGTTAATGCGCCACTATATGTGAAAACGCCACCGCCTTGCCTGACGCTGCTGTTGCCGCTGACAGTACTGTTTTTCAGGACGATTGAGCCTTCAGCCGAGAATACTCCACCGCCATAACCTCCAGCATCTCCCGCAGTGCTGTTTCCACTGACCGTACTGTTTGTCAGAGTGACCGTACCGGAATCCGTGTTAACACCACCGCCGTTGGCGCCTCGTCCAAACGGGTCTGTACTGTCGGAGAAAGCGAAATTGCCGCTGACGGTGCTGTCGATCAACGTCACGGCACCGGATCTGGTGTAAATACCACCGCCTCCTTCAACATTAAAAGAAGTACCGGTGCGATTGCCACTGACTGTGCTGTTAATCAACGTTACTGGACTATCAAGCGTACCGATACCACCTCCATTGCCATTGCCGCTGTCGTTGCCGCGGACAATGCTATTAATGAGCGTCAATGCTTCGGTCGAATCACGAGAACGCATCGATATGCCACCGCCACGACTTCCGGTTTGGTAGTTGGATACAACGCTGTTGTCGCTGACAATACTGTTCGTCAACGTCACAGAGCCAGTCCATCCAATACCACCCCCACCGCCACCGCTGCTGCGATTGCCGCTGACACGACTGTTAGTCAACTCCAGAGAACTGCCGTCGCTGAACAAGCCACCAAAGTTGGCAATCCCCCCTCCAAAGCCAAACCTGAATTCCGGGTGAACAGCATTTCCGACCACGGACGTGTCGATCAGCGACAAGGTTCCACCGGAAAGAAAGCGAACACCGGCCCCGGAGCTTCCGAATCCGCCGGTGAGCGTCAGGCCAACCAAGGTCAAATCATCTGTGTTGGTGTCCCCACGGAAGCTTAAAACCATTGAGTTGTCAGCCAGTAACGCGTCACCCGTGGCGAACACATCGGTAATGTTCGC
>CAYXWX010000002.1:0-23321 GCA_964468915.1 uncultured Pirellulaceae bacterium
TCCCAGCCTGTGGCATTAATGGTTTTTCAAGATGGCCACGAATACTTGAAGGCAGAAGGCCTTTATCGAGCGACCGTGGTGATGGACAACCTGATTGCCAAAGGTGAGATGCCCGTGACGATCGGCCTGTTCATTGATCCGGGGCACTTGGTAGAGGAGCTCCCCGAAAAACGTGGGTGGGAACCTCACGCCGAAAATCGCAGCTTCGAATACGATTCGCTCAGTGGTGACTACGTTCAATTTCTGATCAGCGAGATTATCCCAGAAGTTCAGAAGGAGTACAGCATCACCGAGGATCCGATCGGAAGAGCCATCTGCGGCGCGAGCAGCGGCGGCATCTGCGCGTTTACTGCCGCGTGGGAGCGTCCGGATCAATTCAGCAAAGTTATCAGCCACATCGGCAGTTTCACCAACATTCGTCATGGTGACACTTATCCCGGGCTCATTCGAAAATCGTACAAGAAACCGATTCGCGTTTACCTGCAATCGGGTACCAACGATGTCAACAACGAGCATGGCAATTGGCCTTTGGCAAACCAGCAAATGTTCTCGGCGTTGCAGTACAAAAAGTACGACGTCAAATTCGACTTTGGCAAAGCCGGCCACGATGGATTTCACGGTGGAGCAAACTTACCTGACGCGATGCGGTGGATTTGGCGCGACTACCCCGGAGTGAAATCCAACGCCTCTGCCATTCCGATTCCCAGAACAGGCAAGAAAGCAAAGTCGTGGTGGATGCCCCGGCATCGCGCCAAGATTGTGGAGCGCGAGTCAGCGAAAAGAATCGACTTGCTGATGGTTGGCGATTCGATCACTCATGGTTGGGAACGTAGAGGAAAAAAGATCTGGGACGAGTTCTATTCTGATCGCAATGCGTTCCAAATTGGCTTCGGCGGAGATCAAACTGAGCATGTGATCTGGCGACTGCAGAATGGTGAAATCGATGGTATCAAGCCTAAGGTCGCTGTGGTCATGATTGGGACGAATAACACCCGAGAGATGCGAGCTGCTGAAGATACGGCGGCGGGCATCGAACGCATCGTGAATGAGATACATCTTCGATCACCAACAACAAAAGTTCTGTTGCTGGGGATCTTCCCGCGAGGTGCGACGATCGAAGACGAGAAACGGCAAAGGAACGCCCAGATCAATCAGTTGATCAAAAAGTTGGACGATCAGGAACGAACCTGGTATCTGGATATCGGAGACGACTTTCTGGATGAAAACGGCGTGCTTCACAAATCCGTGATGGCCGATTTACTGCATCCCGGGGAGTCTGGTTATCGAATCTGGGCAGAGGCAATGGAGCCTCTACTGGCACAATTGTTGGGAGAATAGGCGTGCGCTAGTTCGGGTCTTATCGATTCTGTCGACTACGGATTGAGAATTCTTCCTTGACACGAATGTGGACTGATTTCGAAGCGTTTTTCCCAATTTTCAGTCCATAGTTTCGAACTAATGGTGACACTGAGCCGGTAAATTTTGCTGGCATCTCAACAGAAGACATCAACCGAGGTAAATTCAAGGATTCCATCATGAACGGCCGTTCGCTTGAAACTATCACCAATCTGAACACGCTTTCGTATCGACGAGGCAACACGGCAGGTCTCGGAGTGATCGTGCTGGTCGCTGCGTTGATCTTGATCGCGATGTCTTCCTTCAAGACAGTCAGCACCGGCTACGTCGGCGTGAAAACCCGCTTTGGGAAAGTGGTTTCTGACTCGTTGCCAGCCGGTTTGTACTTTCGAATCGCGGGCGTCGAAGCGATTGCTGAAGTTGAGGTTCGTGAGCAGAAATCAGAGATGAGCACGAGTGCTTCCAGTCGTGACTTGCAATCAATCCAATCGAGCATCGCGGTGAACTTCCGCCCCGATCCAGCAAAAGCGCACTTGCTGTTCGAACAGGTGGGAACTGACTACGAGAACCGTATTCTTGATCCCGCTGTCGAAGAAACCGTCAAAGCGGTAACTGCAAAATATACGGCGGAAGAATTGATCACAAAGCGAACTCAGGTTCGGGATGAAATGGAGTTGATGCTGAAGTCTCGAGTGGAAGAAAATCAGATTCTGATTACGAAGTTCAACATCGTAAATTTCGAGTTTTCGGACTCGTTCAATCATGCGATTGAGGAAAAGCAGACTGCCGAGCAGGAGGCGCTTCGGGCGACCAACATTCTGCGACGCATGAAAGTCGAAGCCGATCAGAAAATCGAAACGGCTCGAGGAGCAGCCGAATCTGTAAAATTACAGGCGTTGGCCGACGCGGAGGCAATTTCCGTCAAAGCGAAGGCGGAGGCGGAGGCACAGCGAATTCTGTCTGAGGTAGTCAACCGGGACGTAATCACGCTGCGAGCAATCGAAAAGTGGGATGGTACGCTGCCTAAAGTTACGGGGGAAACGGTTCCTTTCATCAATGTTGAATCACAAGGCGGAATTGGCGGAAAGTAGAGCACGAACGCAAACCGCTCGCTATCCAAGGGTCACGAGCTATGAAATTTGAGCTCTGGGGCACCGAAGTCATCGCTCGATAAACCGGACGAAGTTTTGCGATTCCTCAGCTTCGAACGAAACAACTGTTTCATTTTCCGGTTTCTTTTGGTGGAATGTGGGTAGGGTCGCTCGCTACGATCGTTGTCTGACTCAATTGCGTTGTCATGCTTAGAGCTCTGATTGTTTCCTGTGTTTTGGCGTTTTCTTTGGTAGCTGTTTGCTGCGAAGCGATGAGTGGTGACTGGGACGCGATCGAAGTACCAGCGAAGCCTGAACGTGGTCACGTCTGGAAACTGCAACCTGTGTCCGACGATTTCAGCTACGAAGCCAAGCCGTTGGACAAGCCGGAAGAATTTACCCGCCGATGGAAAGATTCGTTTATCAATCCATGGCGAGGCCCGGGGCTTACTGAGTTTAACTCCGGGCACTCTTATACAACAAACGGTCATCTTGGCATTCATGCGAGTCGAAAATCCGGCACCCGAAAAGTGTTTGCCGGTGCGATCTCGTCAAGAGAGGCATTCTCATATCCGCTTTTTATTGAGGCGAAAGTGAAGATCAGCGGACTCGTTCTGGCATCGAATGTTTGGATGCTGAGTTCGGATTCAACTCAGGAAATTGATATCATCGAGGCGTATGGTAGCCAGAGGAAGGGCGAACAGTGGACAGCTCAACGTCTGCATCTGAGTCATCACGTTTTTATCCGAAGGCCTTTTCAGGACTATCAACCGACTGACGATGGTTCCTGGTATTTCGACGGAACCAATTGGAGAGAAGATTTTCATCGTGTTGGCGTGCATTGGCGTGACCCGTGGCACTTGGATTACTTCGTAGATGGGAAGCTGGTGCGTACCGTGTCAGGCAAGGCGATGATCGATCCCCTGAACTACACCGATGGGACTGGACTGAACAAGCCCATGCACATCATCATCAACACGGAAGACCAGAATTGGCGATCCGACAATGGAACTACGCCTACCGATCAGGAATTGGCCAAGCTTGATGATGCGATCATGTGGGTTGATTGGATTCGAGTTTACAAACCTGAGCTTTCAGAAACCGAACGTCATGTGAAATGACAGTTAATCGGGCTGATTCTCCGGGATCTGTTTGACAATTGGGAATACAAGCAAGACGCGCGAGCGAGTGAACTAAATGCGCGGGAGAAATTCACTTCGTGCTTGTGTTATCATACAGAGCCTACCCCGGATATTTCGTAGGCCGGCAACAAGGTCTCGAAAACACTGCCGTAACTTTGCAAACCAGAAAGTTGTCAAAAACAGTCTGTCATTCTCGACGGCAACAAATCCGAGACCGAAGTTCCGGCAGGGCAACGGTTTGCGTGTTACAGCCTACATCTCAGATGAAATATCCGGGCTAGATGGCGAAATTCGCAGCACGATTAATCCGGTTTCAAATATCGGCAATGATCAGGCCGCCGATTGCCCGCGGAACCATCTCAGCCGCATTCGATTGCGCTCGCCACGAGCCTTGAGCAGATTCTCGTGTACTCACCTGCTATGGAAACCGATCAATATTTATAATCGAGGCTAACGTTTTCTATCTGGTGAGACATGGATACGACACAACTGTTTGAGTTCGTTTCACGATCGTTTCGTGACCTTGTTGCGACCCTCCTGACGGACGAACCTGTTCCAACCGATTTTCAGTCGGTCCTTGATCAGTTCAAGACGCGAAAGTCAGACTTGGGGCGGAAAGAGATCGCTCAACGAGTTGGCCTGAATGTAGAAGAGCTGGGAGAATTTGAGCGAAACCTTAGCGAGTTGGCAAAACGAAACAAGCAAGGGCTCACGGGGCATGCAAACGACAGTATCGCCTGTTTACGTTTGCTTAGTTGGATGGAGACCATTGAAGGTCGTCAGACCGAGTACCAGTTGGAAGCGGACGTCGATCCGGCTGTTTCAGAAGACCTGAGCCGAAAGCAAGTGCGAGCGCTTGAGTTGGTGATTCGTTCACTGGTTGGCGAGCGTCATGGGGATCAGGCGGCGCTCGCGAATCATCTTCGTGACATTTTCGGAGAACGAACCGTCGATCGCTGGGCGAAAGTGGCCGACGCTGAAGACCTGTTAAGCGGAACAACGTTCAGTGAACTGGCCAGTATCTTCGTCAATAAAGATGAGTTTACTCACCATCAAAAACTATACGAAGACGCGGACGTTGCGAACCTGCTTGCCGAGCGTCGCAAGACAATTCAGACGTTTCTCGAGGACATCCGTCGTGTTCGGAATACGCTTGCCCACAACAAGAAAGTGTCTCCAATCCAGTTGTCTTTGTTGGACCTGTACTATGACCAGTTGATTTCGCCAGTGCAGGCAGGTTTCTCAAACGGGCAGACGCAAGTCAATCCAAAGTCGTATCTGCAGGCAACTGACGAACAGGTTCGAAGTTACTTTGGTGACCTCAAGCAAGACGTGATGTCCGTCAAAGATGATATTTCGGAACTGAGGTCAGAACTGAGTGAGCAGTTCGAAGACGTCCGGGCTCAGGGCCGAGAAGTCGTTTCGGCAACTCGAAGTATCGACAAGAAGCTGATCGCCGCCTTGGCGCTGTTGATCCCAATCGGTCTGGCAGTTGGCTATGTGATCTACATGAACACTGGCACCAATGAGCAAGTTGTGTCACTTGCGAGAACCACGGAATCAATCAAGGAAGGTGCTGAATCGATCGACGCAAAGGCTGACTCCATGCTTGAGGAACAAGCGAAGCTTGGAGAGACAGCGGACACACTCGTTGAAAAGACGAATGAGATCGCAGCAACCGCCAGTCGTGTTGATGACTCTACCCAACGTCTTGAAAAGTCATCTATCCGGATGGAAAAATCAAACGAGAAAGTTCTCGATTCGGTTTCTTCGATTGCTGAGTCGAATGAAAGAATTGCTCAATCGATTGAGAACATTCAGGACGGATTCCAAAGCCTGTCCAAAGCGGGAGGGATCATCGACAATCCTAGCCTGCCGCAGGAGGTCTACCACAACGCCCGAGTTTACGAACAACGGGGCGACTATGGGAATGCAAGGAAGAGCTACGTCAAATTCTTTGACTACGAACTGGACCTGGTCGATCCCCATTTTCGCTTTCAGTCGTTTCTGAAGCTGCAGGAGGGGCTTGAGGGTGCGAGGGACATTTACCGCACGTTGCAAGAACAGCATGAAAACGACGCGACCGAGTTTGCCGCCTTGTTGCTGGAGCCCAGTGAGAAACGGACTGCAGTGCTCGCGACGTTTGCCGACGAACATCCTGATTTTGGACCGGCGTTTTATGCATTAAGCCAGCAGTATTCCTCTTCAAAACTGGGGACTCAGGACGTTGGCGACATGGCTGATGAAAAAAAGTACCTTGAGCGGTTTCTTGACCTCAAGGAGCAAGGTGAGTTCGTAAAATATATGCTCGATAAGAGCCTCGCGGATGAACAACTGAAAGACGCCCGGCAACGCCTGACTCAACTAAGCCGAATCAGCGATGAAGCGATGAAGAATCCGGTTTCGCTGAGTGGCATGATGTCAAACTCCGGGTGGATGATCACCATTCAAGTCACTGGTAGCCCAAAAGAAATCTTGTACCGTACCGATTCTTCGGCTGACTTTAAAACAACCGGGTATATGCAATACAAGAATCCCACAACGGGTAACTTGATGCCCAACATGACTGTGAATCTCGACAAAATGGCTGGGCCCACAACGTTTGAAGTCAAATACATCGACGCGAACGACAGGGAGAGAGGCCCGTTTAAAATCGAGTTTGAGCCAGCTTCGGAATTAGTTTCCAGTCAGAAAAAAATTCTGGAGATGTTGCCTCAAAGCTGGGTTTCGTTTCGAAATTACGACGGGAAAACGCTCGTCTATTTCACTCATTTGCTCAGTTACCGCAGCGCGATTAAAGAGATCTGGTATGGACTGGACAAAGATGAGCCTGACACAAGATACAAAGTTGCGATCATGACGCCGACGGGCGTGATTGAACATGCGAAAGAACTTGATCAAGGCGATCCGAAAAACCCGCACGCGTTGGGCGAGAATGAGATGCCGTTTTTTTCGGTTCCCGGAACGACGGAATTCATTACAGTCAAGCTTGATTACCTTGATGGCACCCAGTCCGAGATAGTCAGGATCAAGCGGTGAGTCTGGACAAGGCAACAGAGCTTCTACGGATTGGGAAATTCGATGATGCTCGACAGGTTTTGCGAGAGCTGATCGCATCCGTTGATTCGACCATGACGATTGACGCGCGATTACTACTGAGCAAGCTGTGCATTTTTGGTGGTAGTCATCTGTTTGATGAAGCTCAACAGTGTCTGTCCAGTATCAAGAAAGATGTTCTGTCCGGGGCTTCGACGCAGTTGTCAACTGCCTTGAATCTCAGAGCGTTGCTGGAGCGGAGCCGTGGCGAACGCGAATTGGCCCGGGAGTTGTTGCTTAAAAATCCGGTTTTGTCCGTTGCCGAACCTTCGGAACCAAAAAGCCAGTGTTCGCATTATCTTGGCTTGCTGGCGAACGACCTCGGAGATGTTTCTGAGGCTCAGCAGCGACTTTTTGATGCGTACGAAATGGCAGATGAAGTTTCTTACGTGGAGGGCAAGGCAGAAATCTGCGACTCGATCGCCGGCGTTCTTTTGAAACTGGGGAAAACAAAGACCGCGTTGGCATTCGCACGGAAAAGTTTGCAGGCAAAAGAGGAAATGGGTGACCGATACGGAACCGCGATCACACTTGGCACGATCGGGCGAATTCATGTCACCCTGGCCAACGACCACGACGCAGAGGAGGCGTTCCTTGCTGATTTGGAAATCGCTCGAGAGTTGGACGATCGCAATGGCATTGCAATCATGCTCAACAGCCTTGGCGATATTGCTCGCAAGAAGAACGAGTTGCAAAAGTCGTTGGAGTACTTTGATCAAAGTGTGGACGTCAATGATTCACCACTGAATAGAATTCATGTGAACATTGGTCGGACGTGGACCCATTTGACGCTGGATGAGCTGGAGACTGCCTCGGAGTGTTGGAGGGCGGCTCAGCAAATGCTCGAGTCATTTGATGCGTTTCCAGAACTTTCAACCATTTTGCGGGGCCTTGAGGGGATTATTGTCGGCCGGCAGGGGGATAGCGAACGAGCAATACTGCTGTTGGAAAGAACGATTGATGAACTGGGACAGCGGAACCTCCGTTTTGATTCGGTTGCCTTTCGATACGAGTTGCGAGATCTGTATTGGGCCAACAATCGAACCGCCGATGCAATTCAGGTCATGTCGGCGGCTCTTGATTTGCTTAGCGAGATTGGTTCGCAGCGCGGTGTCGATGATGTCGAATCGTGGCTACGGCAGGTCGATCAACCGAGGTTGACGCGAGTTGCAATCGAACGCCATGTTCCAGACTCGATCGTCGACCAGATTTTAAGTGGCGAGCTAAGCTTGCCGAAGCCTCGGAAGCAGACGTTGACGATTCTTTTTTCAGACTTGCGTGGCTTTACTTCGCTGTCTGAAAAACATGATCCGGAGGACGTGGTTGATTTGCTCAATGAGTGGTTTTCTGAAGCGACTCGTGCCGTTCAGAAGCACGGCGGCATCGTCGATAAGTTTATCGGAGATGCGGTCATGGCGCTGTTTGGAGTCAATTCGTCAGATGACGAAGTTCCTGAAAACGCGGTGCGGGCAGCACTCGATATGCGATCGGCATTAGCATCAATGAACAAGCGAAATGCCGTTCTTGGTGTCGCAGAACTGAGTATCGGAATCGGTATCGCGACAGGAGAAGCGGTTGTCGGTTTCATGGGCTCACATTTGCGCCATGCTTACACCGCCATTGGCGATACCGTCAACATCGCGGCTCGACTTGAATCGGAGACGCGGAACTTTGAAAATTGCGATATCATCATTGATGAACGGACCAAACAAACGGTTTCGACTTCCGTGGCAACGCGAGCTTTGGGTGACCTGCAGTTAAAGGGCAGGGAGCAAACGGTTGGAACGTTCAGCGTGAAGTAGCAACTCGGGCGACTCAGTCAGCGTTGAATGATGACACATGCCGGTGAAATAGTTTCACTTGACTGGCGGCACCGAAACCTGAGTCAATGATCTCGATTCACTATCGCTTGATCATTCGTAGTTCAAAGGGGCGATGATCGCTGGTGGTTTCATCATCAGGAAAGTCGCCGGGACGAACGATTACGCGACATTCGTTTTTCCACGTGGTGGCGGCACCCGCAACAAAGGCAAAGTCCAGGATGCTGCCCGGGTAGTCATCGATTCCGTCGGGTGACTTCGGATTGTCGTACCAGTTCGTGTCAATCAACTCGACGGGTTCAACCCATTGCCAAATATTATCACGAAGCATGGCGACAAATCCGTCGTTTCCTTTACGCGTTTGAAAAACGAAATCGAAGTTGTAGTCACCGATTGCCACAAGCGGCACGTTTTGATTTCTGGCCCACTCGACTAGTTGCCTGGCCTGTTGAGTTCGAACCTCTGCACGACCTCGAGCCAGATGGTTGTTGAGAACCATGATCTCCTGCCCTGAACTTCGATGTCGAAGGTGGGCGACCAGAGGCGATCGATATCGATACTCAAAATTAATCTCTTTCAATTCGAGTCGTCGCAGTAGCTCGAACTTTTCAGCGTCGTAAATGATTTGTAGCCGGTCGTTGAAACCCGATCGCGTGGCAATCGTTCGATAATTCTTCCCCACCGCCTCCGCGAACAACTCGATCGATTCGGGTAACACCTCGCACAATCCATAGACATCGTAGCGATTCATTTCGGCAAGCTGTTTCGCGATCAGATTCGGGTCGCTCCCTTCTGATTCAACATTCCAGGAAAGAAGTGTGATTTCGAAACCTTTTGAGCCGGAACGTTTTTTCGGTTTTCGGGATGTCTTGTTGGAAGAATCCGATTCGTCTCGCATTTCCTCTTTTTTTGCGTCGGGAATATCACCAGCCGGAATCAACGAACGTCCTGTGTTGGGGGCAGCATCGTTGGTAGCGAGTTTCGCTTCAAGCTCGACTATTTTCTTTTCAAGTCTTTTCAGGTCCGCCGCGTCAACTGTGCCTGCCGTCCTGGTTGCAGCGGATCCATTCTGTGTCAACTGTTTGTTGAGGGTCTCAAGCGTGTTTTCGATGCCGGTCAGGCGTTGATCGAGGTTTCGTTCACTATCGACCAACTGTTGGGCTACGGAATCAGTTTTGCTACCCATTGCTTCGAGTTGCTGCGCGGTATCTCCGACTCCTGATTCAGTCGCGGAGATTCGTTTTTCAAGATCGTACAGCTCAGAGGCCGAAGGCCCACCGCATCCGGCGATTGTGAGACAGGCTGTGACGCAAATGATAGGAATTCGGTACATTGTTCTGTGTAATTGAATCGTAGGGTACGAACTTCGAAAACGAGTGGTCTTCAGCTCTTGAATATCCCAAGGAATAGAAAGATTCACCACCCCCGAGGATTCGCTTTTGTAAATTGCGACAATGGACAACCATGATGAAAACGTTGGTAACGGGTGGCACGGGCTTCGTTGGGAAAAAATTGCTGTCTAAGCTGGACAATCCCGGCGTTGTCACGCGCAATGCGTTGCGAAGCCGCCCTAAACTGCCTGATAACGTTGGCCAGGTCATTGAGTGGGATGCTGCCAGCGGACCGACGCAGTTTTCGGACTCATTCGATTATCAGGCGGTGGTGAATCTGATGGGCGAGTCGATCGCTGATGGTCGTTGGAACGAAGACAAGAAAAAACGCATAAGAGACAGCCGCGTGTTGGGGACAAGAAATCTCGTTGACTCGCTTCTTGCACTGGACCGACTTCCAAGCGTTCTGGTATCGGCATCTGCGGTTGGATTTTATGGAGACCCGGGCGAAGAAGTTGTCACAGAGCAGCATGCCATGGGAGACGGTTTCCTGCCGGACGTATGCAGGGATTGGGAGAATGAAGCTGTCAGACTTGCCGAACATGGTGTGCGTGTTGTCCTGGTCAGGATAGGAATTGTGTTGGGCAAAGAAGGCGGAGCGCTTGAAAAGATGCTTCCCCTTTTCAGATGGGGGCTTGGTGGAAAGCTTGGCGATGGACAGCAGTGGATGCCGTGGATTCATGTCGACGATCTGGTTGACATGATCGTATGGACGATCAACGCTGACGACGTATCAGGTCCAGTTAATGGAGTGGCTCCCAATCCCGTTCGCAACGCTGATTTTACTCAATCGCTGGCGAAAGCCGTTAATCGACCGGCGGTGTTGCCTGCGCCTCGGTTTGGCTTGAAGCTGGCGCTTGGCGAATTTGCCGACAGTCTGTTTTTCTCCCAACGAGTCGTACCCGAAAAAGCGTTGGCAAACGGATTTGTTTTTCAGTTTGGACAGCTTGATTCAGCATTGTCTGAAGTGGTTGCGACGTGACGCGTTCGAATGAATTGACAGGATATGTATGAACTGGGTTGGTTTAGACATTGGGGGGGCGAATATTAAAATCGCCGGCGTTGGGATGGAAGCCGTCGAAATTCCGTTTCCAATGTGGACGAAGTACCAGACGCTCCCTGATTATTTGCGACGTTTGCTCGCGGGAGCCCTTGATTGCGACGGAATCGCGTTGACGATGACGGGTGAGCTGGCCGATTGTTTCCAAAGCAAAGGGCAGGGCGTTACGTGGATCGTTGATTCAGTAGTGAACGGGGCGGCCGATCTGCCAGTAAAAATCTATCGAGTGGATGGAAGCTGGTGCGGTCCTGAATCGGCAAAAGAGAATCCTCTGGCAGTGGCGGCATCAAACTGGCATGCGCTGGCGGTGTTCGCGTCAAGATTCCTGTCTTCAGGAAATGGGTTTCTGATCGATATTGGTTCCACGACGACGGACATTATTCCCGTTTCGAATCGGCGACCCCGCGCCGCCGGGGACGAACCCGTAACCGATATCAAGCGTTTGGCTGCCTCACAATTGGTGTATACAGGCGTCTGGCGATCGTCGTTGAGTTCCCTGTTATCCGAAGTCGAAATTGACGGGAATTTTGTGCCCCTGGCGAATGAGTTGTTTGCCACGATGGCGGACGCTTACCTATGGAAGCGAATGCTTCCCGAAGCTGTGACCAATCGAATCACTGCAGATTCCCGACCTGCGACTCGAGTTTGTGCCAGTCAAAGGCTTGCAAGAACGCTCTGTTGCGATGTCGACGAGTTAACGGATCGTTCCATCGACTCGATTGCAGACGCTGCGATTTTCGCACAGCGCCAGATGATTACAGCTGCGATCCAGCGAGTTGTCTCTGATCATCCTGACTTGCCGCAGGAATTCGTTGTTGCTGGATCGGGTAGCTGGCTGGCAGTCGAAGTGCTGATGGAATTGTTTTGCGATTCAAAGCCGGTGGTCTGCCGACTGAATCAGATACTGGATGAACCAAGTTGTCGATCAGCGGCCGCGTACGCGGTGATGCAACTGGCGAACGAGCAGATTGTTCCGGCTCATGAAGGACTGAAGTAGTCAGGTTCGTTTCCCGGTTTCCATTTAATGTTGCAACCGAGGGAGGGGTACTGCTGTTCAGTGGGGGAATTGCCGTTAAGGACCGCGTCGATCGCGTTCCTCAGATCCTTGCCGTCTGGTTCGTTGCCGGAGGAATCGTACACTCCCGATCGGATTCGTGTCGGGCGAGTTTCGTCAATTCGTCCCCGATAGGCCAGTTTGTGATCTGAATCAAATAAAAAGAAGTCAGGAGTGCAGGCGGCGGTATACGCTTTGGCGACTGCCTGATTGGCATCCAGACAATAAGGGAACACGTAGTCTCGATCCAGAATTTCCTGTTTCATCTGTTCGGGGCCATCGTCAGGATATGCATCCACGTCGTTGCTTTGAATAGCAACAATCCCAATTCCAGAATCGGCGTAGTCCTTTGCGAGTTCCGCAACCGCTGGCGCGACGTGTTTTACGTACGGACAATGATTGCACAGGAACATCACCAACAATGGCTGGTTTTCAAAAACCGATTTGGTCACCGGACTGCCGTTGGTATCCGTAAGAGAAAAATCGGGTGCGGGAGATCCCAGAGAAAGCATGGTGGATTCAGTAAGCGCCATCAAAATGCCCTGTTGATATGGTTTGGTTCGAGAAAAGCACAAACGCCGCCGTAATTTTACTAGTCAAAGAATGGATCGATAAGTACATCGAAATTTTCTGATCATAGGCACGAGCGCTGAAACAAACATGCTTGTAACGATTATAGGGAAAGTGTCATTTCGCCCTGAAAACAGAACGCAAATTTGATTCAGCAAGATTGGTATTGGTTAGTCGTAAGCTACGTTTCAGCAAAGTGTCGCAGTTCTGTCGGCACCATGACTCAGTTTTATTTGAAGTGTGGCTATGAATTATCCGCTTTCGGCAGATATGTCATTCAATCCTCGACATCTCATTGCGTTGTTTTTCAGCTTGGTTGCATCGATCTTGATCGGTTCGGTCGCGAGCGCTCAAGTGGACGGTTTTACGGAACCGTTTCGTACAATTGAGCTTTCGAGCGACGAGACCGGCTCTATCGCGGAACTGAAAATCGAAGAGGGAGCCTCGGTTTCCAAGGGCGAAGTGATCGCTTGTCTTGATATTCGGGTTCAGGAATTACAGCTTGAGATCGCCGAGAAGACAGCCAACAACTCCAGCCAGATAGAAGCGGCTGAAGCGACAGCAGAGAAGCGTCGTACGGTTGCCAGGCGTTTGCGTGAGCTTGCCGACCAAGGGCACGCTCGGGACAGTGAACTGATGCGGGCCGAACTTGAGTTGTCCATTGCGGAAGCAAAACTGCTTTCCGCTCGCGAGGAAAAACTTGTCCACGAGATCGAACATCGTCGCGCTCATGTATTGTTGGATCGACGTCGAATCAGAGCTCCGTTTGACGGAGTGATTGCAAAAGTACATCGTCAGGAAGGTGAGTTTCTTTCGCCCTTACGGCCCGAGATTGCGACGCTGGTTCAGGTGGACAGGCTGCTGGCGACGTTCATGATTCCCAGCTCTCAGGTACGACAGTTTGAAATTGGTGCTCGCTACGACATTGAACTGGAAAACGGTCGGGTCGTCGAAGCAACCGTGCATAGTGTTGGCGTGCTGACGGACGCTCAGAGTGGAACGGTCGAGTTGAAGCTGGTTATTGAAAACCCTGGAAACGAGTACCGAAGTGGTGAGATTTGCTCGTTGAAGATCTGATCAGCAGTTTAAATTTCACTTTCTATCAATCTATTGACATTAAAAACGAATCGGAACACCCCGTCTCTCGGCGTCAGATCTGGTGAAGTTCTCTAGTCATGAACGCGTTAAACTTCACAAAATCCACTCCCGAAGCCGCTGTCAAAAGATCAGCCGAGCCGGACGTCCAAACGGAAATTCTGGCGTGGCAACTTGCTCAGGCCAGCGCAACTAGCGCTAATCTGAACGATTTGATGAACCATCTGACGCGGATTATCCATGATCAGGCTGATTGTCTGGCGTTGTGGTTTTCGATGCCAGATGAAAACGGCTTGTGTAGCCAGTTTCATCCCGTACCCGATCGAGACGATGATCCGGTATGGACAGTCGTGGAAGATCTGGCTCGATCGATCGTGGATAAGTCACTGCAGACTGGGCTGCAACAGCACACATCATTCCAACCTGATGCTCAGCTGATTGTCTGTCCTGTTGGTCAGGCTTCTCCAGATCAAGAGTTTCATCCTTGTGGTGTATGGGTTGGTTGTTTCTCAACGGAAGAGCAAACGAAGGTTCGTCAGAACTGGCTGATGAGCATGATTGCTCAGACGACTGCGGCGTGGTTTGCAACGAAGCGTTTTTCTCAAATTGAATCACGCGTCAAGGATACTAGCGAGCTGCTGACCACGGTCGTCTCACTCAATAAAACAGATAATATTCAGCAAACGTGCACCGTGTTGTGCAATCAACTGCGAAAGCAGTTTTCTGCGGAGATGGTAGCGGTGTCGGTGGTGGATGGGCGAGACTCCTTTCGGTTGACAGCCATCTCAGATGTTGAGCAAATCGATTTCGCCGCCGCGTGGACGTCAGATGTTGCGGCTGCCTGTGCAGTGGCAGGACATGTCGGACAACCTGTTGCGTTCTCGGTTTTGGAAAGTGACAACGCAGAGAAGCCAGAAGTTGGCGACAACGAGCCATTGGAGCGATTTTGCGTCAAACATGGTGCAGACGCTTGCGTCAGTTTGCCGTTGCTGCGCGACGACGGATCCGCCTGCGGTACGGTTTTAGTCGTGACCTCCGGACAACGGTTGTCTCATCCTTCGACGGTCGAGCAGTTTGACAGAACCTGTCAGATGCTGGGTCCTCATGTCGATATTGTTTCGCGAGCGAACCAGGGGCCTCGTCAATGGCTTGGGCGAAAATTTGACAAACTGCGATCCACAAACTGGACTCGCAATTTGCTCTACGGACTGGCCGCGTTGACGTTAGCGATGTGCATACCGCTGCCATATCGCATCTCATGCGACTGCACGATCCAACCAGTCAAGCGACGCTTTCTGGCCGCGCCCTATGACGGAATCCTTGATCACGCTGACGTAAAGCTCGGAGATTTGGTCTCTGAGAACGACGTTCTGGCCCACATGGATGACGGTAACCTCCGAATCGAACTTTCAGGCCTGCAAGCAGAACTGGCCGCTGCCAAAAAGAAACGCGATTCTGCGTTGGCTCAGGGCGAGGTGGCTCAGTCACAGATCGCGCGAAGTGAAATGAGACGCCACCAGGCTCAAATTGATCTGGTGAATGAGAAGCTGAAGAATCTCGAAATTCGCAGTCCGATCGATGGAATGGTCGTCGCAGGTGATTTGGAAAAAGCCGAAGGCGCACCGTTGGAGATGGGGCAGACCGTGTTCGAAGTGGCACCGCTCGACCGCATGTTAGTGGAAGTTGCCATTGAGCAATCAGAAATTGGCTACGCACGCCCGGGAATGCCGGTGGACATCAAACTCAATGCGTTCCCATTTCAATCTTGGGAGGGCACCGTGAAGAACATCTGTCCGAGCACTGAGATCGTCAACGACAAGGCTGTGTTTGTAGCGGAGGTTGAAATTGCTAACCAAGAGCTGAAACTGAAGCCGGGGATGGAAGGCACTGCCAAAGTTCGCGGTGACCTTGCCTGCATCGGATGGAGCCTGTTTCATCGACCGTGGGAAAGCGTTCGCTACTGGACAGTGTGGTGATTCGATGAATTTTCCGCCAAACAGTTCGCCGCAGATGGGCGCCGCACCGGAAGGACAGGATCCGTGGCGGCAGGTTGTTCTGACCTTGCGCCCTAATTTGAAGTTTGAGTCAAGGACAATTAAAGGTTCGCGGTTTATTGTCATCGAGGACATCACACGCGGGAAGTTCTTCCAGGTTGGAACGGACGAACATGATTTTATCGCGGCGATTGACGGCACGCGTTCGATCGATCAAATCGCGATTGATTTGTGCTCCAATGCGCGTGATTCTGAAGAATCTGAAAAAGCGAACGATGCGATTGAGGCAGTTGCCAGACGCGGGGCGTTGGTCGCACAATGGTTGGTGCAATCGAACCTTGCTTACAGCGATGAAATGGACAGTTCAAGTCGACTGGATGCTCAGCAACGTTCGTTGAACAAGGCCAAACTGATGGGATGGATCAATCCTATCTCGATCAAGACCAAACTGTTCAATCCCAATCGTCTTCTGCAAAAGATTCAACCATGGTGCCAATGGTGCTTCCATCGGACGACCCTGCTGGTCTGGACGTTGTTGGGAGCGATGGCGACGTGGATCGTTTTTACTCGCTGGTCCGACCTCGGATCCGCTTCCGTTGGGATTCTGGCAGGTGACCGCTGGATCTGGATGTTGGCAATGTGGTTGCTTCTGAAAGTGATCCACGAATTGGCTCACGGTGTCGCCTGCAAGCGATACGGGGGAGATGTGCCGGAGGCGGGCGTGCTGTTACTGCTGTTTACTCCAATGGCGTATGTCAATGTGACTTCCATGTGGCGATTTTCCAATCGCTGGCATCGCATTGTGGTCGCTGCCGCTGGAATGTACGTCGAACTGTTGATCTCTTTCCTGTCGTTGATCATCTGGGATCGAACAACGGGAATGGTTGCCGATATCGCGTTTCAAGTTTTCCTGATGGCGAGCGTCACGACGATTCTGTTCAACGCTAATCCGCTGATGCGATTCGATGGCTACTTTATCCTTTCCGACCTTCTGAATATTCCTAATCTGTACACCAAGGGAACGAAGTGGTTTGCAGATCGATTGAAGAGTTGCTTTTTTGGTTTGCCGAAAACCAGAGGCATCTGCGGTCCCGATGAGCTGAAGGTTGTCGCCGTGTACGGCAGTCTGGCGTTTTTCTGGAAAATTTCGATCAGTCTTGGTTTGATGATCGCCGCGAGCGTTATGTTTCACGGTGCAGGGATTGTGCTGGCTGTTTTGGGCGGGATCCTATGGTTTGGGATGCCGATTATGCAGCAGTATCGCCAGCTGTTCGGTGAAAACTCAAAGCACCCAATCAACCGCCAAAGGACGGCGATCAGCTGCGGTCTTCTGACGATCTTCCTTGTTGGCATGTTCACGTTTTTCCGAGCACCAGCTCTCAAGTCGGCGCCGGCCATCGTGCAGTTTGAAGACGAAACGGTTGTTCGAGCGGGTGCCGATGGTTTCATCCGAGAGATTCTGGTTGAAGACGGGCAACACGTTCAAAAAGGAGATTCGCTGGTCCTGATGACCAATCCTAAGCTAGGTGTGGAAGTGGATCGGCTTCGTCGTGAGGCAGATGAAGCAAGGATCCAGTCTCGAATTCATCAGCAGAAACAGGAGACTTCACTTGCCCAGTCAGCGCATCAGAAATACCTGAGCCTGATGGAACAGATGGCAGAGAAACAGAAACAGGCTGATGCATTGATTGTTCGTGCAGATTTCGATGGGTTCGCATTCCAGCGCGGGTTGGCAAACTCCGAGGGTAGTTTCGCTCGACGAGGTTCGCCGTTGCTTACACTTGCAAGGTGTGACCATAAGGAAGTCGTGGTATCGGTTGATCAGAAAGATCTCGAGTCACTGCGAACAAATGAAGGCTCAGTCGTTCGCGTAATGATGCCGGGCGTTTCCATCTTTGAGTCCAGACTGGACAAGATTGATCCAGCGGCTTCGTCGAGACCTTCTCACGTGTCTTTGTGTGCTCACGTAAACGGACCGTTGGCCGTGAAGCAGGCACCGTCGAGTCAGCGGCAGGAAGAAGTCGATATGGAATTGTTGTCGCCTCGGTTGACCGCGACATTGGAACTGGATCAATCACTGAGCACGCAGCTGCAATCCGGCCAGATCGGACGCGCTTTTTTCAAGGCACGAAGTCAATCGCTTGGAAGTTATCTGTTTCTCGCCGCCAGTGATTGGCTTGAGCGACAGATCGAACAGGCATCGCAAATGGCAGCGTTTTGATTACCTTGCAATTTGACGCCCTGATTTATCGCACTTGCGACAGCGGTTGCTGAACATCTTCTGCTCACAATCACAAAAGCCCGACCATTCATCGCAACATTGGTTTGGGTCGACACCAAAATAGTTGCTGTATGGCATCGCTTGAGCTGATCCGTACGCAGGTTCGTGTGCGTTATACTGCTGATCGGTTGCCGGTTGGGGCCACGATACGTTTGGTGCGGTGGCATGATCGACAATCATTTGAAGTTGTGGGTGCCCTGCCTGAAAACCAGATGGTCGACTTGCTGGACTTCGCGCAACGCGTGAGCCAACGTCGAGATTTGGCGATTGAAACGCTGACGTATCAATGTGTACCGATGCCAATCTCGATGCGTTATCCGTGAGTGGAAGAGTTGACGATCCGCGTGTTTGTTGCTCTGGTTGCGCTGGTGTTGGCAACGCACGTTCCAGATTGTTGCTGTCAGATCGCCGTGATGATCGACCCTCCGTTGCAGACAGCTGAACTGTCAGCACGCAAAAGATCAGCAAGAACCCGGCCAAATACCAACCGAACAGGCTCAATTTTCTTCTTTTTCGTCGATAGATGTGTCTGATTGCTTGCATGGCTGGACGCTCCTTGTGCGACTGAGTTTAGGCACCTTTTGGGTTATCGAATTTTTGCGGTGAGCAGTCGAACCCAATGCTGAAAATCGCGACAATAGCTAAAGCCCGCAATCTTTTCGTATGCGGTATATTTTAGCAATGAACATTCAGCAACTTACGAGCGATGAAGCGGCAGTGCAGTTGGCGAATCGCATTTTGGATTCGTATCGTCGTGTTGTTGGTCAGCCTTTGATTGATCAGAACGACAGCTTGTCTTGCAAACAATCGGCCGGATTGCTTTATGAGTTGCCGGCAGTTGTGCTCAGCCATGACGGTGCATCGGACCCTACGTTCACATTCGCCAATCTGGCCGCACAGCGATTGTTCGAGTACTCGTGGGATGAGTTTCTGACTCTGCGGTCACGACAGTCCGCGGAACCGGATCAGCGATCTTCTCGTGCGGAGATGCTCGCGCGAGCGGCACAAGCAGGCTACATTTCCGATTATCGAGGAGTCAGAATCTCAGCTTCGGGGCGACGTTTTGAGATCAAGGATGCGATCATCTGGAACGTTTCGGACAAGGCTGGAAACGCGGTTGGTCAGGCCGCGGTGTTTGACCAATGGAATATGTTGCCGGAGTAAAAATTCGGTTTGTAGCGTGATCGAACAATTAAACCGAGCAGATCTCGATCGCTCGACGCAGCGAAGCGATTGGATCACTGTCGATGGGAATGAACTCTTGAGCAACGTATCCCGTGTAACCAGTTTCAACAATTGCGGACATCACAGCGGGATAATTGATTTCCTGTCGCTGGTCGATTTCATGCCGTCCTGGTACACCACCTGTATGGTAGTGACTGAAATATGAATGATGCTTCCCGATGGTATCGATGATGTTACCCTCCATGATTTGCATGTGGTAAACATCGTAAAGCAGCTTGAAATGATCAGACCCAATGGCATCGCAAAGATCAATTCCCCAGGCAGTGTGGTCACACATGTAGTCAGGATGATCGACATAGCTGTTGAGCAATTCGATGGTCAGTGTCATTTCAAGTTCTTCCACCACCGGCATCAGTTGCTTCAATCCCCGTGCGCAATTTTTCAGGCCCTGGGAGTCACTCATGCCGTCCCGGTTTCCTGAGAAACAGATGACATTGTTTGCGCCGGTTTGGGCGACTTCGCGGAGATACGATTCATAACGTTCCAGTAACGCGTCATGGTACTCAACTCGATTCCATGATTTTTCAATCAGTCCAATTGTCGTGCCGTCGGGGGCAGTAGCGGTTGGGTGAGCGACCATGGCACAGGTCAGGTCATACTTCTTCAGCAACGGCATGTCTTGAGGCGTGACAAGATCGATGGACTCGATCCCCAGATCAACGGCAACCTTGCACATCTGTTCGAGTGACAGAGACTCGTAGCACCAGGGGCAGACAGAATGTTTGAACATGGTTACTTCTTCGGGCGGAAGGATTTCAATCGTTCCGGGTTCGTTTCGAGGAATGGCCCTTCGATCAAATCAATGCAATATGGGATAGCGGGAAAAACTGCGTCAAGGCATTGAGCGATTGCCTTTGGGCTGCCGGGAAGATTGACAATCAAGGTGTTTTTTCGAATGCCTGCTGTCTGCCGCGAAAGGATGGCAGTCGGGACGTACTGCAGCGAAACGGTTCGCATCAATTCCCCAAATCCAGGCATCAACTTCTGGCACACTGCTTCAGTCGCTTCCGGGGTCACGTCGCGGGCTGCGGGACCTGTGCCACCGGTCGTCACGATCAGACAGCAGCCGAGGGCGTCAGAAAGTTCGATCAAGGCCTGTTCGATCGTTGGCTGATCGTCGGGAATAACTTTCGGAACCGATTCCCAATGGCTGGTCAGAACTTCGTTCAGGTAATCGTGAACGGCCGGACCACCGAGGTCCTCGTATTCACCTCGACTTGCACGATCGGATACGGTCAGGATGCCAATTTTTGCGGCGGTACCGTTCATGATTGGGGAGCCAGAATGTGCTGATCAACGATCTGCTGAGCGTTGGGAAAATTCAGGTCCGAACAAATCGCCGAGACGGTGATTTTTCCTGACCGGAGTGCTGCGGTGTCCGTTTCAATGTCGCGTGGATTCGGATCCGGATCATTTGTTGACCAGTAATAGGGGCGCTCTTTCGGATCGACTCCCTGGCTGTAGTGGTACGCCATTGGGCCTGTTTCGACTGGTACCGAAACCACGTCGGCATTCCCATCCAGTGCCGAAAGTGGCAGGTTAACATTCAGTACCGTTCGATCGGGCGTCGAAAGTTTCGACAACGTTTGGATCAAAGGCCAACCGATTTCCGCGGCGCGGCGATAGTCGTCTGCGGCTTGAGTATATTCAACGCTGATTGCAAATGACTTGATACCGAAGGTCGCCGCAACGAGCGCAGCCCCGATGGTTCCCGAGTGATTCACGTTCGTGCCCGCGTTGAGGCCTCCATTAATCCCGCTGATGACAACATCGGGCTTCCATGGACAAAGATCAAATAGAGCCAGCTTCACACAATCAACAGGAGTGCCATCGATTGAGTAACCGGGGATATCGTTGTCGCGAGAATCCCGGTTGCCTCCCAGTTTGACGGGAAACAACGGTCGAAGAAATGTAACAGCGCCCGCAATTCCACTCTGCTCGGTCCGCGGCGCGACGATGAACACTTCCGCATCTTCGTGAACTCGCCGGGCCAGCTGGATGATCCCTTGAGCGTGAACTCCGTCGTCGTTGGTAATCAGGATCTTCATGGCGTTTTGCAATCACATGGAGTTTGTTTGAGCCTGTACGGTATCTGGGTGACGATGATTTGACAACACCGCGAAACGGCAGTGAAACTCTCAGAGCGGGATGACTGCCAACCAACTGTTAGTACCAAACCGCCCATCTCATTCGTTCTCGTCGGTCACTAAAATCTTTGCAAGAATTCGAGAATCAGAACGTTGGTCGCACGAGGGGGACGGAAGACGAAAGACGAGGAATCTGCTGGATTTTCGGACTGGTGAAGGCAGATCGCGGGTCGTTGGAACTTGGTTTGAAAACCGATATAATTCGCGATTCCAAAAATGGATCATTGTTAGACCCGCTTCTGATCGTTGTTGAATTGGGGCGGGTTTTGTAGTTGGCAACCGGGGCCAGACGCAGGCCCGTTCAGCTGGAATACTCCTCGATGACTGTCGCAGTAGAAAACGCATCCTCGACTCAGGCTCGTACGACCTCAGAGCGAATTCTTGTGCTCGATTTCGGTTCGCAGTATGCACAACTGATCGCTCGACGAGTTCGAGAGCAGAATGTGTATTGTGAGATTGTCAAGCACGACATTTCGCCTGCTCAAATTGCCAACCACAATCCAACGGGGATTATTTTATCAGGTGGCCCAGCCAGCGTTTACGAAGACGGAGCACCCAAATGCGATCCGGGACTCTTTGAGATCGACATCCCCATTCTCGGCATCTGCTATGGAATGCAACTGGTTTGCGATTCGCTGGGAGGCAAAGTTGACAGTACCAAAACTCGTGAATACGGCCGCGCGTACTGTGAAGTTTCGACGCCCGACCCGTTGTTCAACGATTTCCCCGGGCAGGCTCAGGTCTGGATGAGCCATGGGGACCAGGTGCAGCACGTGTCGGATGATTTTATCGGGATCGCTCGGACGGATACATGTCCAGTCGCTGCCATCAAGCATAAAGATCGACCAGTGTATGGGCTTCAGTTTCACCCGGAGGTAACTCATACAACTCATGGCGCGACGTTGTTGAAGAACTTCCTTTACGAAGTTTGTGGTTGCCAGGGGACGTGGAAGCTGAGCGATTTCGCAGATGAGGCAATCGAGCGAATTCGGAAACAGGTTGGGGATAATCGAGTCATCTGCGGTCTTTCCGGCGGCGTTGATTCGTCGGTTGTCGCAGCGTTGTTGTTCAAAGCCATTGGGCCTCAGCTTTCCTGCATCCTTGTTGATAATGGTCTGCTGCGAAAAGGCGAGTCTCAAATTGTGGTCGATCAGTTTGCCAATCACTTCAAGACGGACCTGCACGTGGTGAAAGGAGCGGATCGATTTCTGTCCAGGCTGGCTGGTGTTACAGACCCCCAGGAGAAACGAACTCGAATTGGCCACACGTTTATCGATTGTTTCAAGGAAGAGGCGGAGAGTATCGAGAACGCAAAGTTTCTTGCTCAGGGGACGCTCTATCCAGACGTGATTGAAAGTGGGGCCGCTCCTGATGGGCCGGCGGCGACGATCAAGTTGCATCACAACGTGGGCGGGCTGCCGGAAGAGCTTGGTTTTGAGCTGATTGAACCGCTGCGTGATCTATTCAAAGACGAAGTGCGTCGCCTTGGGATCGAGCTTGGCTTGCCCGAAGAGTTGGTCTGGCGACATCCGTTTCCGGGACCGGGATTGGCAGTCCGTTGCCTTGGCGAAGTGACCGAAGACAAGCTGGCCGTGCTTCGCGAAGCGGATGCGATTGTGATTGACGAGATCAATCAGGCAGGTTTGTATCGAGAAACGTCGCAGTTGTTCGCTGTGCTGTTGCCCGTTCAGAGTGTTGGCGTGATGGGGGACGCGCGAACGTATGAAAATGCCCTGGTGATTCGCTGCGTGAACACGGATGACTTCATGACAGCCGATTGGTCGCGATTACCGTACGATGTCCTTGCGAAGATGTCGACGCGGATCATTAACGAAGTGTCGGGTGTAAATCGCGTGTGTTATGACATCAGCAGCAAACCACCGGCGACGATTGAATGGGAGTAGCCAGTTTGCAGTGTGAAGTTAACCGTGTGCAGCAAAAGACATGCAGAGCTGTCGCGGTTCTTCACACTTCACACT
>CAYXWX010000002.1:23421-88194 GCA_964468915.1 uncultured Pirellulaceae bacterium
ACGCGCTGTGCGAGGGTCTCCTGACCCCGCACTACCCCGACCGAAGGTCTCCTCTGCCTTCTTATAAAACTGAAACCTGATTTCCGTCACCTGAAAACTTAAAACTCCTAAGCGACAGCGAAGCTATGAGCAAACAATACATTTATCAGATGGTCGACCTGACCAAGAAGCATGGTCCTCGCGTTGTACTGGACAAAGTCTGGCTTTCGTTTTATCCCGGAGCAAAAATCGGTGTGCTCGGTCGGAACGGCACGGGTAAAAGTACGCTGCTTCGGATCATGGCCGGGTTGGACAAAGACTATGACGGCGAAGCTCGTTTGACGGACGGCTTTACCGTTGGCTATCTGCCGCAAGAGCCTCAATTGAATCCTGACAAGAACGTGTGGGACAACGTTCAGGAAGCCGTGGCTCCGCGGCGAGCGTTGCTGGATCGTTTCAATGAGCTGTCCGCCAAGTGTGCCGAGCCGCTGGACGACGACGCGATGCAGAAAGTCTATGACGAGATGGCTCGCGTGCAGGATCAGATTGATGCCACCAACACCTGGCAACTGGATCATGAAATTGAAATCGCCTTCGAGGTCATGAACCTGCCGCCCAAAGAGGCCGATGTCACAAAACTTTCCGGTGGCGAAAAACGTCGTGTAGCTTTGTGCAAGCTTTTGTTGGAAAAACCTGACTTGCTGTTACTGGACGAACCGACCAACCACCTGGATGCGGACAGCGTTCACTGGTTGGAGCGAACGCTGCAGGACTATCACGGTACCATCGTGGCGGTGACTCACGATCGTTACTTCCTGGATAACGTTGCCGGCTGGATTCTGGAATTGGATCGAGGAGAAGGGCATCCGTTTGAGGGGAACTATTCTTCGTGGCTGGAACAGAAACAGGCTCGACTGAAAGTTGAAGAGAAGCAGAACGAAGCTCGTCAGAAAGCGTTGGCTCGTGAGTCCGAGTGGATCAAGATGTCGCCCAAGGCTCGGCAGACCAAGTCCAAGGCTCGGATCAACAGTTACGAGCAAATGTTGGCCGAGGATCAACGCGACAAAATTGATGAGCTGGAAATCCAGATTCCTGCCGGGCAACATCTGGGCGATGTCGTTATCGAAGCCGACGGCGTCCGCAAAGGTTTTGACGACAAAATTCTGATGGACGATATGAGTTTCCGTCTGCCGCCGGGTGGCATTGTTGGCATCATCGGCCCCAACGGTGCAGGTAAGACGACATTGTTCCGGATGATCACCGGGCAGGAAGAACCGGACGCGGGCACGATGAAAATCGGTAAAACGGTTGAACTCGGCTATGTGGATCAGTCACGTGACAGTCTGGATGCTGACAAGTCGGTATACCAGGAAATTTCTGAGGGGAATGATACGCTCGAAATTGGCAAGCGAAAAATCAATGCTCGCGCGTATGTGAACCGTTTCAATTTTCGCGGTGCCGACCAGGAGAAAAAAGTTGGCGTGCTGTCGGGCGGTGAACGAAACCGAGTCCATCTGGCCAAGCTGCTACGGCGTGGATCCAATGTTCTGCTACTTGACGAACCGACCAACGACCTGGACGTCGATACCTTGCGAGCACTTGAAGAAGCGATTCTCAATTACGCGGGCTGCGTGGTTGTCACCAGCCACGATCGCTGGTTTCTGGACCGAATTGCGACTCACATTCTGGCATTCGAAGGTGACGGCTACGTTCACTGGTGCGAAGGCAATTATCAGGACTACGAACATCAGCGTCGCGAGCGACTGGGCATCAGTGAAGACGAGCCCCGACGCTTCAAGTACAAAAAACTTGCGACGTAGTCCAGTGAGTTGTTCGGAAAAGCAGAAGCAGCCAGCAAATGATTTCATTTCGCCGAGAATTTGACAACAGTTTGAAATGTTTGTCATAATGCCAGTCGGCAGTTCGCAACGTGTTCTGTCGTATGCTATGCAACTCTTTTCCGGGTACAAGAATTATGAGATTCTTGAATGTAGGATTGATGGTTGCCCTGTGGTTGACCACTGTTCTTTACACGCAGTCGTGTGTGGGTCAAGAGATTATCCCCGGAACCGAGTATTCAAGCATCGACGCGATTCCTCCGGCACCTGATGGGGAAGCTAGAGGGTATTATGAAGCGGAAACTGGGCGGATTTATGTCACGATTGGCACTCCGGTTCTCGTGATAGATTTTGCAGGCGGCTTGCCATCACTTCAGTATCGCAATGCAAACAATGACACGCCACTGGGAGCGTTCGAACATTGTGAACCTCATGGATTTTGTCAGATCAGTTTTACCGGGCTTGCGCCCGGCGGCCCATACGATCTCGGTCAGTTGCTGCCTGCAAATCCCGCAATAAGAACAGCAGATGATTTCGTCGATTGGTTTCCAAATAGTATTTTTCGCAGCGGAGCGCCGGGTGCTCCGGAGGTGCGATCTCGATTCAACGTAATCCCCGTCGCGATTCCTGAGCCTGGCAGTGGAGCAGCAGTATTTATCATGCTGATTTTCGGATATGTAAGTCAGCGAATTTAAACGTTGTCGTAACTTAGAAGACGGAGTGACAGATGAAGGTTTACGAATACCTCGTGCTGTTATTTCTGGCGTCTGCTTATTTGTGCGCACCCTGCCTTGGCCAGGAAGTGGTTCCTGGAACTGAGTACGCGAGTGTCGCAGACATCCCGCGTGCGCCCGGTGGCGAGGCACGAGCCACATATGATTCAGTAACAGGCGGGTTATACGTAACCGTTGCAGACGGAGTGCTCGTTTTCAATCTGGTAGATCTGCCGTTGATCCTTGGTAATCGTAACAATGACACTCCTCTCGGGGGTTTCGAGCAGGGGGATGGACTGGGGCAACTTGATTTTGGTGGTTTACCGGTTGGGGGACCCTATTTTTTAGGAAACTTGCTACCGGCAGACGCGTCGATTAAAACCGCGAGCGACTTCGCGGCGAAATACCCGGAAGGAATTTTTCGCAGCGGAGCGCCGGGTGTGCCGGAAGTGCGATCGCGATTCAACGTAATCCCCGTCGCGATTCCAGAACCCGGTAGCGGTATGCTCTGGCTGCTGGCTTCCACCGCCTGGATAAGGCGACGACGGTGAATAGACGACGGTAAGGCAGGTTTTCAACCTGCCACGTTACCGCGGCATGTTTATCGAGAAGGTGATGCGATGAGAAGTTTTAGCTCGGCAATGATCGCGATCGTTCTGGTTCTGGTTTCAAGCGGGTCCAACTTTACCCCGGGGCAGGAAATTATTCCTGGAATCACGATACCTAGCGTCGCTGATATTCCTGTTCCACCGGAAAATGAGGCGAGAGCATACTACGAGGCAGCCACCGGGGATATTTACCTGACGATCAATGGCAACGTCTTGGTTGCCGGCTTGGAGGGAGCGGATTTCCTAGTTGAAAATGCCGATAACTCGACTCCACTAGGTCAGATAGCGGGCGAGTTCGGGATAGGTGGTGGTGGTTTTAGCGGGCTTGCAAACGGCACCTTTAACATCGGAAACATACTCCCGGCAGATCCGTCAATTCGCACCACTGCTGACTTCGCAGCCAAATACCCGGACGCCGTTTTCAGAAGTGCTGCTCCGGGCATTCCGGAAATCAGGTCCCAGCTGAATGTGATTGCGATTCCCGAACCCGGTAGCGGTATACTCTTGCTGATAGCGACTTCAGGCTGGCTCGGCCATCGAAGACGCTGATCCGTTGTGGGGCAGGTTTTTAACCTGCCAATTGCTTCCATCGGCGAGAATCTGGCAGGTTGAAAACCTGCCCCACGAAAAAAGGCCCTCGAATGACGAGGGCCTTTTGGTTCAGTTCAAACTTACACAATAGTTTTATCCAACGGCAACGCGGGCGTAGCCGACCAGTTCCGCTCCGTCGGCGAAATCGGCAACAGCTTGCTCGACGGTCTTGGTGTCGTCCAACGCGAATGTCTGGCTCATCAGGCAACGCTCTTGATCGAGTGTTGTGTTGTCGCTGATGAAACGCTCGATCTTTCCTGGAACAATCTTGTCCCAGATTTTCTCGGGCTTGCCTTCGGCAGCCAGTTCAGCCTTGATATCTTCTTCCGCTTTGGCCAGAACTTCAGGTGTCAATTGAAGCTTACTGACAAACTGAGGAATCTTCTTCTGTGGCTTGCCGAGGTTTTCGGCTTCGTTCAGTTCGTTCTCGGCTTTGATCTGAGCCTGAATCGCTTCGGTTTCCTTCGCGACAAAATCAGCGTCGAACTCTTCCGGACGCATGATCGAAGGGCTCATCGCAGCAATGTGCATGGCGACGCTGCGGAAAAACTGAGCCGCTTCGTCACCCTTGCCACCGTCCTTGTAGGAAACCAGAACGCCAATCTTGCTGCCCGCGTGGATGTAGGACGCGATGTTGTCGCCCTCGATGGTCGAATATTGAGAGACTTCAATCTTCTCGCCAACGATAGCGGTCAGACCGTTCAACTTTTCAGTGACGGGAGCACCATCCAGTTCGAGTGCAGCCAGATCCTCTTTGGTGGCAGGCAATTTCTCCAGAGCCAGATCGCCAACGCTTTTGGCAAGATCGACAAACGCATCGTTCTTGGCAGTGAAGTCGGTTTCGCAACTGAGTGCCAAAACGATTCCTTTGTCGCCGGCGTCGTTGGTCAACGCCACAACGGTGCCTTCGGTGGCGTCTCGGTCAGCTCGCTTGGCGACGACTTTCTGTCCTTTTTTACGCAGGTAATCCAGAGCGCCATCGAAGTCGCCACCAGATTCATTAAGCGCTTTTTTGCAGTCCATCATTCCGGCGCCGGTTGCTTTACGCAGTTCGCTGACATCTTTTGCTGAAATTGCCATGGTATTTCCTGTGTTACTTGCGACGTTTTCTACGTCGTTACCTGTTTGAGTTACTTCTGTCTGTAAACGGAATCCGAGCGTCATGGTCTCGGTGAGATTTTGCCGCAGAACTCGAATGCCTGCGTGAATGCCGTGGCGGAGCAGTTCAAAGCTCCACCACGATCGTGTCTGTCATTTCTCAGTCGATGCAACCGATTTGGCACATGGACTGGTTGAACCGAACTTTCGAGTGTTGAAAGTTGGGGATCAGCTTTGGACTGCTTCGGCATCCTTGTCTGGAACCGCTTCGGCTTCCGGCTTGGCTTCAGCTTTGGGAGCTGGAGCAGCGGGCTTCGCTTTGGAATCAGCACCTTCGTTCTTGGCAACGACGTGCTTGCGACCGGCCAGAACTGCGTCCGCCATGTGCTGCATGATCAATTCAACTGATCGAATACCATCGTCATTGCCCGGGATCGGAAGATCAACGGTGTCAGGATCGCAGTTGGTATCGATCAGCGCCAGCGTGGTGATGCCCAACGCTTTCGCTTCACGGATCGCGTTCTTTTCCTTGTTTGGATCGACAATGATCATGCACTCAGGCATGCGATTCATTGAGCGGATGCCGTTCAAGTTACGGTAAATCTTGCGGTACTCGCGGTTCAGTGACGACTGAGCCTTCTTTGAGTAACCTTCGATCTTGTCGCTGTTACGAATATCTTCCAGCTCTTCCAAGCGGCTCAAGCGATTTCGAATCGTACGGAAATTGGTCAACGCTCCACCCAACCAACGCTCACTGACGTAAGGCATGCCACATCGCTCGGCTTCTTTTTGAACCGCAGCGGAGGCTTGGCGCTTGGTGCCGACGAACAGGATCAGGCTTCCACCTGAAGCGACTTGCGACACGAACTTTTTGGCTCGCAGCAGACCGCGAACCGTTTCGCGGATGTCGACGATATGAATCTGGTTCTTGCGACCGTAGATGTACGGTGCCATTTTCGGGTTCCAACGGCTGGCTCGGTGGCCAAAGTGGACGCCCGCATCGATCAGATCTTGTACTAAAGTATTTGCCACAGAAGTTTCCTTTCGGCAATTTCCGCAGTGGGCTGTCACACTGAGTGACCGTCGAACCTTGAAGCAGGATCAACACCTTTTGCGTGGATTAAAGTTTGACGAACCCGAGGGATCGCCATGAAAAAGTCGAGCTTGTTGTCACCAAATCTCGGGTGGACGTGCTCGGGAAAACGAAGAGCAGATTTTATCGGCAATTTTCACGAGATTCAATCGTGATAGAGGCGAATTCTGCCGTTATTCTTCAGTTTTCGAGCAGTGCCGAAGCCTGCCTGGGAACCTTGAACTCTAATCAATCGCTCAAGCCGCGATTTTGTCAGTTTCCTCGGGTTCATCGTGATTTTCGGGGATCAGCGGGACGTGCATCCAGCCCAGCACGGTGCCGTAAATGTTGTAGAACACCGGCACCAGAATCAGAATCAGCAGCGTTCCGACCATCAGGCCATAAATGATGCTGACCGCCATCGGGATCAGCACCTGAGCCTGCAGTGATCGCTCGGTCAGCATTGGCAGCAGGCCGGCAACCGTGGTCAAAGACGTCAATAGAATCGGTCGAAATCTTCTTTTTCCGGCGTTGGTAAGTGCTTCCAGAAAAGGTGTTCCGGCGCGGACTCGATGGTTAATGAAGTCCACCAGCACGATTGAGTCATTCACGATCACTCCCGTTAACGCGACCATCCCGAAGAAGCTGAAAAGGCTGATTTCAAGCCCCATCAACGCGTGCCCCACGATTGCTCCCATCCAACCGAACGGAATCACGGACATGATGATCAAAGGCTGCAGATAGGAGCGGAACTCCAACGTCAGCAGGATGAACATGCACAGCAAGGCGACGGCAAAGCCCGTGAACAGACTGTTCATCGACTCGATGTTGTCCGCCTGCTCGCCCTGCCAGTCGACTGTCAGGTTTGCGCCGAATTCGTCCTTGTATCGTTTGATCAGATCGGGAATGAATTCGCGTTGCATTTCGGCGAAGATCTGCGAGGCGTTGGCTTCCTCCTTTTTCACGTCGGCGGTCACAGTGATCGACCGGCGCGAGTTCAGTCGGTTGATTTCCGCCAACTGCCGTTTGAATTCAGCGGTCGCAACATCGGAGATTGGGCGTTCGTTCATCTGATTGTCACGAATGCGAATGTTCTCAAAGCTCTCCATGTCTTTGCGATCGGATCGAGGGTAGCGGACCATGATTTTCACCTCATGTCGGCCTCGTTGGATTCGCATGACTTCGTCACCGAAATAAACCGCACGAATGGTTTCCGCCAGCGTCGATTCCTTCAGACCCAGGGCGTTCCCCTGCTCGCTGAGGTTCATGTGTAATTCCCATTTGCCCTGCCGAGAATCGTCTTCGATGTCGACAACGCCAGCCTTGGTCGCAAGATACTGCTTGCATTCTTCAACGGCCGGTTCCAGGTGTTCGGTACTGTCGTCAGAAGCAAGCAGCTTGAATTCGATGGCCGCTCCACCGGGCCCCATCGACTGAGCATCAAATTTCAAGGATTCAGCACCGGGAAGCTTCGGGATTTTCTCTCGCCAGCGGTCCAGAAACTGTCTGACGGTCGCCGTTCGTTCGGCGGGAGGAATCATGTGGACCTTGACGCTGCAAACATGGCTGCCTCGTGAGACCCCCGTCGGGCCACGCATGGCATCACCGGACAGACCGATTTGCTCGTGGATGACGTCGATGATCCGGTCACCCGTCTCTGCTTCAATTTCCTCACTGATTTCAATTGCTGCTTCACGCAATCGGTGGGAAGTGGACTCCGCAAACGAAGCCGATGTTCCGTTAGGGAAAGCGACGGAAGCAATTGCCTCGCGCCCGTCCATTTTCGGAAAAAGTCCAACCTTGACCCAGCCTGCCAGAAATGAACCAGTCACCAATGCTGCGCTGGTGAATAAAGTTGCCAGAACGATCGGTTTATTGACCAGGCAGAATCCCAGTAGCGGCTGGTACAAACGGTTGATGACAAAATCCAGACCGATTGCCGCTTTTCCGTTGACCCATTCAAACACCCACAGCAATGGTTTGAATACGTAAAGGACAGCCCCAGAGATTCGCAAGAACAGGTTGTTTTCGTGAGCGAGGTGAGAAGGAAGGATCAACATGCTTTCAAAAAGACTGATCACCAGCATCGCGATCACGGCGACGGGCATCACAGCGATGAACTTACCCATCACGCCGGAAACATACATCAGCGGCAGGAAAGCAATTACAGTGGTCGTGACGGAAGCCGTCACGCTGGGAAGAACTTCAACCGTACCGGCCACCGCCGCTTTAAACGGAGTCATTCCCTCCTGGCGTTTCATGAAAATGTTCTCACCAACGACAATCGCATCATCCACCACGATTCCCAACGCCATCAGAAAGGCGAACATGGACAGCATGTTCAACGTCTGTCCGGTAATCAGCAAAATAAATCCGGCGCCAAGGACGCAGATCGGAATGCCCATGGCGACCCAGAATGCGAGCCGTAGTTCAAGGAAGATCGCCAGAACAACGAACACCAGAATCAATCCTTGAGTCCCGTTACGGCTGAGCAAGTCAATTCGGTCGACCACGTCCACCGAAACGTCTCCCCACAGTTGGATCGAATAGCCCGGAGGCAACGGTTTGGTCGCAACGTATTGCTTGACGGTATCGACAATGGTGAACAGATCTTCGTCGTTGGTCTTTGACACTTCGATCACCAGGCCCGGTTTGCCGTCGATCAGGTTCAGTGAAGTGGTTTCTTCGAAACCATCAACGACGGTCGCAATGTCTCCCACGGTAACGACGTCGCCGTTTGATTTTGCGATGACAGGTAGCTTCGCGATTTCAATTCCAGATTCTCGTTTGTTATTGCCGCGCAGAAGCAGTTCCTGGCTGACTGTTTCCATTTTCCCGCCGGGAACGTTGATGTTCTGGCTGCGGACGATATCGGCGAAGGACTTCAGATTCAGGCCGTACTCGCGCAGCTTGTCTTCGGAAACCTCGATGCTGATCTCATAAGGCTGTTCGTTTGCGATTTCGGCAGATGAAATTGCGTTGCCCTGAGGCTGGTACATCCACGCGAATGCGGCACGCAGCGGATCGGCAGGAACAACGGCTTGAAGGTCAAGCAATTCTGAACGGATTTCCTCCGTCAGTTCCCGCAATTCGAGATCGGCTTGCAGGTGGTCATTGCCGTCTGCTCTGGGCGGGCCGGTAATCCCAAGCGTGATGGCAGGTCCACGAAAAACGATCTGTTTGACCTCCGGGTCTTCGGCACGAGGAGGCAGCTGGTTGGCGATCTGATCGATTTCCGATCGAACATCATTCATCACTCGCTGCACATCCTTGACGTTGCTGTTGAGCTCCATCACGACGGAGCCCACGTTTTCGGCAGCGATCGATGTGATTTTCTTGATGCCTTCGACACCACTGACGGCCGACTCGATCTTCTGGCAGATGCCGTCTTCGACCTCATCCGGCGTCGCACCGGGGAAGGGTACTGTTACGAGGACGATTTCTAACGCGAAGTTTGGAAACACTTCTCGCTTCATCACAATCATGCTGATCGCGCCAACAGCCAGAGCAGCGATCAGGAACGTGTTCATCGCAGGCGAGTTTGAGATTGCCCATTTGACGATTGATTTCATTGCCGTTCCTCCCGAGACTCATTGGAATCCGAGTCGCTGGAGTCAGCAGCCGATTCAGGAGGCTTTTTCGTCGCGTCGGGGTTGGAAATTTCGACTTCAACATCATCTGACGGTTGGGACAAAGGAGAAACAACGACCAGATCGCCTTTGTCCGGCCCGACATCTGTTTTCGCGATGATCGCCAATCTTGAATTGGAGCGTGACGGGTTTGACGGTTGGCCAAGTTCCGTGTTCACGTAATCGACGACCTTGATGGATTTCTTTTTTAACCGGCTGTCTTGTACCGTCCAGACATGGCGATTGGGTTGCACGGCCTGTTCGGGGAGGGCCAGATATCGACTTTCACTGTTTCCACTGGATGCGTGGAACTCAAGCAGGCACCGTACGAACATTCCTCGGACAAGAGCGTACGAACCGTTCGCGCCTTCGGCGATTGGGTTGTCGACAGCAATGCGACATGGAATCGTCTTCGTGACGCTGTCAACGCCGATCCCGTCAAAGCGTTCCAGAACACCGCTCCATTGGACGTCAGGGTTCGCGGGGTCGAAAATAGTGACGGGTGTTTTTGGTAATCGATAAACAGCGCTCAGGTCGCTTTCGGATGTCGTGTTTGATTCCAGCGACTCATTGCCTGTTTGGGCAGCTGCCGCGTTCTTGCGGATCTGATTCAGCTCCGACATCGTCAGATTGCACAGCACCTCGGCTCGCCGAGTGTCTTCAAAGATCAGCAACTGAGTGCCTCTGCCAACATAGTCACCTTCCTGGACCATCTCACTGACGATGACACCTGTTTCCGGAGCGACGACGGTGGCTCTTCGCAGGTTCAGTTCCGCTTTTTCAAGTTGCCTTTTTGCGACTTCAAGAGCTGCTTCAAGTCTTGTTTCTGCTGATTCTAGCGACGCGAGATTATTGCGTCGCAGTGTCAGGGCCGACTCGGCAGCAATCACGGCGCGACGGGATCGATCAAGCTCGCTTCGTGACAGGGCATCTTTCAGTCTTTGGTTGCGTTGCCACTCGTCCCGCTGCAGCTGAAGATCTGATGCGGCGAGTTCGATATTCTTTTTCTCCCCGTCGATCAGTTGCAGATTTTCTTCAATGCGACGCTTCGCTTGCTCGAGGTTCGCTTTCTGCGTTTCAATATCCAGTCGATACTCTTCCGGATCGATCTCAAGAAGTAATTCACCTTTTTGAACAAACTGTCCGGCCTCGCACGCGGGAGATTTATTGGTGACTCGACCGGCAACTTCAGCCGCCACGCGAATCTCCCGGTAGGGGACAACCGAACCCGTCACTTCCATGTCCAGTTGGCCGGCGTACCCGGTTACTTCCCGAACTTCCACCAATGGAATCAGCGAATCAGAGGGCCGGGTCAAAGGAGGTTTCTGCAGTGATTTCAAAAACATGAAACCGGCAACTCCTGCGGCAATGATGACAAATGAGATCAGGTATTTGACTGACTCAGTCAACCTTGCGTTGGCGTATTTCGTTTTACTTGGGTTCTTGTTCATCAAGTTTGATCACGTGATCTGGTTGGTTAGTTGTTTTGAATGTTGTGAATCGATCGCAGCAATTGACTTTCGGATACCATGCAAACCGCCAAGCGAGAATCGCCAAATGTGATCGGCAAGGTTTTGCAGATCGAAATGATTCTGGTACTCATCTTCCGAGATCATCAGTGAGATCATTTCGCCTGAAACGCGATAGTGCAGGCACTGGCCGATAATGCTGAACCCGATTTGATGGCGTTGGTGATCCGGCAGGCGGTGGCCCAGCACTTCATCGACGATCAACATCAGTTGGTCGAGGAAGGGGCGGAAGTAGTCCTCGATCAAAGGTCGAGCCGCGTCGGTCGGGTGCATAACCTCTCTCAAGAGAAGTCGGACCTCCCACGGTTCCGTCCGCATCGCCACAATTCGTTGCAGCAATAGTTCAATGAAGCCCCGTAACTTCTGATCGGCCGTAACGTCGTCAGTCCACGCTGGAAAAGGAACCTGCTGCTCACGGAGTTGCCGAGCCAGAATCAATGCCTGAGTGTAGAGCCCTTTCTTGTCGCCAAAGTGATAGTTGATGCTGGCGACATTCACTTTGGCTGCGCGGCATATTTCCCTGACTGTCGCGTTTTCAAATCCTTTGGAAGCGAAAATCGGCCCGGCCGCAAGCAAGATTCTCTCTTTTGCTGATTCTGGCTTCATGGTCGGGCAGTGGAGGTTACTTCGTAATTGGTGGGAAAGCGGCGGTCCTACGACGCAGCATCAGAGAATACCGTAAACAAGTGTATTAAACAACTGTTTGAATTTATCCCTGATCGGCTGGAAAACCGGTCAAAATGATACGAATTCGCCAGTTTTCACGATGTCTCGGCAAGAACCGGTCGGCAGGCTAAGATCATCGCATGATCAATCAAATAACGATTTTTGGCGTCGGGCTTATTGGAGGCTCGCTGGCACTTGCACTCAAAAAGGCCAAGTATTGCGACAGAATTGTCGGCTGCAGTCGCCGAGAAGAGCATCTAAAACAGGCTGTGCAGCTTGGTGTCATTGATTCGTATCAACTGGACGCAAGTGAGGCCGTGGCAGGGTCTGATGTTGTTTTCCTGGCGGTTCCGATGGGCGCCATGAAGGCGGTTCTCACTGATATCGACGGTCACCTGTCAGCGGATACGATTGTTACCGATGCAGGCAGTTCCAAGGCGTCGGTTGTTGAGGCAGCGCGAGAGGTTTTTGGAACGATACCCTCCCGCCTGGTGCCCGCACATCCGATTGCCGGCAAAGAGAAAAGCGGTGTGGCGGCAGCGGTCGCGGATTTGTACGTCGACCACAAAGTCATTTTGACGCCCGTCGAAAACACCTCCGAAGCTGCGATCGATGTTGTGACCAGAATGTGGGAAGCGACAGGAGCAAAAATCGCAACTCTTGGAGTCGAACAGCATGATCGCGTGCTCGCGGCCACCAGTCATCTGCCTCACGTGTTGGCCTACGCGTTGGTTGACGCGGTGTCGCGAACGGATTACGTCGAAGAAATCTTCCAGTTTGCAGCGGGAGGTTTTCGTGACTTCTCCAGAATTGCATCCAGCGACCCGACGATGTGGCGAGACATTTGCATCGAGAACCGGGCTGCGATCCTCGAGAACCTCGATCATTTTCAATCTGAACTGTCGAGGGTTCGTGAATTGATTGACCAATCGGATGAAGCGAAACTGTTTGATTTGTTCGAACACGCCAAGTCCGTTCGTGATGCGGCAATCGCAAAAAAAGGATGAGCGTGAGGCGAAGCGACGCTTGCCGATCCAGTTATGGTCCTTCAGTTTTTAACGCTCAGCAGCGTGTTGGTCTTGCGATTTCGCCACCAGGCGATGATTGCTCCGACTGTCAGCATCACGAAGATCGGACCGAATTCGATCCATGGCACCACAAAGTCAAAAAACAGTTGTCCTTTGTACGAGGTTGGCCAGATAACCTGATCGGGAAAGTGGTTTTGAAAGTGAAACCTCAGGTAGTACAGGAATAGCACACCACTCATCAGAAGCCATGGAATCGGACGTTTCACGAAGGGCAAGAACGGAAGTGCCCACAGCCAATACCAGGGATTTTGAGTTGGAGAAAGCAACCAAAACCAGGCGATGCTCAGGAAGAACAATTGCAACAGATCGCGAGTTGAATCTGCTCGCCATGCGAAACAACAGAGCATGACTGTCAGAACGGCAAACACCAGTAATGTCAGCATTCGCGTGAATGAAAATGCAAATTCGTTTGGTTTCAGATTGAGTTTTTCTCCCATTGTCGTCGCGAAATCAGTGCGCCACTTTTCGCTGCTGATCAAGAACCAGGGCTCAGTGCCGTCGGTGGGTTGATTGGGACGAACGTTCTCAACGATGACCATAAAGATCAGGTCGTTCATTTCCCAATAACGTGAAAATACCTCAATGCCAGCCTGTGGTCGCCGCAGCACCTGCGCGTTGGGT
Organism: uncultured Pirellulaceae bacterium; assembly: GCA_964468915.1. GTDB lineage: Bacteria > Planctomycetota > Planctomycetia > Pirellulales > Pirellulaceae > Mariniblastus. The sequence continues at coordinate 36,854 of CAYXWX010000002.1, forward strand.
GAGATGTCTGGTCTGTTGATGGCCGCAACAAGGTTTTCATCGAGAACTTGATCGGCCTCAACAAGTTCAAGATCACGAGCAAGCGATGTTGTTTTAAAGATGGGCCAGAGCAAGGCAATCGAGACGATCGTAAAAACCAGTGTCGGCAACATTGCCGCCAGTCCCATTCTGCGTATCAGGAAGACAATCCAGATGGGCGCTAATACGAGGGGATATACCTTCGCACCAACCGCCAGACCAAGAAAAATCGCCGCGCAGGTGGAAGCAGCGAATGCACTGAAAAAATGGCTTGAGTCCTTGCCATGGATATGCGGCCAGATCGCCGCAGTTGCCGCCCACGCGAACCCAACTGTCATGCAAATAGCCACGGAGTCCAAGTGGCCGCTATTGGCGATTTCTTTGATCACCAGCGGGCACCACCAGAAGCAAACGCTGATCGCTGATGACAAACCGCAGTGTCGCAGCAAGCCGATAAGCAAAAACCCCGTCAACACATCAAACACGGTCAGCGTTGACTTCATTGCCATCACCCAGTTTTGTTCCGTGCCGCTTTCCGGAACCAGTGAGGTCGCAATGCGGAACACGGCCTGACTGACAGGAGGGTAGGGTGATGTGTAGTCCGCGTAATGTACTCGATTCAGACATGCATTAAGGCCCGGCTTGGACGCAAACTGTTCTGCCAACCTTGAAAGCTGTTGTTTTTCGTCGCTTGAACGAGCAAACGCGATATCTGTTCTCGGCGACGCCAGCCGCAAATTCTTAACTGAGGCAACTGCCTGCTTGAGCTCCGACGGCGCGAATTCATACGGGCTGACCGAGGCGTTCCCAACGGCTCCATCGACGATATATCGATAAAGATCAATCTCCTGAATCGGCACAGAGAATATCATGACAACGCGAAACAAGACTCCGAATCCGACAATCAGACAAACGGAAGTCCATTGATCTTGCCTACCTTTTCGCGCATCGCAGGTCGTATCTTTGTTTCTCGTTCCCTGCCACGCTTCACAACAAGCAAGCAGGTAGGCGACGAACGCCGCACCGAACAGCAGCAACACGACCATCAGAGGTCGATCGGCGACAACGCCATCCAGCTGAAATCGTTGGCTCAGGTTGGAGATGCATCCGTACAGGACGGTGGACACGAGCCCCAAAAGGAGCAGCCGAGTGTCAGGTCGATTCAATCCGAAGCGGGAAGACATCAGTAAACACAGAAAAATAAAGACAATCCAGCTAATCTATTGCTCGAATGAGACGCCGATTGTCCGTTCGCGTCAAGATTGATCGCCGAAAAGCAATTGGTCTACGCTTCTTTTGGGGTCGGCATGTATGGTTTGCCACAGAAGTGAATCCAATGGCACGCGAAGACGAAAACGGCCGGACTAAAAATCTGGTAGTCCGGCACGGTTGGTCGCAGGCTGGTCTTCCTCGTCATTAAAGAAATCCCTTGGTCCTCGTTTTGGCAAGAACATCGCGACGAGATTCCACGCCACAATCACTCCGCAACTGAGCAGCCCAAGATAACTTCCCAGCACAGCGTACGTGGCAATGTCTTTGCTTGGAGGCCGGAATCCGCCCTGCAATACCACGCATTTTGAAAAGTCCATCAAGCGGTACGATTGGGCGAGGTCTGAATGAATGTCATCGGGCAATTTTTGCTGAGTGTACCAAAGCTGCGTATCCAGTTCGCCGGACGCCAGTCTTTCGTTCAACTCATCTTCATTTTTGACGTCATCGAAGTAGACGATCACCGAGTTGAAATTGTTGCCCAGCGACTTCAGGTGAGATGGAAATAATGGAACATAAACCAGTTCCCAGTTTTCATCCTGATCATGGTCATAGGAGACGAAATGTTTGCCCCGTTGGAAGTCAGTCAGCAGCAAGTGAAAATTGTCGCGAGGCCACTTGTTGAGCAGTTGGTCACAGGAAACCACGATCTTCTGATCCGTCTCGCCAGTCAGTTCCTCAAGCGAACTGGTGCCAAACCGATGAATGAAGGCGCACACCACCCCAAGGCAAAGGCTCAGTATGATGGCGAACTTGCGATCCATGACTGGATTTGGGGAACTACGTATCGGGTTGCGATTAAAATCCTCGACAAGGTCCACCGTGCGTCGGAATGGAGACTGCAGAACTCCATCCCCCGGCACTCAAGCGGACATTGACCGATAAACGTAGGTTTTTTTTAGCGAAAAGCCTTGCAAAACAGGCGGTTACGGAAAATTGAATCGATCAAGTTCGAGAACTTTCCCAACTGGTAAGACGCGCGACCCGTAGTGTTATGTTTCGGTCCCTGACAGATGACGGCTGTAACGATAACATCAGTTATCCGTACAAGAATATCCGATCTTGGCGACGTTCAAATCGGTTCGAACGTTGTGGATCGATCAGTTGTTTCCCGATCTGCCGGTTCTAACGCGTCGATGAAAGCTGTTGGACACGCGATTGCAATTCAGATTCGCGTGATTTGTTGATCTCGGCACTGACTACCTCGTTGAGATTGTCAAACATGCGGCGAATATGATCGATTTCACGTTTGTCCGTCGTCATGCTTTCCAGTCGCACTTGTTCGTCGGTCATTCGGGAGCGAATCTCCTGAGGCGAATCGAGTTCTTGATAGTCACGAAGAATTTGCTTGGCCGTTTCGACATCAGACTTCTTTAGCGCGGCTTCGATATCGGATTCGTAGACTCGCCGTTGAATGACCAGAGCCGTGATGTCATTTTGAAACCCTGTGATGACTCCCTGGGCAAACAGTCGGACGGTGTCATTTGGCACCGATGACGTGACGCTGGAATACAGACCGGGAATGATCGGCAGCTTTTTCAGCGCTCGTGAACCGCGTTTGATGTAGATCAATCGCAACCGGTTTTCGTCCGGAGGGATCATGATGGAGCCCTGCCAATCCGTTTTGCCGAGGTACTCGGACGCATCTTCCCTGGTCATTCCAATTCGTCGCGACCAGATTTCAATGCCTGGGATGGGTTCCGCATCCTTTTCTCGCGAAACCAAGCTCAATTTCGTGGGCGTTTCCGGTGCACGAATCACCAACGCGAGCTTTTGGGCTCGTTTGCTTTTGCGTTGGGCCAGCGGTCCACGTTGTGACGAATGAATGTCGCACATGATTTCCGTTGAGCTCAATTCCCGCACGGTAAGAAACGTGAACTCGATCGGGTCGAGTTTTAACAGATTTCCTTTTCGGTCGTTCTTCCGAATGACCGGCAGGAAACGATCCTCTTTGCGGATGAACACAGGAGACTGAGTGTTTTCGACAGATTCAAACGAGTCCACTGAATCGCGATGGGTAATCACGCATGCTTTTAACGCTCGTGGCAGCAACCGTGCGCCTGCTTTGGGCGTGACGCGATCAATTTGAGCCAGCGGCATGAACGCATAACGAAACATCTCCATCAAACTGGCCGACAAACGATCTCGCTGTGCAAGATGTCGGGTGACCAATGCGCCCCATTGGCCAGTCAACATATCGTACTCGCGTACTTTCACACGAGTTATTCCATCCGAGCAAGACAGGGTTGCGACCATCAGTTTGTCATAGTCCTGAAGAAGTGGTTCAGTTTGATAACCTCCGATCGATTCGGGGTTCTCAATCTGCTCAAGTAGCCTCCATCGCCACTGTCTGGGTGCGGCATCGATTGCCAGATCCCACCCGCTGGGATCGATAAGCTCGGCTTGCGCAACCAATCTGCGTTTCAGACGTTCACTGACCGCAGACAATTCAGGGCTTCCATCCATGCACAACCACACGGCGACTCGGTAGGGTCGGTATTCCCATGCACGATCAGTCGCTCCTGCCAGATCGCTTTTTGAAAGATCTGTGTCAAACGTGTCGGATTCAAAGATTGACCCAGCCGAAGTGAATTGTAACGCGGGAATCTCCTCGACTTTAACTTCTGCCTCGTCTGCTGGTGCAGGAGTGTTTTGATTCGCAGGAAAGTTAACAGCTGCCGATACAGAAGAATTTGTTACTGCTGAAAAACAAACAGCAAGCGTCAAAGCAAAGTACCGCATGCAAGATTCCCACGCCAACTCAGATCGTCTTGAGCGGTGCATGTTCCGTTTCGTGTTTTCGGTGGTGAAATTCACCATGCTATTCAGTTTCTTCTTCAGGGCGGATGTCGATTCGCCAATGTTCGATGTGCTGATAAAGATGAACAAGATCTCGTCCGACGTTGCGGACCGTTGTTCGATAGGCAAAATGTTCCTTGATTTGCCAGAGTGGAATCACCGACATGTCGGTTGCAATCTGTTGATGCAATTGACGCAGCATCGCACACGCTCCTTGCCATGTCTGGGTGAAACCCAGCGCGGCGAGTGTCTGGTCGACTGGAGCACTCACATCGGTGACGAAACCTGTCGCACCAATTAACTGAGTGATGTCGGCCAGCGGCTCTTCCATCGCGATTTCCATGTACAGCAGATCCCAATTGTCGTCCGCAGGCCACGACTCGGTTGGATCGAGTTCCCGAGTCGAAGTGGGTACGCCAGCTTTATTCCATGCGTCGGCAATCGCAAAACAAGCCGCACTGGCGGTACTGCTGCGCGGATGAGCGAGCACGAGTGTGGGCATTTTTGCGGACTTAAAAAACTTTTTCGGATCGGCATCTCCTTCGGCGGGAGGCTTCCGCTTTTTCGGCATCAGAGCCATTTGCATCAGCACCTGGCCGAGTTTTGTATTGAACGATGGAGGACGCGTCTTGAAGTTGTAGCCGTAGGATATTTGATCGTTTTCTTCGGTTCCGATTGGCAATGGGCCACTGATCACTTCACATCCATTGATCTGCTGACCGCCGCAGATCACTTCTCGCAAGATCGTCTGTCGATCAATCGCATGAGAGAGACCTCGCCGGAACCCCGGATCCTTTTCCAAATCACCACGGATTTTCGGCAACAGCAAATGGATGGTCGGAACGAGGTACGCCCTCGCTTGAACCCCGGGTTTGCGTTTCAACCGAGAAAGGTCACTGACCGGGACTCGGTCGACCATGTCGATGTTTCCGCTCAGCAACTCGGTAACGGCATCGGTGGCAAGGTCAAACCGCTGCTCGATGACGACCGGGTGTTTTTGTCTACCGTCAACAGACAAAGCAGGGTTCAAGTCAAAGGTTGAAAAATCGCTGTCCTGTTTTGTCAGTGTGTAAACGCCGTCTTGAGCGGGTTGACCGTCAGGTTTCGGAGCCTGATAAGTCATATCGATCAGCGCCTCAGGCCGCACAAAGGCCCTTCGTAGCTCAACGGTCACCTGAGTTTCGTTGTCGATGGCGATGGTTTCAACAACTTTCGCCCAATCCTCGTTGTACGCATCTGAATCGGGATTGGCCAAATCGCTCAACCGCGCGGCAACTTCAAACGTAGTTGTCTTGGGCGCCCCGAAGACGGCAATTTCCGGGTCAATCGTGAATTGGTACTCATAACCGTCTTCATCTTTACGAGTCAGTTGGCCGTTGAGAAATTTGTACTTGCCACCTTCTTCGGTGACACCCGTCAACTCGACGACCGTTCGCTGAGTCAGTCTGCCAACTCGTCGGGCGCCCCAGTGTTCCAACCGCAACGGGTCTGCGTCACCAGCAGGTTGGTTGACACCAACCACAATCAAAGGGTACTGATTCAGGACGGCTTCGTTCTGTTGTTCGACCTCGCGCCGACCGGGGGTGATTTGTTCCGCCTGACGAGCAGCCATGTGGGCTTCTCGTCCCTTTCCGTCACGCGCGTATTGTTTTGACTGAGCGAGCAAGTCATCCGATTTTTTGATAAAACGTTCCCGCCAGCGTTTCGCAATCGGTTCGAAATCCTCAGGATAATTATTTTGGACGGATTCCAGTGTCACATTAACCGTGGAGTAGTCTTCGTCGTCGAATGACTTGCCCAGAATCTTGTCGTAGCAAGTCATGACGATGTCAATCAGTCGCTGGCTGATACCGGGAACCTGAAAGTTTCGGTCTTGCTGGTAGATGTCTTCGAAAATCGACAACGCAAGTTCGTAATTCCCGTTTTCAAACGCCGTTGCACCGTCGCGAAAGAGGCAGGTTCGCAGCAAGCGGGTGACTTTCCGATCCGCCTTTCCACCGTGGTCATAAACCCAGAGCAAATTGCGGAACGCGCGACCGTACTGCTTTTCGGCCATCCACGCTTCCGATTCATCAACCAGCAATTCACGGAACGTTTTGTAGTCTCGCACTTCCTTGAACGGAACGGTCAGCAGACCTTCGCTTTCGGCAAAGTACTCGAAAATCAAATTGCCCGTTTGAGGTAGCGGATCCTGAGGCGGGTCGCGCAGTGGCACAATCTTCAGGATGACGCCTTCCGTTTGCAGAAAAAGCAGATCAAACGGTTCGTTCTCAACAAGCGGACGCGAGATGTCCTCCATTTCAATCCACTGTGCATCTGCGGACGTTGACAGGCCAAATGCACCAATCAACGTCAGCATCAAGGCAACCAGCGCCTGCTTTCGAGAGATCGAATTGTTGGGTCGGAAGTTCAAGAGTTTGATCGTTTTTTCTGTTGAATATGTTGATGGGTGTGATCGAGCGGCAGAATCGCGATTGAGTTCTACCATTGAGATGGATCTACTTCGTGAACGGTGCCATCGAGCCCACCGAAATACAGCTTGTTGTCACGCAGCAGTGGCAAGCCTTTGATGGGTTGCCCGAGGTTCTTCTGGTTGACAACTTTTCCTGTGGCAGGGTCGAGCCAAACAAGCATTCCGCTTTGAAAGCCAAGCATGATCTGGCTGCCGGTGATCGTTGGCGGGAACGCAAATTTTTGATTGGGAAGTCCAATCGACCATTCGGGTGACATCGGTGCTGCGATCGAGACAAGTTGATCATTGTCCAGCGCGATCAAAACCCGATCCCCGACAACCCACGGTCCGGCAACGAACTTCGCATCAAGTTTGGCTGATTCTCGAATCGAAACATCGTTGTCCACGGACCATGCGACGATCGAGTCTTCATTGCCATCACGAACCACCGCGTACAGAGAGTCGTTGAACTCGACGGGTTTGGATACGAATTGACCCGGTGGTTTCCATGTTGCGATTTCAATCAGCCGCGACGCATTGGACGTGTCGATCAGGTAGAACGCGCTTCCGCCCGATCCGTCTGCCGCCGTTGCTGTCAGTGCGACAGTGTCTTCACCCAGCGCGACAGGGTCGAACCAGCGTGTTTTCGTTCCGGGTTTGATCGGCGGTTGAAATGGCGTTCCAACCATTCGACCGTTTTTGGGATTGATGCGAGTGACCTGTCCCTGTTCAGATGGAACGATCAAGTTGTTGCCCATGGCCAGCGGTTGGCAGGCTGGAGTGTCGGCAGGCGGTTCCAGTTCAAACAGACGGGTTTTCCCTTTGGCGGTATCAAAATAGACCGCCGAGCCACTTCCCTTGGGACCCGTCAACGCGATTCCATTTCGACCGACATTCGACTGGTGAAGGAATCGAAGATTTTCGATAATTTCGCTGCTTCGAACTGAATCGGCCGCTGTTCCAGTCGCCAGTGAAGACGAATCGATGGTGAACGCGTCACCCTGATTATTGAAGGCAAGCAAGCCGTTGTCTGTCTCGACAGGTGGTCCCGCCAGGGAACCGCCAAAATCGGTTCGCCACAATGGTTTCAATGAAACTTTATCGACCAGTGAAACCGACAACATGGCCGAATCAAGTCGGCGTCGCACGTGCAGAAGATTGTCGTCAATGGTCTGCAAAGGGGCGATAAAAATATCGGTTGGTTCGTCAGATGTGCCACGTTCAAACTTGCCCAGTGCGCGTTTGATTCGGTAGCGGAGGATGCCTTTTGAGGCGATCCAAAGATTATTGCCCTCGGTCAAGGCAAACAGCTTGTGCCCGTCGCGGTTGTCAAGGAGATCCGACGCCAGCGTCCGAACCGGATTCGTTTCATTGGTCGCGTCCAATTCCAGCAGCCGCATGTCTCCGTTGTCCGCAATCACGAACAGCCATCGACCGTAGCGTCGGAAAGGTGTTGTGATGGGTCCATTGGTCACTCGCGATATCAATTGGACCAGCTCCAGTCCCAACCCGTCGGCGGTGGGTTTCAGCACCAGCAAATCGCAATCTTCTCCACTATTGACGGCGACTAGAACAAAGCCCGACCAAAGGTAAGGTGGAATCGCAACCGCGTTTTTGTCGTGCCCTACGTAGTAGACTTCACGTGGTGATAAGTCGTCGCCGGAAAGCACGTAAAGGTTGGAATAATTTCCAGTCTGGTAGATGAAAGGATCGCGAAGGTTGCTGGTTGATGCTGTGTTGGCCGTCTGCGGCAATTTCACCGCCGCGGTGATCTGACCCGACTGTGCTGCAACGTTAATCACGTGTCCATCAGATGTCGTAACTGTGATTCGCTGCCCTGCAATGGACGGAGAGAACATCGGGTTACCGATTTCTGTGCGCCAGATAGTTTTACCCGTTTTCTGATCCAGACGCAGCAGATCATTACGTTGACCGTCGACGACAATCAACGATCCGTCTTCAAGCGACTGGGGTCCGATCGTTGTTTCGTAACCGACGAACCGACGCCACGCGATCAAGCCATCACTTGCATCAACACCAAAGATTGAGCCCTCGGCCAGAAATGTGAGAATCTCACCTTTCAAACCGGGCAACGGCGTGCCTGATTTTGAGCTCAGTACCACCGAACGAGAAATCGCAGAATCGGCGGGGGCCTGGCTGGTCGGAGCGTCCAGTGACACCGATTGAACCAAGTCACTCTCTCGCTTGCTGACCTGCAACATCAATTCCTGCAGTGCTTCGCGGCTGGCAAGGTCGCCATAGTTTCGCGTCAACTTGCGATATCGCTGAAATGCATTGTCGGTTTCTCCGCTGTCGGCAAGCTTTTTGATGTCGACTAACGCCGTCGCGTAATCCTGTTCCTTCTCGATATGCCCGTTCAAAGCCTTCAGGTTGTTCTGGATCTCATCCAACACTTTTGCGGTGCTTGGTTGCTTTCGAAAACTTGGCGGCAGATAGACCGGGTTATCAACCGTCTTTTGAAATTTTTCGATTTGTGCCTTGGCCTCTTTCATCTCCTTGACGTCGCGCAGCTCTGTTGCTGCGAATGAAATCTGACGAAGAGAAGCAGGCAGCATCACGGAAAGGTCTCCGCGAATCTTTGGAAGTTCGGATTCTTCGTAATCGCCATCCGCGAGAGGAGCCAATTCGATTTCAGCTCGTTTCAGGACCTCATCCCAGCGACTGCCGTCATAGCTGGTTCGCAGAATCGACTGAGCACGTCGCGCTCGGGCGTCATGAATGTATTCCTCGCCGGGAAATTTTTCGATGTACTCGTCGTACTGCTTGACTGCGGCCAGATAGGATCGTTTCTCTCTGTTCTCTTCTGCCGCCTTGTAGAGATCTTCTGCTGTCACGCCAGATACTGCGATCCAGAGAACGGCAACGGCAATCAGGATCGTGGCGAGAATGCCAAAACCGATGAAGACCCACTTGGTCGCCCATTGGTTGGACTTGTCGATTTTTCCCTGGAAACCTGCGGGCTTGTCGCTACTGGCTGGTTCGGGGTCGTCCACAAGACCTGCATCCATATCCAATGCGGTCTGGTCATCGAATTCGGTGTCCAGAACCGTTTCTTCAGCGACCAACTCAGGCTCGACCCGAGGCGACTTTTTCTTCTTACGTTTTCGCTTCGATCGCCTGGCAGGCTCAGTGGACGCGGGTTCCTCTTCGACTTCAGCAATGATCTCGGGTTCGGCAATAACCTCCGGCTCGGGCTCCGGTTCTGAGACAGGCTCGGGTTCCGCAGCCACGGGAACTGCGTCCTCGTTCACGCCACCGATCAAATCTCCCGTGTCGTGATCATTGTCGTCTGGCTCTTCGGTAACTTCGAAATCGTCGGCTGTTTTGGGTTGGGGTTCAGGTTGTGGGGCGGCAGCAGGTTTCGCGGGAGCTGTCGATGCTTTGCTTTCCTTGAGAAGTTCACGCGCTTGAGCTTCGGTCAGCTGATCATTTTTGACCAGAAACTTGAGAACGGCGCTGACCTTGACGACTTTGCCAGGGCTTTCGACTTGTCGATGGATCTTGCGCAGCATCCGTTCGTCGATGGTGCCAAGGGCATCAAGTTTTTCCAATAACTCACTGGGAGACATTCGTCGTTTCCTTCATTGGCTGTCGCAACTGGGCGTCGGGGCGGTACGAATCAGCCATCGCGTTAATAGTCTTCTTCGGTTGTTTTGATTTCCATTTGCAAGCCGGCGATCAATCCCGTATCCCACACGGTGACAAGTTTTCGGTGAAACGAGTCAACGTGGGCCGTGATGATCAACCGAGTCGCGTTGGAGCTGTTCTTTGCATCAAGAACCTGAGTTCGCATTTCGGTATCGCTTGGAGCTTCCAGTTCCTCGACATCTCGTGTTGTGACGTAATACGTGTTGTTCTGATCGATCAGGACTTCGATGTAGTCGTCCTCCACTTCTTCCTCTTCGGCAACCGTCGTGCTCGGTTCATCACTTTTGGCGGGCGGTTGCTCGAACGACTGTTGCAGCGTGAACGATGCCGTGACCATGAAGAAGATGAGCAATAGAAACGTCACATCGATCATTGGAGTCATGTCCAGATCATCTTCAGGAATGGGCTCGCTTTTCTGAATGCCCATTTCAGGTTCGTAGTCATCGTCCGGCGGTTCGTCGATGCCTTTCCAGCCCATGTTCTTGTAGCTGATGTCGCTGGACGAACCGGAAGTGTCCTGCTTGCTGGCATCGTACTCGATCGCCGCGCGCCGCGAGTCGTGAGGTGAAGGTTTATCATCGTCCGGGAACCCGAACCGCTTGGAATCTCCTGCGGAAGACATGGCTATTTCTCCTCCACAGCGATATGAATTTTTCGGCTTCTGGCCAGCTCTGACAGATTGATGCCACGTTTGACCATTTCAATCAATCCTGTGCGCACGTCTCCTTCGCCCTTGATCAGCACCGCTTCCTTGGTCGGATGTTGTGAAAACTGTTCTTCCACATAAGCCCCGACCTCGTCCTCCAGGAGGTCTGGATCCTGCAGCGAAATCTGATCCTGTTCGAGCATGGTACTGCCTTTGTACAGCTTGAACGTTTCCGTGTCAGAATCAGCCGTTGCGACCAGGACAACACAGTTCTTTTCCGGCACATTGAAGCTGACGCTGGCGATCGGCAGGTCCACCGTTTTTTGCGGATCCATCTTGGACACGACCACAAAGAACGCCAGCAACAGGAACGTAACGTCGATCATCGCCGTCATGTCCAGTTCCGCGTCTTCCTTGTTCCGCCGACCTTTGCGGATTTCAATTTGGTCTTCGTCAGCCATGGGGTGCTTATGGTTCCGTGGAGTATGAGTTGTTGTTTTGTCCGCAGTCTTTTGGATTTGCAGGAAGTGATTGACAGTCACCCCTTGCAGAAAAGACTGACGTTGAAAGGCCGGTTACTTGTTTGGGAAACGAATCGTGGCTTCTTTGAACACCTCCAGGAACTGGTTGATCCCGTACAGAACAAGATCTTCCATTTTCCGGATTCTCACGTTGATATAAGCCGTACACAGCACCAGCGGAACCGCGATTGCCAGGCCGAGCGCGGTGGTGATCAGAGCGAACTGAATGTCCTGGGCCAGTTTCGATACCTCAACCGTCGCGTTGGGGTCGGAGAGCTTGGCGAACGCTTTCATCATACCGAGGACGGTACCCAGCAGACCCACCATCGGGGCGACCTTGATGACGGTGTAGACCCAACTGAGTCGATATTCCAGATCCTGAAGCACGTCGCGTTGGAATCGATCGTTGATCAGCTGTTTCACTTTGCCGTACCCAATTTTTCGATTGCGAACAGCAAGTTCCGCCAGTTGACAAGTCGCCCGCCGATCGCCCGCGCAGACGTCCGCTGCGGTGTCAAATTCGCCTTTTGAAAGCGGCGCCTCGACAGCCTGTAGAAACTCGTTCTGAGCTTCCTCGGAACTGAACTGTTTCTGGCGAACTCGTGCACCGACCATGATCACGCAGAAGAAGCCCCACATGGCGATAAAAAACATGCACAGGTAAATAATGTTACCGAGCAGGTCAAAAACAAAATCCATCGTATTAACGTCTCTGTTAAAAAGTTGATTTGCGTGGAGAGTAATAATTCGTCAAAGTGTAATTCAGCAGGAACGTCGCGCTATAAACGATAGTTGAAATCGAGCACGACAAACTCGAACCCGTCGCCTGCCGGTTGAATTTTCAAGATTGTTTGTCGAACATCGCTGAGCTTTCGGCCTTTTTCAGCCAGTGCCTCCGCCTCGACCTGGCGAATAATCTTTCGAGTCGATTCGGGGTAAAACTGACAGAGGATGGAACTGTCGATGTTGGCTCCGGCCCGTTTGCTGAGCACTTCGTCCCAACGTTTCATCCTGCGCTGTTTGTGGCTGAAGCGAAGAGACTTCTGTTCTTTTTCACGGTCTGACTCGATCAACTGGGCATTGCCGCCGGCGTCACGGACACGGTAGATCGCATTACTGTCGGACTTGACCACTCCAATATCCAGATTGAAGAAACTCAGCTGGTCCGCGTACTGGTCGATGTCCGTGGATTCATAATTGATCACCCATCGTTTGTACTCGGGGATGCCTTTGCCATTTCCGTCACCACCACCCTCGCGGGAACCAGCTCCTCGACCGGCACCCTGCAGCAATGCGCTACCGCTGACGGCATCGGTATTGGCTCGAATCGCGGATACGGCATCGGTCACGGCTTCGAGCGCCATCGCCAGTTGAGGCGTTTCAATCTCGGGGAAATCTTCGACGCCCGGTTCCAGTTCGTCATCCGCCACGCCTTCCGGTTTCGAGTCGCCCGAGTCTTCACTGAACGGCGTTTCGACGACAACGGGCCTGTCGACTTCTCGTTCCAGACTGGTGTACCAGATGAGGAACAGAATGGTGGCAAACGCACCGAACATCATGATGGCCGAAATCAGAAACGCGTTCAGCATATCGTAGCCTGAGACGGTCGTCTCGACGTTTTGATGGCCGATCGTGTTCGGTTCGGGTTCGGTTGCGACTTCGGACAAGGTTGGTTGCTTCCGGGGAAGCCTTTCTTCTGTTATTTCTATTCTTGGCGGCGAAAACGATATCAAGCGGATGACGGCAATAATCTTGAAAAGACTCAGTCGAGCAGTTTTGCGTTGGGGCGCAGTTTCAAATACCATTCCGTCCAGCGAGTTTTCACGCGTTGGTATTCGAGCTTGACCTGGTCTCGCACTTTCTGGTCTCCGGGAACTGGTGGTACCGCCGATTGAGCCAGCGCGATCGAATCAATTTTCCGACTGATCAGACGCAGACCATTGTGAGCTTCATAAGCGATTCGAAAATCCGGATCGCCCAGTGCGTACAGCAATGCCGGCACGTTGCCCAGATCCTGCTCGCCGGCAAGGAACCGCACCGCGATCAGACGCCGGTAGTAATTTCGGTCCGAGATCAGCGTGCGTAGGAACGCCTCGAGGTCACCTCGATTGGTTTTTTCGTCGTCTCGAAACGCGTTAATCGCTTTTCGCATCGATTTGGCAAGAACGACCATGTCAGAATCATCAAGCGTCCCAGCCTGAAGTTGTTCCATCATTTTGTTCAGGTCTTGTTGCGTGTCGTTTGCCTGAATGGTTCCGTTCACTTCTGTCAGCTCGGTGTCTTCCTCAAAGCCCTGGCCGCCAAACATCTCGCCTTCTGCCGAAGGCCGTACCAGAATTTCGCTGCTTCGAACCAGGAACAGAATGGCGAACGCCGTGTTTACATAGGTGTTGGCCAATGAAATCTTGCCTTTCGGGAAACTGCCGGATGCCTTTTGCTGATCAAGCAAAAAGTAAACGCCATCGTCATACCAACGCTCCATTTTTCCGTTGCCCATATCGCCTTCGGTTTCCTCGCGGAAATATGCGTAGCGTTCGAAGGCGTACAGGTAGTAGTAATTCCAATTTGCGACGGGAATTTTGAACATTTCTTCAATGACCTTGTTCCCGCTATTTCTACTGAATCCCAGTTTCCCTCGGTCGAAGTTGACCAAAGGACCTTTTCGTTTTTCTTTTACTGCGTCATCCCTCGGTTTTACGTAAATCGAGACCCCCGGTGGAAACGCCATGCCTTCCAGCTCTTCAGCCGTTGCCGCCGTTTTTTTTCTGCGACTGCTCAGCTGCAAAAGGTCGGCGAGCAGATAAACCGTTCCAATACCCGCCGATTGAATCGATGGATTTGGCGGAGAGCCAATTCTTGGTCTTCCTCGCGGTCGGGAAGGGGACGGGTCAAGCACTTTATAGTAGAAGACACCATTTTGTTGTTGCGTTGTCGTCAGCCAGTTTAACGCAGCTTTGGCTGCCTCGGGTTCGATTTCGAATTGGTGCTGATCGGCAACAAACATTGCCAGAGCTGCATATTGCATCTGCGAAGTGTCACCTTCGTTTTTATCTGCCTTGTAAGTAAACGCACCCGTGCGTCTCTGCCGCCGCATGAGAATGTCGATCAGGATCTTGATCTCGCGTTCGTACTTCTGGTCATCAAACTCGCAAAGCAGAATCAAAGCCACGGCCGGATAGTAAGTTTCCGCATGGTCCGCGAGCGGTCCCTTGGGATCCGTTGGGTTCTTGGGCAGGTCGGCCAGAATTTGCTTGATCGCAGCCTGAACGGTCTTGCTGTCACGCGGAACACTTTCATTGTACCGTTTACTGGCTTCCACAATCGCCAGAGCACCAAGGGCAAGCTCGCCGGATTTATCGGGACGGACTTTTTCGAGCGCGGCAACCGCTTTCTCGGCGGCTACCTGGACAGCTTCATCATCCGGATGAAATTTCACCTGAGCGGAAACGGTCGAAGACGCGGGAAGCACAGCCAGCGCAAGCAGCATCGCGGAACACGCGTTCAACACTCCCGACAGTCTGGATCTGCGGCCAGCATCAGAATTCAAGTTGACATCAAATAACCGCATGGAACCGAAAAAATGTGTAAAAGAATTCAGATTGTGCACAACCAAAATCAACTCGCGTCGATCGCCCCGGTTAATGAGCAAAGTGACACGAGCCAATCAGAAAAAAAACCGCGTGGCCAGAGAGATCAAACCTGCAATCAACCGATTCAATCAGATCGCATACCTTCAAAGTACAATATAGCACGCGTACTGATGCACACTGGATGTATGGTCTCAAAGAACGTGGCAAAATCAACAGGATTAGAACGGAATTGACGTTCTACGTGCAGTGGATCAAACCGGGGTCACTGGAAGTGGTTTGAGACAAGAAACGAGCGGAAAATTCGCTCTGCTCGATTATCGTAGTTGACCCTATCGGGTTGGTCAATCAATCAAGCCGAGCATCCTATCGGCAGCGAGACGCGTTTGAGTTCTTCGCGCTGCCTGAGCATTCGAAGGTTAACGACCCTCCGCTTTGCGGGACAATTCGACGGGTGGCGGAACAGTCCCGACATTCGGCAGATGTGACAACATTTGGTGGGAACCGGGATTTTTCGTCGGGGGCCTCAATTGACAGGCGAAACCTGAATCCGGTACCATCTGCCCTTCGCATTGGCGGAAGGCGGTCAGGTAGCTCAGTTGGTAGAGCAATGGACTGAAAATCCATGTGTCGGCGGTTCGAGCCCGCCCCTGACCACTCCCCATGCTATCGGATTCGCGAACATGCGGCGTCGGATCGATGATCCGATTGGCCAGCAATCGCAGCTCAGGCTCTACTTCCTGATACAACGTGTTTTACACTCAACGCAGTTCAATTTCTGTTGAGTTGAAACGTTTGGGGAGCGGGGCTTTTCTTCTTTTCGTGCGTCGTTGTGCCTGGATTCATGATTTCCATGCACCGTTTGGTTCAGACGTTAGCGAAATCCATTTCACTGCTTCATGAACGAATCGTCCTGCGGTGCTTGATGCGGGAATCCCGAGCGTTTACTCTAAGCCAAAGAGTCAATTGTTAACAATTGTGCCTCTTGGTTGGCGGTTTTTGCCTTTCATCGCAGTCTAACCGCCAAGCTGAACGTTCTTTCCGGTTCGCGATTTCTGCCATGAGAAAAAATTCCATTGTCTGTGTTGCAGTTTTTCTGATCACCTTGATTGTTACCCAATGCTGCAAGGGTGTGATCCCGCCAGACTGGGAAAACGAGTTGATGTTCGAGCAGAACAAGCTTCCAGCGCGAGTTGCATCTTCTTCGTTCGCAAGTGCGAATGATGCTTTGATGGCAGACCGCACGGCGTCTCGAATGAAATCGCTGGACGGCACTTGGAAGTTCAAATACGTCCCGCGGACAGATGATCGACCGACAGATTTCATGGCCGCCGATTTTCCAGGTGAAGGCTGGCACGATATCGATGTCCCGTCCAACTGGGAGCTTCAAGGATTCGGGCAGCCTATTTACACAAACATTACTTACCCATTCACGCCCGGAATCCTGAACCCGAATCTGACTTACGACTGGAAAGGACCTCAGCCGCCACGTCCACCAAAAATTTACCGAGACAACCCGGTTGGAAGTTACTTTCGAGATTTTGACATGCCAACTGAGTGGAAAGATATGTCTGTCATTCTTCATTTTGGTGGAGTGTCGTCTGCGTTTTACGTTTGGTTGAACGGAAAGAAAATTGGCTACAGTCAGGGCAGTTGTCTGGCAGCCGAATTTGATGTCACCGAGTATCTGCGGGAGGGGTCCAATCGTGTTGCGGTTCAGGTCTTTCGCTGGAGCGACGGCAGTTATCTGGAAGATCAGGATATGTGGCGACTGAGTGGCATTCAGCGTGAGGTCATGCTGCTGGCTCAGCCGAAAATCTGCCTTTACGATTGCGATATCCGTTATCGGTTCGATCAGGATTTGAAGAACGCGAAATTGCGGATTCGCCCGAGCGTTCGAGTCGTCGAAAACGCGGACGATCTGGAAGGCTGGAAAATCACTGCTCAACTGTACGACGCCCAGAACAAGTCCGTACTCGCCAAGCCAATGACGACAACGGTCGCCGAAATTTACAACGAACGTTGGCCAGCTCGAGACCTGCCAAAATTCGCTTTTATGGATGCGAATGTCGATCAGCCAGTCAAGTGGTCAGCTGAGCATCCGTATCTGTACCGAGTTGTTTTCACAGTGGTTGACCCAGATGGTAAGACGGTCGAGGCACGCAGTCAGCGAGTCGGGTTTCGCACCGTAACTTTCAGCGAAAACAATGAGCTACTGATTAATGGAAAGCTTGTCGAACTGATGGGCGTCAATCGGCACGATCATTCGCCGACGCGTGGCAAAGCGTTGACTCGCGAAGAAATGAAGGCTGACGTTGAGCTCTTGAAGCGATTTAATTTCAATGCCGTCCGCACCTCACACTATCCAAATGATCCTTACTTTTATGATCTTTGTGATGAGTACGGCTTGTACGTGATGGACGAAGCCAATATCGAAACTCACCATATCGGCAGTCTGATCCCAAGCACGCCATCATGGACGGCACCCATCGTCAGTCGGATCTATCGGATGGTCATTCGAGACAAGAACCATCCGAGTATCATCAGTTGGTCACTTGGCAATGAATCGGGAACCGGTCCTGCTTTTGCAGCCGCCGCCAGTTGGATTCGTGATTTTGACCCGTCACGGTTCATTCACTACGAAGGCGCTCAAGGCGATCCCTCTGATCCGGACTATATCGAAGACAACGCGGCTGGTTACAAATCGCAGGGTTGGCCGTCGATGACCAACGGGAACGACAAGGCTTACGTTGACGTGATCAGTCGGATGTATCCGGATCTGAGCCAACTGGTGCACATGTCAGAAAATCCCAAACTAGACCGTCCGGTTGTGATGTGCGAATACCTTCACGCCATGGGTAACTCAATCGGCGGGCTGGGTGAGTTCTGGGATGAAGTTCGTGCTCGTCCGAAGCTGATCGGCGGATTTATCTGGGACATGATTGATCAGGGTATCGAGCAGAAAGATGCAGACGGGAACAAGTATTTCGCTTACGGAGGAGACTTTGGCGATCAGCCCAACAATAAGAACTTCTGCATCAACGGCGTGTTTTCATCCGACCGCAAGCCAAATCCTCACGCGTGGGAATGTAAACATGTCTTTCAACCGTTCGCGTTCGAGCTTGTGAATCCGGCGACAGGCGAAGTGAAGGTCTCCAACCGTTTTGCCTTTACGAATCTTGATCAGTACGCGATCCGATGGAAACTTTCTTGCAGTGGCAAAGAGCTGAAGTCAGGCACTCTGTCACCCGTTGATGTTGCACCATCAGAAACCGGAACGTTCGACATTCCGGTTGGAACGATGGACTTCAGGGACGACGATGAATACTGGTTGAACATCAGCGCTCATGAAAAGGTCGACCGGCTGTGGTGCAGCAAAGGTTTTCAGGTCGCTGATGAACAACTGCAGTTGCGAAAGCGCAAGCCTGCCAAAGACTACGCCGCTTCATCAGGCGGCGAGATAGAAATCGATCAAACAGATAATCTGATCGCGGTGAAGGGGAGTGACTTTTCAGCCAATGTTTCCACTGAGAGCGGTCATTTGACATCATTGAAGTATTCCGGCATTGAATACCTGGCCGCTGCGATAAAACCCAACTTCTGGCGCCCTCCGATCGACAACGACGTGAAAGGAGCGAGTTCCCGAGCGTACACACAGTCGATGAAGCAGTGGAAGGACCTGGCGGATCAGATCGATACCGACTCGACGGTTGTCATCAACAACGGTGATGGATCAAAGACAGTGCGGGTGGTTCAATCGGACGGAGGCAAAATTGATCTTCAGCTTTCGTACACGTTTTTTATTGACGGAAGCGTTGCGATTGATTTACTGTTGGAAGCAGACGAGTCACTTGCCGACCTCATTCGTTTCGGCATGACGATGGGCGTGCCTGATTCCCTGAAGAAGACCCGCTACTATGGTCGCGGGCCGTGGGAAAATTACGATGATCGTCGTCGTGGTGGACGTATCGACCAGTTCGAGGCGACACCGAATGAATTGTTCTATCATTATGTGATGCCTCAAGAAACGGGGAACCACACGGATGTTCGGTGGTTAAAGCTTTCATCTGAGCATCAGGCGACAGCATTGAAGGTGGTCGGCCGCCCAACCTTCAGTTTCTCGATCTGGCCATATAGTGCACAGAACGTCGCTGATGCAGAACATACGTACGATCTGAAACCGCAAGGTTACCTCACGTTGAATATCGATCAAAAACAACTGGGACTCGGAGGGACTCTGTCGAATACGCTTCCTCAATACGTCATTCCAGCGGGCCGGCATCAATTTCAGTTTATGATTCAACCGTCAGATCGAATGGGGGATTGAGTTTTGTTGTCGGTGCGAACCAGTTTGACTTACGTGCTGCTGTTCAATTCAGCATTACTGTTTCCTGCTTTGACTTGCGCGGATGACGTCAGCAAGATTGATTTCAGAAACGACATTCGACCCATTCTCTCTGACCGCTGTTTTCACTGCCACGGACCCGACGCCGAAAACCAGCAGTCGGCATTCCGAATGGACACGGAAGAAGAGCTGTTCAATGCGGTTGAACCGGGCGACATCGAAAACAGTGAATTGCATCGCCGAATTTTCAGTGACGATCCAGATGAGGTGATGCCGCCTCCTGGCAGCAATCGGTCGCTTTCGGATCAGGAAAAGCGGACGCTTGAGTTGTGGATTGAGCAGGGAGCTCCGTACGAAGGACATTGGGCGTTCGAAGTTCCGCAACGCGCTGTTGTTCCGAATTTGCAGAACGACAACCGTATCAAAGCGCTGGGTTGGAATCGTCAGCAGATCGATCGTTGGTCGCGTAATCCGATCGACGCGTTCATCGCGCGACGGCTGGCGGAAGAAGGTTTGACTCCCTCAAAGCCCGCCGATTCCGCAACACTTCTGCGACGAGCCTCGATGACGTTGACCGGGATGTTGCCCGAACGTGAGTTGCAAGCGTCGATTGATTCACCCAACGAAATTGGCGACCCGTACAACAAAGCGGTTGATTCAATGCTCGATTCGATCGCGTATGCGGAGCGGCAAACGCTTCGGTGGCTTGATGCCGCTCGGTAAGCTGACACGGACGGGTATCAGAACGATCGTGAACGAACGAATTGGCCGTGGCGTGACTGGGTGATTCATGCGTTTCGCGAAAATATGCCTTTTGATCAGTTTACGATCGAGCAGATTGCTGGCGACATGCTGCCTGATGCGTCGGAAAATCAGCAGCTCGCATCGGCTTTCAATCGAAATCACCGCCAGAATGCTGAAGCGGGAGCATTGGCTGACGAGTTCCAGGTTGAGAACGTAATCGACCGGGTCGAAACGACTTCGACAGTCTTCCTTGGACTGACATTCGGTTGCGCTCGTTGTCATGACCACAAGTACGATCCGCTTTCTCAACGAGAGTTTTATCAACTGTATGCCTACTTCAATAACATTGGAGAGAAAGGGATTGGTCGGGGAATTCACGCGAATCCGACAATCAAGACGGTTTCTCCACTATTAAACCTTGATCGTAAATGGCTTACCGCTATCGAAGAGGTTGACAGAAAAATCGAAGCGGCGAAGCCAGACTTTGATCAAAGGCTTAAAACATGGATCGGAGAAATGGAATCGCTGGTCGCGAAAGTCGACGCTGCTGAAAAACAGAACGTGGAAGCGAAAGATGCGAACGATCAGGCGGATGCGTCACAGCCAGCTGGAGACAAAACGAAAACTGATGGAACAGAGTTACCAAAAGATACGGTCATCGAATCCGGACCGCACGACGTTGTTCATGCTGCTCCCACGGAAGACGAAATTGCGACCTTCAAAAGTTTGGGCGAAAATATCGTCAAATTGCTTCGGCGAGAAACTCGCAATAGCGACCACAAAAGGTCACTTCGGAATCGGTTTGGAAAAATTGATCCTGCTCAATCGAGGCTGCTGAAGGAACTCGATCAAGCAACTAAGGAGTTCAACAAGCGAGGCGGCTATCGAGCGACTGTGATGGTCATGCGTGAACGACCCGGCGAGCGTAAGCCAGCTTACCTGCTTGATCGGGGGCAGTACGATCATCCGGTCAAATCGGATCCGCTGCCTCGCGCCGTGCCAGCGATCTTGCTGAACGACGAAACGGAACAGCCTGCCGATCGACTTGCTTTCGCGAATTGGCTGGTCTCGCGAGATAATCCACTGACGGCTCGGGTGATTGTGAATCGGATCTGGCAGGATCATTTTGGAGTTGGGCTGGTTAAAACCGTTGATGATTTCGGCGTCCAGGGGGAAACACCGAGCCATCCCGAACTGCTGGATTGGTTGGCCGTCGAGTTTATTGAGTCGGGCTGGAACGTCAAAGCGATGCACCGGCTGATTTTAACTAGCGCGGCGTATCGACAATCTTCAAAGTCGACGTCGGAGCTCAGATTGAAAGATCCTGACAATCGGATGATCGGCCGAGGTCCACGTTTTCGGGCGGACGGGTTTGTGATCCGGGACATTGCTCTGCAGGCATCGGGGCTGCTGCATACAAAACCCGGTGGTCCCGCAGTCAAACCTTATCAGCCGGGTGGCCTCTGGGAAGTTGTGGCGGCAGACGCAGGCACACGATATCAGGTCGACAAGGGACCGAACTTGTACAGAAAAAGTATGTACACCTACTGGAAGCGGGCAGTAAACCCTCCGCGCCAGACCATTTTTGATGCCGGAGGACGAGAAGTCTGTAACGTGCAGGTCCGTAGAACCAACACGCCGCTGCAAGCACTGGTCATGCTGAATGATCCCACCTTTATCGAGGGTGCGCGAGTTCTGGCTCAGCAAGTGCTGAAAGAAAAATTTCAGACTGATGAGAAAGCGCTTTCTGAACTTTATCGTCGTGCGATTTCGAAGCCAATTGATCAGCGAAGATTGAGTTTGCTCGAAGACACGCTCACGTCGTTTCGACAACATTTTGCTGACCACACGGACGAGGCAGAAAAATTGTTGTCGGTTGGCGAAGCCGAATCAGACGACTCGATTTCAGCAACTGAACACGCCGCCATGACGACGGTGGCTCATGTGATCATGAACACGGACGAATTTATCACGGTTGAATAGAAAAAACTGTCAAACGAAAGCCGTTTTAACCTGAGTACACTGCCATGAATCGGGAAATGATCTCGGAACAGACTCGCTTACTCCCAACGCGGCGTCATTTTTTTGGAAAATCGGCGACTGGAATCGGCGTCGCAGCTCTTGCATCCATGCTGGGGAAAGCGTCGGCGATCGTGGATCAATCTGAGGAAGCTCAATCGAGTGATTCGGGGTTGAACGGATTGTTGGACGACTATCATTCGCCCCCCAAAGCCAAACGAGTTATCTACCTGTTCCAAAGCGGTGCGCCTTCACAGCAAGAGTTGTTCGACTACAAACCTGCGTTGCAGAAGAACGAGAAACAGGAGCTTCGTGACTTCGTCGACATGACTCAGCGAGTTACAGGGATGACCGCCGATCAGAAGTCTTTTCCACTCGCCGGAAGTCGATACAAATTTTCGCGAGTTGGCAAGTGCGGGATGGAGATCGGCACAGAGCTGTTGCCGAAGATATCAGGTCTGGCTGACGATATCTGCCTGATTCGATCAATGCAGACCGAAGCCATCAATCATGATCCCGCAATCACATTTTTTCAGACCGGACATCAGCTGGCAGGCCGTCCCAGCATCGGGTCTTGGCTGCACTATGGTTTGGGATCGACCAACGACAACCTGCCGACCTTCATCGCGATGGTTTCCCGAGGCACGGGGCGACCGAACTGCCAACCTCTTTACGACCGACTCTGGGGCAGCGGCTTTTTGCCATCCACGTACGCGGGAGTCAAACTGATGAGCATCGGCGACCCGGTTTTGTACCTGGGTAACCCTGACGGGATCAGCCCGAAAGCTCGCCGAACCATGCTGGACAAGCTGGCTGAAATGAACCAGCTGAAGCTTGACGAGTTTGGTGATCCGGAAATCAATACGCGAATCCAGCAGTATGAGCTTGCGTATCGCATGCAAACATCCGTGCCGGAGTTGATCAATTTTTCGGATGAGCCGCAACATGTTCTGGACGCTTACGGCCCCGATGTGCAGAAACGTGGCTCGTATGCTTACAACTGTCTGTTGGCTCGACGGCTTGCCGAGCGAGACGTCAGATTCATCCAATTGTTTCACATGGGCTGGGACCAGCATCTGAACTTACCAAAGCAGTTGCTGGGGCAATGTCGCGATGTCGACCAGGCAACTTCCGCGCTGGTGAATGACTTGAAGCAGCGAGGGCTGTTGGATGATACGCTGGTGGTGTGGGGCGGTGAATTTGGACGAACTTCGTACTGCCAGGGAACGCTGGATGCCACGACTTACGGCCGGGACCATCATCCGAAATGTTTTTCCATCTGGATGGCTGGAGCAGGAATCAAACCGGGCATCACCTACGGAGCAACAGACGATTTCTGCTACAACGTGACGGAGAACCCTGTTCACGTGCATGACCTGCACGCCACGATGTTGCATCTGTTGGGAATCGACCACGAACGATTAACGTATCGTTATCAGGGCCGATACTTCCGTCTGACCGATGTTCATGGTCATGTGGTCAAGGATATTCTTGCTTGATCGCCGAACGGACCTCAGCGGGTTGATCAAATCAGTTAACTCAGTCAACTCAGTTAACTCAGCGTTTGTCGGACAAGCGATCGAAAAGTGAAAGTATGGCTCGACGAAAAACGTTCTGGCTGTGTTTGCGTTACCCGATTGGATCTCAATGGCCAACGAGTATGCTCGACAGGTCATGTTCTTTATCACGAAAACGCATGTTCGCAACCGCATCTCGGTAGATGCTGTCGTTAAATCGACGCGAAAACAGGCGCAGGGTCAGATGTGATGAAGGCGAGATGGAAAACGGCTTGATCTGAGGGTGCTTCCATTGGGACTCGCTTGTCATATACGGAAGCAGGTTGTCCATGGCTTTCTTTAAGCCGCAGCCGTGATTGGGCGTGTAACCCCAGAGATCGGTACCAACCTGGTCCCCCACACAGGCAACTCTGCTGAGGGCCGTGATGTTGAACAATGAATAATGAAGAGACAGAGTACGTTTGAGTTCCGCAGCCTGGTTTCCATCTGAGTCGAATTGCATTGCGATTCGTTTCTTTGCGTCGATTACGATCTCTCTGGCGACTTCTTCCTCGCCAGCGTAAAGGGCGTACCTCGCTCGTTGGGCAGTGTACCAGGCACCGTGATTGTTTTCGGCGTTTTGCTCATGTTTCCCCAGTGGGCTGTCACGTAACCAGGTCTGAAAGTCGTTGAACCAGGCTTGCAACGCAATCTGGTCGCCGGTGGACCATGTTGTTTCGTCAAGCAATTCAACCGAATCGAGCACGAGGATAAATCCTCTGGTGTCAATGATCCCGGGCCCTCGGCCGTTTTCACGTCCGGGCACACCTTGCCCGAAATTCAGATTGGGATTCATGCGGGTTGATTCATCAAGAAACCACGTTCGAACCATGCGGGCTGCCCGCGTGCTGTAACGAGGCTCATTCAGAATGTAGCCGGCAAGTGCAAGTGTCTGGACGCCATTGCAAAAGTCTCCCAGCCGATTTCTGTCGCCATCCGCGATCAGCTTGCGATTCACAACTCCGTCTTTTCGAATGTAGGGAAGGCCATCCGGCTTGTCAGGATCCGGCCACCAATAGCGCGAAAAACTGAGATAGTCGTGCAGGTCCCCGCTGGGCGGGACGATTTTTTTGCTGGTTACGGTCAGGGCCGGCAGCCGAATCGCTTCATCAGCCATCTGTTTCAGCCTTGCAACCTGCGAAGCATAAGACGCATCACCTGTGGCCGTCAATTGACGCACTTTATCAATATGCTGGCGATCCCATATCACCTGGCCGATACCCATGTCCGGCAATATGAGTAGCACAAGCCAAATCATGACTCCAGTTGAGTTTGTTGAGATCGGCTGGCTCACGCTGCATCCAATTCTTTTGAAACCTGGTCGCGACATGATATCTCTTTCGACAGTTTGTCGAAGTAGTGTTTTCAGCCTGCCGCTGCCAACTGACGGATCGGCACCGGCATCACGTAGTCGTGGGCGGGACGAATGGTCAAATCTGTGCACCGCGACAGATAAAACTGACGTGGCTCTTCTCGGCTGAGGCACAATCCCAGAAAGCGATCCGTTCCAAGGAAACGTACCGGGCTGACGACTCGAATCGACTCGTTGCCTTTCGAATCTGTGTAAGTGAACTCGACGACCCAGTTGTCGGACAAGTTCATCGCTTGAGCAAGAGATTTACGCATGGGAATCGAGGATGTTTGAAAATCAATTTGAATCGACTGCAAAAACGTGTGTCGCTGGCCGCGTTTTATTCCGCGACCAAATGACGACGCTTAATCATTCGCAACTGCACGGACACGTCTGGTCCATCCGCGCGAATTTTTTCAGGATCCCGACTCGTCCGAGTCTTTCAAGGTGAACCGAATCTGTTCGGTGTGATCGTTGGCAACTTGTTCAACTTTTGCCGTAACCCCATCAAAATCAATCAGATCACCCTGTCGGGGCAAACGTCCAGACCTGCTCATCAAGACTCCCGCCGCGGTGTCAAAATCATTTTCGTGCAGTTCGATTCCCAGTTCTCGTTCGACCTCAGAAACCGGTGTCGAGCCTGCCACCAGATACTCCGTGTCAGAAACTTGTTGAACATTGGGCTTTTCAACCGTATCGAATTCGTCATCAACCGGGCCGATGATTTTCTCAAGGACATTTTCCAGAGTCACGATTCCGATGATTGTGCCGTATTCGTCAACGACAAACGTCAGCAATTGATGATGAGTCTGAATGCGTTGCAGCACACGACTGATCAGCATGTTCTCGGGCACCTTGACGGGGGTTCGCATGATCTTGCGAAGATCAAACGATTGATCGTTCGGGTCAACTCCCAACAGATCTTTCATGTGTACGACGCCCAGCAACGAATCCAATGAGGCATCGCAGAGCGGGTAGCGAGTGTGCTTGGTATCAATTGCGTACTTCAATAGTTCTGGGAAGGGACGATTGATGTCAAGAAAATCCACTTCGCCTCGAGGGACCATGACCAGGCGGCAGATCAGGTCATCGAACTCAAAAACGGCATTCAGCAGTCGATGCTCCGAACCCGTCAAATGCCCGTGGATATGAGCCTCTCGTACCAGTGCTCGAATTTCTTCTTCGTTGTGAGGAGTGTCATGCCCATCCGCATCCGACAACCCCAGCCACCCGAGGATGATGGAAGTGACCCAGTTCAGGACAATCAAAAATGGATAGAGCAGATAGTAGAAAAACAACATTGGCGCGGCGCACCACAGAATCATCTGCTTGGGACGCCGGATCGCAAAAATCTTTGGCGCCTGCTCTCCGATCACCAGGTGCAACGCGGTGATACAACTGAATGCAACGATAAACGAAAACGTATGTAACAGTTGCTCGGAATGGATGCCAAGTTTGTGAAACAATGGCTCGATCAACGTCGCAAAGGCTGGCTCACCAACCCAACCCAGAGCCAGCGAGGCCATTGTGATGCCCAGCTGGCAGGCGGATAAAGTCTGGTCCAGGCGTTCCGCCAGCCAATAAGCCGTTTTGGCAAATGGCTTGTTTTGCTCGACCAGCTTTTTAACCTGCCCAAGCCGGACTTTGACCAATGCAAACTCTGCGGCCACGAAAAATCCGTTTAGGATTACCAATCCCAACGCAAGCAACAGCATGAGTGTGGTTGACCAGGTCTCTGTGTCAGCGACCTCCGTCGGATCAGCGAGACCCGGCATCGAAAACACCCGTATCAGAGTGCTGTTCCAATCCATCGTTTACTTATTCGCTTTCTGTCGGAATCAATTTCGGAATAAAGTCTCAAGTGTTCAACGCAATTGCTGTGCGCGACGTTGGGAGGCCCATCACGTCACAGAATACCCGCTTGGCCTTCATATTACACGTTTTACGCCTCTTCGGACTCCTCGTCGGCTTCCATCTCAGCCAATTTCTTTTGCCGGGCCGCCAGAGCTGCCTCTCGCTGACGTGCAATTTCAACTTCCGTGGGTCCATTGATAATTTTGTCGGGGGAGATTGACTTTTCCACTTCGGCAATCATCTGATCGACGACCGCCCGCTCGTACTTCAAATCATCCAGCACAAAACACTTCTCCGCGCCGTTATCCAGGTAGTGAATGTCTGCAAGACCCTTTTTTACCCACTTTTTCTTGTCGAGCGTCTGGATGTCGGAAAAATCGAGGCTTTGCCCGCTGCTTGACGACAGACGTGTTCCATCGATTTCCAGCCACGTTCCGCGGGTGCTCAAAAACCACAAGATGCAAGGGACTGCGATCAAAGCGCATACGCCACCCAAACCGATGCTGAATTGAATGTTATGTTTCAGTTCTTCTGCCGTGTAGCGAGGTGGTTTGATGTCCCAACCTTTGGGTTCGGCCATCTGTTTCCACTCAGATTCACGTACTTCGGCCCAATTGGTGTCAGCATCGGGTGCGTCTTCCTTGCGCTGATCAATGTCTTCTAAAAGTGTGTCGTACGCGACTGACGCCGGACGTTGGGCCGGGTAATTCAAAAATGCGTCATAGAAGCAGTATAAGCTGTACAGAAGCGTGGCGATTCCAATGAGAAGATATTTGTAGAGAAACCTGTTATCCGTGTTAGCACGAGCTTTCATAGCGAGTCTGGCCGACTGGGGAAAATGAGGATTGGAGTGTCAGAAAAACGGTTTTCTCGATTCCGGCACTTGTTTTCAAGATCAACGAAACGAGCATCATGCTTGTCAGGTGATACTTTTCGGACGGTAAACGAAGCCGTATCTTAGCATGAAACGCTCTCATTCCGAGATATCACATTGGTCATCGCGTTTTCGCTTGGCTGCATTGCGTAAAACTCGGAAATGTTTGCATCGATCGGGAAACGCCAAGGTGGCATGCGGAATGGGAACCTGCTACACTTGGGATTCCGAAACAATTGGTGCGGAATTGCATCTTTTTACGGGCTCGCTGCCACACGGTCGGCAGTTTCCGTTATCATGTTATTAGCGGCGATCGCGACGAATCTATCACGTCCGATTGCGTTCCACGTTCGATGTTCCTTGCGGGAAAAGATATGTCTGTAGTTGATATCACACGGGAAGACTGGGTCGAGGAAACTGAGCGCCTTTGTCCAAGCGCACTTGCCTTCAATGCCTATGTCGAACTCGAAGAGATGATCGTCGCCGACACGGATCTGAACGTGACCTACAAGCGAGTGCCGCGTGGAAAATCATCTTACGCAACCTTTCAGGCAAACGCTGGAACGCAGTTGCATGTCATTCAGGTGTACAAGGGGCAGTGCCAGTTGCACATGCGGGTCAATCCAAAACTGACCGGCGTCTCTGATGACGAACGTGAAATCCTCTTGGCCGCCTACGAAGACTTTCGCACCACCCTTGACGGGAAAGAAGGTAAAGGTTGGGAGACGGTTAAAGTGATCCGGATGGGCGAAGAGAAAGTTCACGATGCGATTCGAAAATTAGCGTCGGAGCTTAACAGCGTGGTTGAAAGTGATTCGGCTCCTGCTGGAAAGAAGAAAAGTAGTACTCCGGCCGCAGAGGATTCTTCGGCAGAAGAAGTCGCGGTAGAAGCAGAAGAAGCGACGACTGAGGCCTGATTCTCGGCGGCGTAAATTTCACTTGAATCCGGAATGCGGTGAGGCGACTCTTTTTCGGGTTGGAGAGTGTGGTTTGCTTCCTGAGTATCCGCTAAGACCCGATCAGTCCGTTATTCGGATCACCGGCTCAGGTAGCCTCAGCGGTATCGTCGATCAGCTTCAACACGTAATCCAAACGCATAACTACTTGATAAAGAAGTTCTATCGATGCTGATCGACGCCATTCCCATAGGACATGATCCTCCTGATGACGTAAATGTTGTTATCGAGGTTCCTGTTGGCGGACAGCCCATCAAGTACGAAATGGACAAAGCGTCCGGTACGCTGTTTGTAGATCGGTTCTTGTACACCGCGATGGTTTACCCGGGCAACTACGGATTTGTTCCACACACTTTGTCACAGGATGGCGACCCGATTGACGTGCTGGTATGCAATACTCGCGCGATCGTTCCGGGAGCCGTGATCGCCTGCCGTCCGGTGGGAGTCCTGGTGATGGAGGACGACGCAGGCCATGATGAGAAGATCATTGCCGTTCCATCGAGCCGCACGACGCTTCGTTATGACAAGATTCTGAACTACTCCGATCTGCCGGATATCACGGTCCATCAGATCGAACACTTCTTCCAGCATTACAAGGATCTTGAGCCCAATAAATGGGTCAAAATCACTCGAATCGCCGAGGCCGACACGGCCAAACGGCTGATTATGGAAGCGATCGAACGATATCAGCAGGCCGGAAAAACCGTTCCAAGTTGATCTTTCGGATTATTCAGCGTTTCTATCCACACTCAGCCGGTTTTTCTTGATCGGTTTGCCACATCTGTGTTCAGGCGTTCTATATTTCGCCAGCGACCCTGATCGAGGCATGCGTCCTGGCTGGCTCAAATCATGGTCGAAGGTACCGCAGTCATTCCTTGCTGCGTGATACCTTTTCCGCTGAAAGTCTACCCACCGGCGATCGCGAAATCGCATCGTCCCGCCCATGATCAACTTCGATACATCTTCGATGCTCTTTGTGACCGTTTGGTCACTTGCAGCAGTCGCTGTCGGATTGACATGCGGATACTTCATCGGGCGTTGGTATACGATGCACGCTGAACCCAAAAACCTTCGGCGCGATCGAGAGAAAACGCTCGCCGCGATGCTGAAGCTGCTCAAAAGCACCAAAGAGTTGAACGATGATGTTGATTGCCACAACTCTGCATTGAACAACGCCCGGCAGGAACTCGGAGGCATTCAAACCGAGGGAGACTATGCCAACCTGCAGACCATGTTGATGTCGAATATTGAAGACGTGGTCGAGTCAAACCGTCGGCTGGAACACGATCTGGTGGTGACTCAGTACAAGTTGGAGGCTCAGGCGCAGGAACTTGACCGAAGCCGCGATGAAGCGCGGACAGACGCCTTGTGCAAAGTGGGAAACCGAAAGGCAGTTGACGAAACGCTGACCTATATGGTTTCCAGATTCCAAAGCAAGAAAGTTTCATTCGGCCTGATGCTGATCGATGTCGATCATTTCAAGCGAATCAACGACACATTTGGCCACACGGCTGGTGATGAGGCTCTTTCCAGCATCGCGATTGCGTTAAAAGAGTGCGTCCGCCCGACGGATTTCGTTGGACGTCTGGGAGGGGATGAGTTTGTGGTCATGTTTGATGGCTTGAAAGAGGTTGATGCTCGTGCGGTCGGCGATCGCATCAGAGCAGCGATTGAACTGTACGACTTCAGTATCAACGGTAAAGGCCAGTCGACCGTGGCAACGCTCAGTATGGGTCTTGCGATTGTTCGTCCCGCCGACACTGCCGAAACCATCTACAAACGCTCCGACGCGGCGCTTTACCGCGCCAAGGAACTGGGGCGAAATCGACTCTTTACTGTGATTGATGACAGTGACTTGAACCCCGAAGGCCAACAACCTGCGCCGCCGGTTCCCGCTCCGGACGTAACGCCCGGATTTTCCAGTTACGAACAGTTCAAGGCTTCTTTCGACGACGCGTAACGGCCCGACTCTTTTCTTATCTACTCGAGCCCGTGATGATTCAAATTCAGGATTTCTGTAAGTGCTACGGCTCTGAAAAAGCGGTGGACCATCTTTCTGCAACGGTTTTGCCCGGTCAGATCCTCGGACTGATTGGTCGCAATGGCGCTGGGAAAACCACAACATTGAGAGCGTTGACGGGGATCATCCCGGCGACCAGCGGAACGTTGGTGGTCGATCGCCACGACCTGAAAAGTCATCCGATCGAGGCGAAGCAGCAGACTGCCTACGTTCCTGACGATCCTCAATTGTTCAACGATTTGACAGTTGAGCAGCACCTTCAATTCACCGCCAGCGTTTATGGGGTAGCCGATTTTTCCAGAAAGATGAACGAGCTGCTGGAACGATTTGAACTAACCGAGAAACGACATTCCCCCGCATCGGGTCTGTCTCGAGGAATGAGACAAAAGCTGGCGATCTGTTGTGCTTACCTTCACGATCCAGCTGCCTTATTGTTGGACGAACCCATGACCGGGCTCGACCCTCCGGGGATTCGTAACCTCAAGCAGTCCATCCGAGAGCACGCGGCGAGAGGTGCTGCCGTCATTATCAGTTCTCATCTGTTGGCGATGGTCGAAGACATCTGCACTCACGTGTTGATCATTGATCGAGGCAAAATGAAATTCTTCGGATCATTGGAAGAGATCAAGGCGCAGGTTCGTCTTAGCGAGCAGGAAAATGGGCACTCGTCGCTGGAGGACGTGTTCTTCGCTGCATTGGATTGTCAGATGGAGATTCGGAGTGCGATCGGAGGTTCGGCAACCTCAACCGATGTCGAAAGCGTGACGGCATCATGATGCGATCCGCCGGACTCAAACGTTTGTTCCATCCCGCGACCGCTCAGCTTCACGCATTTCAGATCCGTGCTCGCTTGCGTTCGCTGCTTGAAAGGGTTCAGACCCCACGGCGAAGAGGGCTGGTGCTGCTGAGCCTGTTGCTCGGATGTGTTTGGTTGGGCCAGGCGGTGGCTGGGATTTTTCTCAGGGAGCCCGCCGATCCAGGGGCAATCCGATTCTGGATTCCGGCGGCGATGGTGGTCTATTGTCTGTATCATCTTGTCAAAATTCTGACGCGGACGCCTGAAACGCCGTTTGAGTGGACGTCTGCCGAGACCGAATTGTTGCTGGGCGCACCGCTGACGCGTCTTCAAATCATCACGTGGCGTCTTCGATCAATTTTTACCGCCGCCGTCGCGAAAGCCGCTTGTTTCGCATTGGTGATGAGCCCGGACGTGCCGTCAGTGCCGCTGGCTTTGGTGGGGATGCTGGGTGGTTTGCTGATGATCGACCTGTTGCGATTGGTCCTTGGAATGGCGGTTAACGCGATGACCGATCGGGAGCGCTGGTTGTGTCGGATCGGGTTGGTGACGCCTCTGGTCGGGCTTGTGGCTTGGGCCATGTACTGTTGTCTGGCCACCATGAATGTGAATAACTCTCCCGCTCAATTCTCAGTCACACTGATGGTGCAGACTTCGAAAGTGCTAACTGGCTTGCTCGCGGTCGAGCCTTTCAGTTGGTTGCTGCAGCCCTTTCGATTGTTCTCATCAGTCATCTTTGCAGACGGAAGTTTCGGCCAGATGATTGGATCGAGTGTGCTTGCGATTTCGCTGCTTGGATTCACGTTGGTTGGAATGTTGAGTTTCGATCGAATTTGCCAACACCGCATGCAGCGGATGGAAGCGGACAGCTGGAGCCGACTCGACGCGAGGTCGGTTGATTCGGGTCAAACGCGATTGAATTCGAAAGCGTCTGGAGCCATTGTCAAAGCTCCATGGCGGTTTCGGGGTGTCGGGCCAATTGCATGGAGGCAGTTGTTGGGTGCGTGGCATTACCGCAATGCAGTCCGTTTTGCTTTACTGGTCCCCACCTTGTTATGTTGTCTGCCGATGTTCGCAGACGCCAACAAGGAAACGATGATGATGAACGTTGGTGGTAGTCTGGTGTTTTACACGTTCCTGCTGTTGCCCTCTGGGCTGATTCTGGACTATCGCCGAGATATTGATCGCATGGCTGTCTTGAAGTCGTTGCCGATTTCTCCGTGGGCTCTGACGATTGGCCAGTTGGCAACGCCCGTTACGCTGGCAAGTTTGTTTCAGATTATGGTTTTGACCGTTGGTGTATTGACCGATTCGATTACTGCTTTCCAGGCGACCATTGCGTTTGTTGTCTTAATTCCGTTCAACGTGTTGAACTTTGCATTGGAGAATTATCTGTTCATGCTGTCTCCCTATCGTCGCAACGAAGAAGGTGTGATGGTCTTTGTTCGCACGATTCTGACATTCACTGCCAAAGGGATTATGTTTGCAATTGCTTTCGCGATTACGATTACCTGGGTGATTCTGTCCTTGCAGTGGGGAAACGCTTTGGGGTTGGGCTCTTGGGCGGGGCCCGCGCTTTTTGCCGTGGGAATATGGTTGCTGGTTGGTGCTGCGGCATGGGTTTTCGCGACTTTGTTAACCCGCCGAATCGCTTCGTTCGATGTTTCGATTGATTCGCCCGTTGGATGATCAAACATCTTCTTCAGGTGTTTTTCTGCGTTGATGTCGTGCGACCGCCTGAGCCAAAGCGTGATCAGTTGCTTGATCAGGTTTACCCATATTTTGGCGTGATACGAGACTGCCACTTGCTTTCGAACCGCGCAATGTGGTTAGAAAACGAGCAGTCGTATCTGAGCGGTTTGCCGTTATCTGACCTTTGTGGCAAATCAGCTGCCATAGTTCGGTTTATTGCCAGTCGGCATTCGCTTTGCGGTTAGAAGGGTAACCACCACGCGTCCCCAAGGTATTTCCTTCATGTCGCTTGATCACATGCGACAAGACAAAGACTCTTCTAGAACCGTAGCCGTCGTTGGCGAGGTGCTCTTCGATCACTTCCCAGACGGCAAGAAAGTTCTGGGCGGAGCTCCCTTCAACGTGGCTTGGAATCTGCAGGGCTTAGGGCTCGAGCCTCTGTTTGTCTCTGCCATTGGCGACGATTCGGAAGGGCAGGCTGTGCTTGCCGCAATGCGGAACTGGAGGATGCGAACCGAAGGCGTTCACGTTTCATCGAATCGCTCGACAGGAAAAGTGATTGTCACAATGGAGGATTGTGAGCCTGTTTATGAAATCCCATTGGATCAGGCGTTTGACCGATTAGCTTTTGCCGACGTTGGCTCCGACCTGAACGATTCATTTTCCAGAGCAACGTTAATTTATCACGGCTCGCTGGTTTTTCGAACTCCAGCGAATCAGCATTTTTATCAGCAGCTGATCGAGAGACTGAAGCTGCCTCGTTTTGTTGATTTGAACATTCGCCAGCCGTGGTTTGATGAGTCTCAGGTACGGACTCTCGTGGCGGGAGCAAAGT
Organism: uncultured Pirellulaceae bacterium; assembly: GCA_964468915.1. GTDB lineage: Bacteria > Planctomycetota > Planctomycetia > Pirellulales > Pirellulaceae > Mariniblastus. Next base: position 70,857 of record CAYXWX010000002.1, read on the forward strand.
GGGTCAAGCTGAACATTCACGAACTGAACTATCTGGCTGACGCAAATGCCGATCCTGCGGAATCAAAATCGATTCAGTCAGCGATCATGAAATTCCGAGCGAAAGAGAACCTGACGGAGCGACAGACGTTTCTAGTGACGTGCGGCGAGCACGGAGCGTGGTGGATCGACGAGGAAAACGTCTTCTTCGCATCGTCAATCGAGATTGATTCTTTCGTTGACTCGGTGGGCGCAGGTGACGCGTTCTCATCGGCGGCGATTCATGGAATCCTCAAGTCTCAGTCTCCGAAATCGATCCTTCAATCTGCTGTTCGTTTTGCTGCGTCAGCGTGTGAAATCAAGGGCGCGACGACTCAGAACGCTGGTCATTATGCCAGACACACCGAGCTTGATTCAATTGAGCTGGAGCCGGCGTCTCCGGCTCAAAGAGACGAATCGGGATAGAGCTTTTTATTCAACTAACACGTGAAAAAATTTCAATCGAGAACATTCATGATCTCTCATTTAATCTCAGACAACACACCGGACGTGCAATCCATGTTAAAGCCTCTTTCAAATCCCGGCGGGACTCGAGGAAGCGAAGGGCTGAAGATCATGTTGATCAGTCTGCATGGCCTGATTCGTTGTGAAAAGATGGAGTTAGGATGCGACGCGGATACCGGCGGACAGGTGAAATACGTTGTCGAACTTGCTCAGGAGTTGGCGGCTCAGCCGGGCGTGCGTGAAGTTGAGCTTTTGACGCGCCAGGTGATCGACCCGAAAGTTGATGCCTCGTACGGGCAAACCGAGGAAATTATTGGAGAGAACGCAAAGATTGTTCGAATCCCGTTCGGCCCGAAACGCTACCTGAAAAAGGAGTCGCTGTGGCCGTACATCGAAATGTTTATCGACCAGACGCTTCAACACGTGAAACGAAACGGAATCCCGGACGTGATCCACGGGCATTACGCCGACGCGGGTTACGCGGGTGCTCAACTGGCCCGTTTGCTTCACATCCCTTACGTGTTTACGGGGCACTCTTTGGGGCGAGTCAAACGACAGCGTTTGCTTGTTGGGAAGAACTCACCCGAGCAACAGGCGAAACTCGACAAGAAATATAAATTGGGCACCAGAACCGAAGCCGAAGAGGTTGCACTTGAGACCGCGTCGATGGTGGTGACGAGTACGGCTCAGGAAGTGACCGAGCAATATGAGCTTTACGATCACTATGACCCGTCTCGCATGGAGGTCATCCCGCCAGGGGTTGATCTTTCCAAATTCAATCCGGACGGCGAACAGGAAGATCTTGATCGTGTCAAAGCGAGTTTGAGCAGGTTCCTGAACGAGCCCGACAAACCAATGATTCTGGTGATGGCTCGTCCGGACGAGCGAAAGAATCTCTCTGCTGCGGTGCGTGTGTTTGGTGAAAACAAGGATCTGCAGGAACTGGCCAATCTGGTCATGGTCATGGGAACAAGGGAAGACCTGGCCGATCTACCCAACTCACAACAACGCGTGATTCAGGACGTGTTCAATCTGGTGGACAAATACGATCTGTATGGCAAAGTCGCTTACCCCAAAACGCATCAATCGAGTGACGTGCCGAATTTGTATCGGGTGGCAGCCGAAAGCCGAGGCGTGTTTGTAAACCCTGCACTGACCGAACCGTTTGGCTTAACCCTTTTGGAAGCTGGGGCTGTTGGCTTGCCTATCGTCGCGACCGATGACGGCGGGCCTCGTGACATCATCGCGAACTGCGACAACGGAGCCTTGATCGATTCCATGGACGACGACAGCATCTACCGAGCGCTGAAGGTGGCTCTGACTGATCGCGAGCAATGGAAGACGTGGTCAAAAAATGGAATCGTCGGAACACGTGAACACTACACGTGGAAGAATCACGCTCGCCGGTACCTGCGAGACGTAAACGAAGTGCTGAATTCATCCAAGGCACCTGAGGTGGTCAACCGACCTGCTCGTCGGCTGCCTGAGTTTGATCGTCTGATTATCACCGATCTGGATAACACGTTGACAGGCGATGCGGACTCGTTCAATCGATTTAAGCAATTGATTGAAGAGAACCAGCATATTGGATTTGGAATTACAACCGGGCGACGGCTCGAAAAAGCAATCGAAATGATTGATGATCTGGGTTTGCCAAAGCCAGATTTGATTGACACCGATGCCGGGACGCAGCTTCATTACGGTGAAAATTTGAATGCGGACCGCAGTTGGCGTAAATCGATCGATTTTGCGTGGAAGCCCGACGAAATTCGTAAAGCGCTCGAGCCGCTTGAAGGAGTTGAACTTCAGGACGACGTCGAGCAATCTGAGTTTAAAATTGGCTACAAACTGGATCAGAACTCGTCGATAACGGGCGCGGTCATCAAAAAACTGCTTCGCGGCGCGGGTTTGCGAGCTAAAGTTGTTGAGTCACTTGGCGTTTTCGTTGACATTATTCCAGTCAGGGGTGGAAGTGACCTGTCGCTTCGTCACGTCTTGTGGAAGTGGGGGTTTTCGCCCGAAAACGTGCTAGTCGCCGGCGATTCGGGTAACGACGCTGGAATGCTGCTGGGACGAACACTGGGTGTCGTGGTTGCCAACCACGGGCCAGAATTAAAACGATTGAAAAACAGGCCGCGGATATACTTTGCGGAATCGTCGTACGCCGCAGGTGTCCTTGAAGGCATCGACTATTACAACTTCCTGGAAAACATCACCATCCCCAATGATCGTCTCGAATAATACCAATCCGAAACCTGGCGGCGAAGATGGTACGAGCGAATCCTTACCTTCTCCCACGAGTGAATTCACTGTGGGTGAAATCAACTTGAATGTTGACTCGAACTTTTCCGATTTGCTGTCGGACGCAACGACAGTTGATTTTGTAGCTCGGTTATCACCGACTGCATCTGAAACGGAATACATGGGCGCGTTGACCCTGCAAAGGGTCTGGCCGCGTTTGGTAGAACGCTGGTGCGCGGCGTCCGAATCGTCGAAGCACACGGTTGAAAAACTGCACGATCGATGGAAAGATTATTCCGGGCGATTGATAACGCACTGGCCCGAACTGTTTGCTCGACTGCACTCGCTGTATGGCGAGCGGTTTGACTTTCATTACCACGTCGAGGCGATGCTGGCCTCCGCCGCTGACGCGTTAACTCAGCGTGAAGAAGCTCTTTGTGAACTGGACCGTTCGCGAGAAATCCGTCCCGACTGGTTTCAGTCCGAACAAGTTGTCGGCGGAGCGTTGTACGTTGATTTGTTCAGCGACAACCTCGGCAATTTGTGCAAGAACATCGACTACTTCAAAGAACTGGGGATCACTTACCTGCATCTGATGCCGCTGTTTGAGGCTCGTGATGGAAACAACGACGGTGGTTATGCGGTAAGTGATTACAGAGCCGTGGACCCGCGTCTGGGCACGATCGCCGAGCTCAAGCTGCTGGCATCCGAACTTCGTCGCGAAGGCATTTTTCTGGTGCTGGACTTTATCTTCAATCACACCAGCGACGATCACGATTGGGCGAAGAATGCTCAATCGGGAAATCGAGAATACGAGGAGTTCTACTTTATCTTTCCGGACCGGGTTGAGCCGGATCAGTATGAACAACACCTGCGCGAAATTTTTCCAACCGTGCGTCGAGGCAACTTCACGTGGCACGACGGAATGGGAAAATGGGTGTGGACCACATTCAATAGCTTCCAGTGGGATCTGAACTACAGAAATCCTTCCGTCTTCCGAAGCATGATGGAGGAGATGCTGTTTATTTCCAATCTGGGTGTTGATGTTCTTCGGCTGGATGCCGTCGCGTTCATCTGGAAGGAGAAGGGCACAAACTGTGAGAATCTGGACAAGGCTCACACGGTCATTCAAGCATTCAATTTATTCGTCCGAATTGCTGCTCCCGGATTGATTTTTAAATCTGAGGCGATCGTGCATCCGGATGATGTTGTCAAATACATCGATGCGAACGAGTGCCAGATTTCCTACAATCCAACGTTAATGGCGCTGCTGTGGGAGTCGCTGGCAACCCAAAGTGTCAGGTTGCTCAAGAAGTCGATCCAGCATCGTTTTGAGATCGCAGACGGAACCTCATGGGTTAACTACTTGCGTTGTCATGATGACATCGGGTGGACGTTCGACAATGATGATGCTGCCTCGATCGGGATCAATGCGTCCGACCATCGAAATTTCTTAAATGAGTTTTACACGGGGCAGTTCGAAGGTTCGTTCGCGCGTGGCGTACCCTTTCAGGAGAACATTGAAACGGGAGACATGCGAGTTTCCGGAACGATGGCGTCACTTGCCGGTCTTGAACAGGCGGCCAACGAGAATGATTCCGAACTTGCCGCATTGGCGGTTCGTCGAATCCTGTTGCTGCAGGGTGTGTCGATGAGCATTGGCGGGATTCCACTGCTGTATTTGGGTGAAGAGTGGGGTGTTTTAAACGATTACGATTTCGTCAAAGACCCGGAAAAGGCAGATGACTCGCGGTGGATTCACAGGCCTCGAATGGATTGGGGAGTCGTCAATGAACTCAAGTACGAGGTAATTTCTGGAGCGGGAGCTGGAGAACCACGGGGTATGTCGATCAAACTTATTCAGCGAGAAATCTACAACTCGATGAGGCGTTTGATTGAGCTTCGCAAATCACTGCACGCGTTTGCCGGTCAGAACATGGAGCTGTTCGAGACAGATAACGATCACGTGCTTGGATTTATTCGACAACAATCCGGACATCGCGTCGTTGTGCTTGCGAATTTCTCGGGAATGCACCAGGAAGTGGACGCCAATCGCATTCGCACCGCTGGACTTGGTCGGTTCTTTCAAGATTGCGTGGCGAATTCAACGGTAGAAACATCCAGCAATGTTCAGCTCGATCCCTATCAGCTTCAGTGGTTGATCAGAGTTTGAGATCTTGCAAGCATCTCGGACTTGAAAACTTCAGCTTCCAGATGAAAGCCGCGACTCAATGCACGATACAGACCCGGCGGAGAAACCGATGTGGTTGTTCACGGATCTTGACGGAACGCTGATTCCGCTCGATGCATCTCCGCAGAACGTCTCAGACCTGCAAGAATTAAAGCGATTTTTGCCGAAGCACGGCATCGGCTTGGTTTTTGTCACCGGTCGACATCTACAGTCAACTTGTCAGGCGATCGAGGAATTTGCCCTACCCGACCCTGAGTGGATAATCTGCGACGTTGGCACGACCGTCATTGATGCGTCGTCATCCGAGCTGGTACCTGACCCTGATTATATGAACGAGTTAGCCAACAGAACTGGCGGTTGGAATGCTGAGAGGTTGGTTGGCGAGTTGAAACTGCCGAGGAGCGTACGTTTGCAGGAAACGGAGAAACAGGCCAACTTCAAGATCAGCTTCTACGCGAACGCCAGTGAGTTGACGGACATTGTCAGTGAGTTCAAACAGCAACTGAAAAATGCAGATGCGCCTTACGGAATCATCAGCAGTGTCGATCCCTTCACGGGCGACGGATTAATCGATTTCCTTCCGGCGGGAGTCGACAAGGCATTCGCAGCAAGATGGCTCGCTGAACAGATTGGCGTTAATTTTGAACAGCAAGTGATCTACGCGGGAGATTCAGGGAACGACTTTGCGGCGTTGACTTCGGGCTGTCGTTCGATTCTGGTTGGAAATGCCGACCGCTCCATTGAATCACAGATCAAAACGCTACCTGTCGCAGGTAATGTTTTCTGCTCAGCTCAGACAGCAACCAGTGCTGTGCTGGAGGGCGTTCGTCGATTCCATGTTCTCGATGCAGCAGGTAGATCGGATTGTTAACGATCGGTTAAAAGCCTGTCGGGCCTGATTTTCCGAAACGACCCAACGAAATTATTGCAGTTGCAATTCGCCCTGAATGGTCGGTGCCGGTGGAGTGTTTTCATCATCTGAGAGAACAGAATTCCCACTTCCGCCTTGGTTGAAATCTGTTTCGTACTGATCGATCACGATCTCATTCCAGATTGCAGGCAGGTCGACAAGATATCCCGACGTCTCGAGCGAGGAAAAGGAGCTCATTGAATTTGCTGCCCCCGGCAGGTGCCGCCAGCCAAGGTAGAACCATCCGTTTTGAATCGAGCATTGAACGAGTTTCAATTCGCGAGCGATCTTGCTGGATTTCAACGCAGCCACCTGGTCGATTGGCAGCAGGTTTGCAGGCAGGTCAATCGCGTTGGTCGTGTTGGCTTCCGAATTCAGTTTGTCCTCGAGGAATGATTTAAACGCAACGATCTTCGCGTCTTTCTTGTCAGGATCGGTGTAGTCAATTTCTGCCTGCCCGTCGCGAATGAACTTGAGTCCGTCAGCAGTTTGTTTGATCTTGAAACGTACTTTGATTTGCAGCCCCGCGTCGATCTTTCGTTCGCCTTGCGCGAACTGCTTGCCAGAGACAGAAACCGTAACAGCGTTACCGTCGAATTCGAACTGGATGGGTCGGACGTTATCGAATGTAATCGTGAATGATTCGTCTTCTCCGGGGCCGTCACCGTCTTCGGTTGCAAGTCCCTCTGGCGTTTCGCCGGAAAGCTCGGCAGCCTTGGCCGCAAGCTCCTCGTTGCTGAACGTTTTTCCTGCAAAGATCGGATCAACAAGGTTGCTCAGCAAGGAATCGTGCAGGCGAATAATGACGTCCGCTGGAACCGTGGTTGCCGCAGGGTAGTCGGGCGCCGCAAGCGTTCCAGCAGAATCCATTTTTCCGACAGCTTCAACGAAGTTGTTAGTGGAGCGAAGAAACAAGTCTGGGATCCACGCCGCGTAATCGATGGCTCGATCATTGGCTTCGAAAATCGCCTCCTGACCGCTGTCCACGGCGTTATTGGTGAGACTGTCAAATTGTTCGAACGCTTCGTTCTCGGTTCGTGCGGCTGCATCGGCATCCGCTTTGGCCTTCCCTTTGTAAAACTGTTTGTAGGCCAGCTTCTGAATCAAATTGCACTTCGTCGTCAATCCGAGGAAGTCGGAATCCATATTGGCTGCAATTCTTGAATCGCTTGCGAACAGACCTCCAATGTTGGCATACAGACTGCGGCGACCTTCGAACTGACCGTTGGTGTTGACGAAGCCATAGAATTTGCGCTCGCGAAACCGCGTGTTCGAAGAAACGTTCCCCATCAAGTGAATACTCAGATGGACCTGATTCGGGTCGTCCTGCAGCTCTAGGTTCACATTAGTCGACGTCGTCAGGTAGCCTCGGATCAGCCGCCCGTTGATGTTCTCGTCCAACACGCTTGTCTCGACAGCGGATTGAGATGCGGCTTTGTTGATCAGGTTGGAGGACACATTCAGATACAGGTTGGGCAGTGAATACTCTCGTCGCAACGCGGAAACCATGGAAGGCACTTGATTGGAATTCTCAAGCCATTGCAGCAAACTGCCTACCCGTCCTGCGGGCCTGCGTTCACTCGACTGACCGAGCAGCGGGAGATCGCGAGCGAGCACTTCCATGCGGCGTAGCATGTCTTCCTGAAGATTATCCGCAGTGCCGTTGGCGTACGTCTGAATAAAGGACTCGAACGAAGTGGCCGCCGAGACAAAGTACGGGTCAAACTGACGGCTGGCGACTTCCTCAAACCGTTCGTCAAACTCTCTCATTTTCACCAGGGTATCTCGCCGTCGGGTCAGTCGCGGGCGATCGCGCTTCAACACTTCCTTGCGGCGAGCGTTAATTTCTTTCATGGCAGCTTTCAGCTTCGCCTGCCGCTGTTTCAATTCCTGCAGGTTTGATGAAGTGTCTGGAACCGGGCCGTCACCAAGGCCGGATGACGCAGAGTCATTCAAGTTGACCTCGTCGCCGTCTTCATCCGGCTTCGGCGTGTCTTCCTGATCGGGCAGTGCGTCAATTTCGCGTGTCACCTTACGCAGTTCGCGTTTTTTTTCCGCGATCATCGAGCTCAACTTGCCGACCGAAATCTCAGGAGCTCTTTCAAATTCAACTTCTTTGATGAAGTCCATCATCGGATCCAGCTGCAGATCGTAAAACAGTTCGGCTCTCGGGCGACTGGGCATGGTCGCGCGATAGTATTTTTTAAGAACCTGCAGATCATAAATCGCTCGGGCACGAGCCTGCCCGAATTGATTTTCGGATATCGGTCGAAAGTCACCAACGTGAGCCATCATGATGTTGGACATATCACCGTGGTAGCTGTTGCCCAAACTGACAAGCTGCTGATCAATCGCCCTGCGGACGTCAACAAAGACAGGGTGGTCCGTTCCCGCAACGCCACTGGCGAAGCGGGCTCGAATCTGGCTGAGCGTTCGGTAGTCTGCCTGATGTCCCTTGGCGGCCTGGGATTCAAGGACATTGAGCAAAAGATATTTCCGCCAACCGGTCGCCTGGCTGCTGTCTCCCAGCCAGGAATTCATTCGGCGAACCGACCACTGCAAATTGGCGGCTGCGTCGGCTGCATGAGCCCTGGGTCCAAAGTTCAGCGCGAAAGTTGCCGTCAGCAGGGCGGTAAACGTAAAACGGAGTAAAGTCGTTTTGGTCATCGATCAGATCGTAACGAGGGGGTTTTGCTCTTGATGTGAAATTCACCTCGAATTGTGATTCACGTTCAGCGAAATGGCTACAGTCGCGACGGATTTTTCCGGGAGAACGGACCGGTTTGTACGCTCAATGGCGACAAATTTGATTATCTGGCCAGATTCGAGCACTTCGCCGACATCTCGTTTTCTGCACCTGCCACGATCATGGGAAAAACTCAGGGCAGCTTGAGAGGTTTAGCGGCCCCTTTCGCCAGATAACACCGTTTCGTAGCATGAAATGAACTTTGAATCTGCGGCCCGCGGATCTGCATTCGTTTTCAAATGCCGGTCACCGAGTGCCGCTGAACCCTCAGCAAAAACCGGAGACGACAGGATGGCCGATTCGCTTCATGATCGTGCAGAAGCGCTGGAAAACGGGTTTTTCGCTCATCGAGATCAAGAGCTTCTGGCGAAGCTGAAAGATGAGATGAAAACGGACGAAACTCGTGAAGCTTTGTCCGCCGCCAGCGGAATCGAAGATAAAGAGGCGTTGGATGCTCTGATCGAGCACAAGATCGATCCTCAGACGCTGCTTGTGGTCGGTCTGATTCCCATGGTCGCCGTTGCCTGGTCCGATGGTGTATTGGAATCAGGCGAACGCGATGCGATTGCCAAGGCTGCCGACGGCGTTGGTGTCAAAGAAGGATCCGCCAGCTTTGACCTTCTGCAGAGCTGGCTGACGTCAAAGCCAGACGACGAACTTTTGAATGCGTGGAAAAGCTACATCGGAGCCTTAGCTGGTACGCTGGATGAAACTGCTCTTGGCCAGATTCGAGACCAAGTGATGGGTCGAGCCGAAGCAACAGCGGTCGCCGCCGGTGGTTTTCTGGGCCTGGGCAACAAAGTGTCTGAATCCGAACAGCAGGTGATCGACGACCTGAAGCAGACCTTCACAACGGCCTGAGCCAGGGGGGGCGGAGCCTTGAAGTTCAGACGGGGAATGCCGGGTCTGAGTGGACTTCCACGTCACGATCTCGATAATTCCTGCCGACAATCGAAAATCTGGCCTCCACATCAGCGCAAAAATGAAGGGCCTCAGCTCGCCGCTACTGAGACCCTTCTGAAGTTGGCTGTCCGATCAGGAACATGGTTCCAGTCGGAGACCCACAGCCAGTTGGACGTATCGGATCGGGATTCGGGATTACCGCAACTTAAAATGCTGAATGGGGTAGTCAGTACAATGGTTAAAGTCGAATGTTAACTTGTATGCATTGCGTTAACTGGTCGCCTCGCGATCGCGAGTTCGACCCCCGTGTTTTCCCATTTTCCGCTTACGTTAGAATGAGTCGTTGTGAAGATGGATTTCCGATATCCTGTCCTGCCGAGTCGTGGAACTCGCGAAAATAACTGGAGCAACAAGTGATCGCCGAATCAGCCAAAAGTTCGATTTCTGACCAGCCCGCACCAACTGTGGCGAAGCTTGCCCTGTCGGACGGAACCGTTTTCACGGGGATTTCGTTCGGAGCGACGGGAACGACGACCGGAGAAGTGATTTTCAACACTTCGATGACCGGATATCAGGAAATTCTGACCGATCCCAGCTACCGGGGCCAGCTTGTCACGATGACCTACCCCGAAATCGGCAATTACGGAGTGAATCTCGACGACGTCGAAAGCGGAAATCCCCAAGTTGCAGGATTTATCGTCCGAAACGTCAGTGGAGTCGCCAGCAATCACCGGTCGACCGGTTCGCTGCACGATTATTTACAACAGCACGGAATCGTCGGTATCTCAAACATCGATACTCGTTCGCTCGTCCGACACATTCGCAGCGTCGGCGCGATGGAGGCGGTGATTTCGACTGAGGAACTGGACGATGCGGCTCTGGTTGCAAAGGCAAAATCCAGCCCCGGGTTGGTCGGTCGTGACCTCGTCAGTGAAGTTGTCCCAAAGGAGTCAGCTGAGTGGCAGGAGGGACTTGGTGGCTGGTGGGGCTTTGAAATTGACGACCAGGCCGAACCGGATTCCAGCGCTGCCGATCGCCCTCACGTCGTTGCGTTGGACTTCGGCATGAAGCGAAATATCGCACGGCATCTCTATGATCAGGGTTTTCGTGTCACCGTGTTGCCCGGAACTGCGTCGGCAGATCAGGTTCTCGCTCTGAAACCTGATGGGATCTTTCTATCAAACGGACCGGGAGACCCGGAGCCATTGACTTACGCGATTGAAACGATTCAACAATTGATCGGTAAGGCTCCGATGTTTGGCATTTGCCTTGGTCATCAGCTTTTCGCGTTGGCGTGTGGTGCCAAGACTTACAAGCTCAAGTTTGGGCACCGAGGGGCGAACCAACCGGTGCAGAATCTTGAAACAGAGAAAATCGAAATCACTTCACAGAATCACGGATTCGCGGTGCAGCCTGACGGGTTGCCCGATTGCCTGCAGGTGACGCACAAGCATCTTAACGACGGAACGATTGCCGGACTGAAGCACGTTGAGCACCCGGCATTCAGCGTTCAGTATCACCCCGAGGCATCCGCAGGACCTCATGACAGCCAGTATCTGTTTTCCGTGTTCCACCAGATGGTCACTGACAACCTTGCGGCTAACGCGTGAATCGGCCGCGCTTTCAGGCGGAAGGCAAGACGGAACTTACCCGAAAGCCGAAAGTTAGAAAGTTAACTAGAAACCCAAACATTCACATCCATCGAATGGTAGATTCCATTCCGCCGCTCTCCTCAAGAATCCCCGTTACCTATCATCGGCAGTCGGATGAAACATGGACGAAGTCGATAAGAATCGGCCGGTCGAATCCGAATCGGGCGCAACCCCGGCCACGATTCAGGAAAACCAGAACCAGCGATCGCGGCCTCTATCGAGAATCGGCTGTTCGCTGGCTGTGATTTTCGGCGTAGTCGCGTTGATAATTGCCATCCGTTGGATGAACATTCACGGGGAACCAGATGATTCCAAGGACGTGAAACAGGTTGCTCGACCACGGGCTTTGATCGCCGATTACGCGATGCCCACTGGAGACGAGGCCACCCGCGTTTTCCAATCGTTCAGCGGCGTGAACGTCAAAACGGACAATGTGGTGCGGCAATTGAGTCTTCTGCGGCAGCAGATTGAGGATCTTGTCCGCAAAGATGTTGGCACAAGTGAAGTCAACGGACTTGTCGTGCCCGGGTTTCGGTCGGTTGGGATCGACCGCGATCAGTTTTCAGCAAGGTTGGAAGACTCTCGAGTCCAGGTTTCGCGTTGGAGCCAATCGGATTCCGCTCCAGAGTTTTCAGACGGCGTGCAGGCGATAGAACGCTTCTCACGTTCTGTTTACCAGCCTTGGATGGGAGCGGATTCGTTTCGGCTCGACGTAAAACTCTATTCGTTCGAAGAAGGAGAGGGTTCGATACGAACGACCGTTGTTGCCAATGCATTTGGTCAGCTGGCTGATGATTCGGGTCGTCAGGCAACGTCGCTTTGGGAGACCGTTTGGGCTTCCCCGACGTCAGACGACCAGTTGCCTCGACTGAAGTCACTGAAAGTGATTGCTCAGGAGGAAGTGGCAACGGAGTTTGGCGGCGGCAAGTTGCTGACGGATTGCACAGCGTCCATTTTGCAACGCACTCAATGTTTGTCCGACCAATTGGATTATGGAGTCGACCAGTGGGCACGCCGAATTCCGGGTATTGATATTTTAGGCGAACATGGTCTTGCGATCGGGGATTTGAACGGCGACGGAATTGACGATGTGTACGTCTGCGAACCGCACGGACTGCCAAATCTGTTGCTCTTGCAAAATCCTGATGGAACTTGCGACGAACGCGGCTATGAAATGGGGATTGCCGCCTTGGATGCATCCTACGCGGCGTTGATCGTGGACCTTGATAATGATCGCGATCAAGATCTGGTTGTTTCGACCGATGAATGCCTGCTGATTTTTTCGAATACGGGTAAGGGTTCTTTTCAAATCGAGCATCGTCTTTCTGCAGGCAGATGTGTTCGAAGTCTGTGTGCAGCGGATTACGATCAGGATGGCGATCTTGATCTGTTTCTTTGCAAGTTCGAAGGTGTTCGAAAACGTGATGATCTGATTGTGTTTCCAGCTGATTTTCAGACGGCAAACGATGGCGGACGTAATGTGTTGCTTCGTAATGACGAGGGCTGGCAGTTCTCTGATGCGACCGAAGAAGCTGGAATCACGCGAGACAATCAGCACTTTACACGCTCTGCCGTTTGGTCCGACTACGATCAGGACGGTGATCAGGATTTGTACGTCGTCAATGAGTTTTCAACCGATCGTTTGTATGAGAATCAAGAAGGTTGGTTCCGAGACGTGACGGAGTCCGTTGGAATCGAAGAAATTGCCAGGCACCGATCGGTGTCTTGCGGTGACTTTAACCACGATGGGAAAAGTGATTTCTACGTGGCCACGGATGTGCCGTTTTCGGTCCAGCGATCTCTTGGGAAAGTACCTTCAGGCACGGAGATTCGAGACTTTCGCGATGTGCTGACCGGTGAGAGTCAAATCTGGTACGCCCGTGAGGATTCGGATCAGTGGAGACCTTTCGCGATGCGAGCCCCGCTATTCTCAAACCAGTCAGCTTATGGTTCCGTAGCCACGGATCTGAACAACGATGGATTGGAAGATATTATCGTGACCAATGGCACGTTGTCACGCTACTCGACGGACCAGGTGGACGACATGCTCTACCGCCGACTGTTCCTTCTATCCGGGGGAAGTTCCAACAGTTCCACGCCGGATTTTTCAAAGTCGCCCACTGCCGCACACGCTGCGAAGGTGATTCGTGAAACAACCGAAATGTGCCGGAAAGGCTACTCGCTTTCGGGTTGGCATCGAAATCAATGTTACCTGAGTATTGGCCAGCTTGGATTCGCGAACTTTTCGGCAGGTTCTGGAGTCGATTTTCTCCAGGATGGACGCGGCGTTGCAACGACGGACTGGGATCAGGACGGAGACTCAGACGTGATTCTCACCAGTCGCAACGGTTGCAGGCTGAGAATTCTCTGCAATCAACTCGATTCGAGTAACGATTTTTTACAGTTGAAATTGGTTGGCACACGCTCAAACAGAGATGCGATTGGAACGCGTGTGCTGGTCTATCTGAAAGAGAAAGAAGAACCGATCATCAAAACGGTCAGCGCCGGTTCAGGTTACTTGAGCCAGTCCAGCAAACGGCTGACATTTGGGTTGGGACAGGGCGCGTCGATTGAAAAGATCGCTGTCATCTGGCCCGACGGATCAAAGCAGGAATACAGTGACGTTCGAGCCAACCTGCGTTATCGGATTGTTGAAGGGCAGGGCAGTGCAGCCGAATTACCAGCGGACCGCGTGAAACTGAAACTCGCTGCGACTTCTCATCCGGGAAATGAACGATTGCCGCGTATTGGCAAAAGTCTGTTCAATCCGCCGGCTCTGGTGCCCGAACTGACCATGATCGAACCGGACGAAAGGACTTATCCGGTATTAAATGTCAGTAATAGGCAACCTGTATTTTTGATTGTCGTTGATGAACGAGCCCAGTCGAAGCAGTCAGTCGAGTCTCTTGCTGCGAATGCTGAATCATGGAAGGACCAGGGTATTGAGTGTGTCGCAATGATGACTCAGGCTTTGACCAGCAGTGATCAGCCGAGTCTTTCAAGTGGCAGCACTATGATGAAAGAGTCTGGGTTTCCGTTTCGCTGGGGCGTCGCGACTGAGGAGACAAGAACGCGGATATCGATGTGGGCGGGTAATAACTTTGGAACGCAGCAAATGCCTCAAGCGCCGTTCGGGATTCTGTTCAACTCGGAACAGAAAGCAGCCGCTTTTTTTGCAGCTGATCAGATTGACAGTGCGGAACTGCCCGCAGACGCGGCATTGGCTCAGGTGAACGCGGAACAAGCGTGGAACAAAGTAATGCCGCTCAAAGGCGAGTGGTTTGCGCCGCATCGTTATTCAGTCGTCGATCGTTTGACGATGAGGCTTGCTGAAATTGGCCATGAAAGTGCCGCCGACAAGCTTCATGATTCCAGTTCACCCTATCGGGCCTATGAGTTGGCGATGAAGGGACGCGAGTTGTTATCGGTGGGCAGCGTTGACCTGGCAACGCAGTTCTTCCGCAAGGCCGTAAAAGTAGATTCTGAGTCGTCCTTCGCCCGAATCGGGCTTGCGAAAGTGCTGCGTCAGGAAGCGTTGCAACGGCTGGGCAATGACACGGAAACAAATGATCAACGAATCGAGTTGCGTGAAAAGGCAATGATCCACTTTGACTACGCGTTGGAGCTGGATCCCACCAGTGTCGAGGCGATTGTCGGGCGAGCCAACGTGGCGATCGATTCTGGCGAGATTCCTGAAGCCGTCACATTACTGAAGCGATTTGTCAAGCTACAACCTGACAAGTACGAAATTCACGCGATCATTGGACGCTTGTTGTTTCAACAAAGTAATACGTCCGAGGCAGCGCAGTGGATGGTTGAAGCATTTGAGAATCGGCCAACTTTACCTTACGTCGCTGGGGACTTGGGTTTCCTGTATCTGAGTGTGGGTGAGCATCGGCGTGCGGTTCCCTTTTTGGAACTTGCCAATCGCCTCAAACCCAGTGACCAGAACGTACACCGACTGCTTGCTGAAGCTTATTACCTGACCGGTAAGTATGAGGACTGCGTTTCCAGATGCGAGCAAGTGATCGATCAGGATCCGAACAGAAAACGGCCAGGCTATATGCTGGCGTGGATTCTGGCGACCTGTCCGTACGAGAATCTTCGAGACGCGGGGCGAGCACTCAAAATTATGGAACCCGCCATGAAGATTTTTGGCGAACAATCGCCCTCGGTGAATGAAATTTTCGCGGCAATCATGGCAGAGCAAAATGATTTCGACTCGGCCTTGCGATACCAGGAAAAGGCGATTTCGATGATTCGAGGGAAATCATCTTCGGAACGCTACTCGGACGCTCAGTTACGGGGGATGCGAAGTCGAAATCAGCTTTATCAACGCGGCAAGCCTTGTCGCATGACCACTCCCGCCGAATCTCCGTTGGGAGCCCCTGGGAAAACCCAATAGAAAGTTCAATCCTCTGGCTCACCCACGTCAACTTGCGACCAATCGATCTCGGCGTTCTCTTCCTCGATCTCTTTGAGCAATTCGGAAGCCTTTTCGTAATCGGACTTTTTCACGATCAGCTGGATGTCTCCCATCTCTTCGCCGAAAAGCGAAAGATCGTCGCCTCCGTTGATAAAGATCGAAATGCCCTCATCTTCGAACAGTCCGATCAATGATTTTGCTTCTGATTCGTTCGCGACGTGCGTTAGGGTGACCAGTTCGGGTTGTTGATCAGACATTTCACAATCTCCTTTTACGATGGTGGCTGCACAGCGGATGAATTGCTAAACGCATCGCAAGTATACGTGCTGCGTTCCTTTTTTGAGCGGTTTGTCGTCAGCTTGAATCAAAGATCAGCCAAATCTCGACGGGGCTTACGGAAAAATTGGGTTTTGTGTATCTTTTTGCGATCGTTTGCGGCGAATGTCGCGTCGATTTGTTTTGCTTTTTCGCTGAATTTGCCAATCTCTGATACGTATGTTTGATTCGCTACAGGACGGTCTCAAAGGCGCATTCAAATCCCTGCGCGGCAAAGGCAAACTGACCGAAGGCAACATGCGCGACGGCCTGAAGATGGTCGAGCAATCGTTGTTGGAAGCGGACGTCAGCTACGACGTGGTCAAGGACTTCATGGCCAGCGTCAGTCAGAAAGCCTTGGGCGAAAAGGTTCTGCTTTCACTGAAACCGGCTGAGCAGCTGGTTGGAATCGTCAACGAGGAACTGGTTAACCTGTTGGGACCGGTCGATGATTCGCTGCGGCTGGATAAACCGGTCAACGTGATCATGATGTGCGGTCTTCAAGGTGCCGGTAAGACCACGACCTGTGGAAAACTGGCAAAGCTTCTACAGCGAAACAAGATTGAACCTTTGTTGGTTGCGGCCGATCTGCAACGCCCCGCCGCGATCGACCAGTTGCACGTTTTGGGCGACAGCCTGAAGGTCCCCGTCTACAGCGATCGAGACACTCAGGATCCCGTTGCGGTTTGTAATGCCGCAGTTGCTCAAGCGAAAGCCAACGGTAACAAGGTTGTGATTCTCGATACCGCGGGCCGGTTGGCAATCGATACCGAGTTGATGGAGCAACTGAAAACAATTGATCGGCAGGTTCAGCCAGATCATGTTTTCCTTGTCGTTGACGGCATGACGGGTCAGGACGCCGTTAAAAGCGCCGCAGCTTTCCATGAGGCGCTGGAGCTGAACGGCGTCGTGATGACAAAGCTGGACGGAGACGCTCGTGGCGGTGCTCTGCTTTCAGTCAAGCATGTGACTGGTGTGCCGATTCGCTTTATTGGTACTGGCGAGCATATCGACAACCTGGACTACTTCCGCCCGGAAGGAATGGCCAGTCGAATTCTCGGCATGGGCGACATGATGGCTCTGGTCGACGAAGCTCAAAAGCTGGTCGACGAAAAAGAGCAGCAGCGGATGCAGGAGCAACTGGAAAAAGGCCAGTTCTCGCTGGAAGACTTTCGGGATCAGATGGTCAAAATGGCCAAGCCCGGGCTGATGCAGAAAATGATGGGCCTTTTGCCGGGAATGCCCAGCATGGGCGAGATTTCCAAAATGATGGGCGACGGGGACACGTCAAAGCAGATCCGTCAGATGGTCGGAATCATCGACAGCATGACGCCAGCGGAAAGAAAAGACCCCAAACTGGTCGATGTTGGACGCAAGCAGCGCATTGCAAGTGGCTCGGGTGTGCAGGCAAAACAGGTTAGTGATTTAATCAAACAATATGATATGATGAAGCCGATGCTAACCGGTATGGC
>CAYXWX010000003.1:0-83911 GCA_964468915.1 uncultured Pirellulaceae bacterium
ACGGAATGATGATTCGGTCGGTCAACCCTAATCTTCAGTTGGAACAAAGCACGAGGCAGCAGAGCTGTTTTTCAAAGACATTAAAATTCGAGAGATCAACGCATTGAGTTCAAACCATCAGACTCTATTTGAGGCCAGGTAATCTCGAATGTCTTGCCTGTTCTGGTCTGAAAAAAATTTCCGCAACGTAGAAAGCAATTGTCATCACACTGCCGCTCAGCGATCCACCGCGCTGCCGGAAGTTCCACCAACGCCGATGTCTGGTGAGTCAAGTGTTCGGCTTCGTTCAATAAGTTGTTCGAAAAAACCCTGATTTTCATACCGTTAATGGCGATCAGTACCTATGCAGGATTGAACCTTTTGAATTTCTGGCTACTCTTCCATTTTGACGCTGGCGTCGCATGAACGATCCGCAGCAGGCTGCCTGAGCAACAGACGAGTCGCTGGGTGTTGAGGCCAAACTTCACTCTTTCCCTACTTCCCATTTCTGAACCATGACTGAGCCAATCGCGCATCAACCAGGAAACGCGACCCGACGGTCGTTCCTGAAGCGTGGCGCGGTGGGTGCGATCGCAGGTTTGGGCGTGTACGCGTTTGGCGTCGAACCACGCTGGGTGAGAATCGAACACCACGACCTGCCCATCCGTGATCTTCCGGATCACCTGATCAACAAGAACGCTGTTCAGATCAGCGATTTGCATATTGGGAATCGAGTGGGCGAAAGCTACTTGCGACGACAGTTTGAATATATCGACTCGCTGCAACCCGACTTTGTTTTCTTCACCGGCGACTACCTGGATGATGCCTCCCAATGGCATGCCGAAAAGGGAATCAAGCTGCTTCCTCATTTTCCTCGCGGCAAACTGGGAACCGCATGTGTACTGGGGAACCACGACTTCGGTCACTATGAAGACGATGTGATTCGAAAGGCGCCCAACACGGAACGCCTGGCCCGTGCTTTCGAAGAACAGGGTTTGAACCTTCTTCGTGGGGACGTGGTCGAGTTGTCCGGCCTGACGATCGCGGGCCTGCCGGATTATTGGTTCGGCGGCTTCAAGAAAGATGCGGCTCGCGACGTCATCCAATCAACAATCGATCGCGGAGCAACCATCACGCTCAGCCACAACCCTGACACTCTGGATCTTCCGATCTGGAACGGGTATCGCAGCTGGGTTCTGTGTGGTCACACGCATGGCGGCCAATGTCGCTTTCCGATCGTCGGTGCGCCTCGACTTCCCGTGGAAAACAAGCGTTATATATCGGGCGAATATGACGTGAACAAAGGGATGAAGATGTACATCAACCGAGGGTTGGGACACACTGCCCGCGTTCGATTTATGGCTCGACCCGAAATCACCGTCTTCAGGTTGGTTCGGGCAGACGCCTGACGTCAATCATCCCACTGACTGCAAGCCAGCAGCGATACCGTTGACCGATTGCAGAATCGCTCGGCTGAGTTCGTCGGTTTCTGAATCATCGGTGGCGTTGCGAAAATGCTTCAGCAATTCAACCTGAATGAAGTTCATTGGGTCAACATACGGGTTGCGAACTCGAATACTCTTCTGCAACCAAGGCTCGGTATCAAGCAATTCGTCGTGACCTGTGATTTCAAGGATCAACTGTTTGCTCAAGTCATATTCGGCGTGAATCAAATCGTGAATCTTCGTGCCTGCCTGCTGCCCGGCAAGTTGAGCGTAGCATTTTGAAATCGCCATATCGGCTCGGCCCAAGCCGAGGTGTACGTTTCCGATCACCGTCCTGAAAAACGGCCACTTCTGGTACATCTCCTGCAGCTCTGACATGCGTTGCGCACGTTCGGCTTCCGATTGGCCAAGCCATGCCTCGAATCCGGATCCAACACCAAACCAGCTTGGAACACCCGCGCGGGATTGGGTCCATGCAAAGACCCAAGGAATGGCTCGAAGATCGTTCAACGAACGCGTCGCTCTGCGATGTGCAGGCCGGGAACCAATGTTCATCTGCCCGATCAGATCGATGGGTGACGCGGCTTGAAAGTAAGTCAGAAAATGCTCGTCCTCGACCAATGCTCGATACTGTTTATGTGCCGCATCGCTGATATCGTCCATGATCGAAGACCAACGATCAATCTGATCAAACTGCGGTCGTTTCCCACTCGAGCACAACACAGCGTTAACCAGTTGTTCAAGATGCCGATGGGCGATTTCAGGATCGCTGTACCGCGAGCTGACAACTTCGCCTTGTTCTGTCACTCGGATGCGGCCTTTGACGGACTCAGGAGGCTGAGCCAGTATCGCTCGATTTGCCGGGCCGCCGCCACGTCCTAGTGAGCCTCCGCGACCGTGGAACAACGTCATGACGACCCCGTGACGTTGACACACCTCCGCCAGATTCCTTTGAGCGGTGAACAACATCCAGTTGGCTCGCAGGTAGCCACCGTCTTTGTTGCTGTCGCTGTAACCGATCATGATCTGCTGTCGGCCGCCACGCTGCTTTAAATGATTCGCGTAGACGGGATTCTGGAACAGATTTTCCATGATCTCGGGTGCCGCTCGAAGGTCGTTGACCGTTTCGAACAAGGGAACGACGTCCAGCTGTCCGGCCAGCCCCGCATCGTGCGACATCAAAAGCACTTCCAGCAAATTGCTGACGCCTTCGGTCATGCTGATGATATACGTCTGCATCGACGCCTTTCCCAGCATCCCATGGGCCTGTTTGATCTTGCGAAACAGCTTCAATGTCTGAGCCGTTTCGTCGGTTAGCTCGGATGCCGATGCCTTGCAGCCACCTGTCCAGGGACGAGGCGATTCGATTTCCTCAGTCAATACGCGAATCTTTTCGGCTTCGTCCAGGTCCGCATAATTTTCAACGGTTTTGTTGCGAGCGAAAACTTCGGCGGTCGCCTGCCTGTGGAAGTCAGCGTGCTGTCGAACATCAAGCGTGGCAAGGTGGAAACCGAAGACCTCAACGGCACGAATCAAACGTTGAAACCGCCCTCGCACCAGTCGTTCGCCTTTGTTTTCATTCAGGCTGTCGCGAACCAGCAGCAGATCGTCAAGAAGTTCATCTGAAGACTCATACGCGGGATACCCTCCAGCCTGTTCCCCCTCGACAACCTGATCCCAAGGAGATTCGTTGAGCCGTTGATTCGCCTTGAGCCTGCGAAAGATCCAGATCATCATTTGCCGATAGGGTTCCTGATCGAATCTTCCAAACGTCTCTTTTTCTTCCGCCGGAACCTGCTTCATGCAATCTGCCAGATGGTCGAGAAACGGCTTGCTGAATTTTGCCTGGGAGAGCGCCGGGCTCAGCAGACCGTACATCGCGTCAACTTCGTAAAGGTAACGCACAAGGATGGTCGCTTTGTGAGCGCGCAGGGCTTCTTCGGTTACTTCGGTGGTGACGAACGGGTTGCCGTCGCGGTCGCCACCAATCCATGAGCCGTACGTCAGCAGCGGAGGCACCGTGAAGTTGTGGTCAGGCCATGCTTCGGCAAGCGCCGATTCCAATTCTTCGTAAATGCGAGGCACAAGCTCGAACAGGACGGTTTCGAAAAAATAGACGCCCGTGTTTCTGACCTCATCCATCACCGTGGGACGACGGTCACGCGTTTCATCACTCTGCCAAAGCAACACAATGTGGTCGTGAATCAACTCTCGAACTTGCTCGCGATCATGTTCAAAGTTGGCGTTGGAGTGGTAACGTTGCAACAGGCCGGAAATGTTTGCAAGGATCTGCCGAACGGTGCGTCGTTTGGATTCCGTCGGGTGAGCAGTAAAAACCGGCGTGATCGACATCCCGTCGAGGATCTGCTGCATCTCATCTGGACCAATGCCTTCGGAAACAAGCGTCTTGACGGCTTGTGCGATGGTTTCATCCATCGGCTGTCCGGATTGTCGAGCCGTTTCGATTCGCTCGCGCAGTACGCGGGCTCGCTGTCGCTCTTCCGCCAGATTGGTCAGCTGGAAATAGCTTGCAAACGCCTTGAGAACGGCCTGCGCCTGAGGCAGATCGTCAACCAATTCTGGAATCAGCCTGTCAATCTGCTGTGTTGCATCGGCATCACCCTGTCGCCACGCTTTGAACAGGTTACGGATCTGTTCTTCCTGATGGAAAACCTGCTCGCCTTCCTGATCAATAATCGTCTGGCCCAGCAGATCGCCCAGCAGCCGGATGCTTGATTTCAAATGGTCAGTTGTCATCTTATCGCTCCAGAATTGATGTCCATGAACCCTAGTTTGGCATGAATTCGGGTCGTGCGGGAGGGAGCATCATGGATCATCTCCCCTGCCAACCGGCATTTTGCCCGACCAGCCAAATCGACAACATTAGCAGGGTTGAATGGGGTTCAGACTGCGCTTCGCGACGTTGACAGGCGAACGTTTTGAACTACAATCCTCGATTCCAAATTTATCGCGACCGGTCCGGCATTCTTCACGCAGCTCTTTGCTCTGTTTGAAGCTGCACGGCTGAGAATCACCCTGTCGCCATTCCGTTTCAGTTTCAGTATCGATCGAATCAGAATCGATCACCAATTTCAGGAGTTCAGCCCGATGGCAGTAACCATGTTTTTCGAAAACGATGTCAACACCAAAGCACTCGACGGCAAGTGTGTGGCGGTGATTGGTTACGGTAGCCAGGGACGCGGACAGGCCATGAACCTGCGAGACAGCGGCGTCAATGTCGTCGTCGGAATTCGCGAAGGTGGGAAAAGCTGGAAGCAAGCGGAATCGGAAGGCTGGACGCCCCTGTCAATGGCCGACGCGGCCAAGCAGGGCGACATCGTCTGCCTGCTGTGCCCGGATCTGGCTCAGCCTCAGGTTTACCGCGATCACGTAGCGGACAACCTCAAGCCCGGCTCGACCGTACTGTTCAGCCACGGATTCAACATTCATTTTGGCTCGATCAAAGTTGATGAGCAGCACAACGTTGTTCTGATTGCTCCCAAAGGTCCCGGTGGCATGGTGCGTCGCCAGTACGAAGAGGGCAGTGGTGTTCCCGGGCTGGTCGCCGTTCATCAGGACGCTACCGGCAATGCACTTGAGATGGCTCTGGCTTACGGATCAGGTGTCGGCTGTGCTCGCGCAGGAATCATTCAGACAACCTTCCCGGAAGAAACTGAAACGGATCTGTTCGGTGAGCAAGCCGTTTTGTGCGGAGGATTGTCCGAATTGATCGTTGCCGGTTGGGAGACACTCGTTGAGGCAGGTTACCAACCTGAAATCGCTTACTTTGAGTGTCTGCATGAGGTAAAGCTGATTGTTGACCTGATCTACGAAGGCGGCTTGGCTCGCATGCATGAATTCGTCAGTGATACTGCTGCCTGGGGTGACTTGATCACAGGCAAGCGAATCGTTAACGCGGACACTCGGGCCGAGATGAAAAAGGTCCTCGCCGAGATTCAGGACGGTACGTTTGCGAAGAACTGGCAAGCTGAAGATGAGAACGGCATGCCGGAGTTCAAGCGAATGATGCAGGAAGATCTGGATCACCCAATCGAAACATGCGGAAAAGAGCTTCGCAAACGTTTCTCGTGGCTGCAGGAAAAGGAATCATGATCAAAGCATGATTCAATAATGAATCGTTCAAACGCCGAAGCTATGATGTAAATTGTGGTTTTGGCGTTTTTTTGTGTCTTGCCCGGAATCGATGTGAAAGACAGCTCAAACAATCCCCTCGACTCGCTGACTGATGAACAGTTGCTCGATCAGCTGGCCCGGGAAACGGACGCAGCGACAGGGCGCATCTATGCCTTGCACCCCGAGACTTCCATCGATTCTGTCATGCTTCCCAGCGGCGTGCCACTTTCGTTGAAGCGCGAGGACATATCGACAGTTCACAGCTACAAATGGCGTGGCTCGGGGAACAAAATCTCGAAAATCTGTGACGCCGGTTTCGACGGACAATTGGTCGCCGCTTCCGCGGGGAACCATGCTCAGGGCGTCGCTGTCGTTGCAGCCAGACAAAAGCTGGACGCAACGATCTTCATGCCGCTGTCGACGCCTCTGCTGAAACAGGAATCCGTACGAAGTTTTGGTGGAGAACATGTCACGATCCGCTTGTTCGGTGACTCGTTTGACGAATCTCAGCGAGAAGCAATTCGATTTGCCGAGGAAACCGGCGGAACGTTTATTCCTCCGTACGACGATCTGGATGTGATTGCAGGCCAGTCAACGATTGCCGTCGAATTTTTGGAACAATTGCCGGAGCTGCCGACTCATGTCTTTATTGGAATCGGCGGTGGAGGCGTTGCGGCAGGCATCGCTTCGGTGATCAAGCGGCGGCATCCTGAGATCCAGGTCATTGGCGTCGAAGGGGCAGGGCAGGACAGCATGTCTCGATCGATCGAGGCAGGTGAGCTGGTCACGTTGGAAACGCTGGATAAGTTTTGCGATGGAACCGCGGTCGCCTGCCCGGGTGAACTGCCGTTTCGTCTGTGCAGCATGTTGCTTGATGACTGCGTGCGGGTCAGCAATGACGACGCGTGTCATGCGATTCAGTTTTTGTGGCAGACCATGCGAGTCATTGTCGAACCGTCCGCCGGACTGGGAGTCGCTGCTGCGATGGCTTGGAATTTCGAACCGGATGATCGCCCTCTGGCCATCCTGTCCGGATCGAATGTCGACTTCATGATGCTGCCCAAAATTGCGAGGCTGGGGCAGGTTCAGCGACCGGAAACGCGATACTACCAATTCGAACTTTCCGAGCAGGCGGGTTCTTTGATTGGTTTGCTGGATCAGTTTTTCGTCAACATGAACATCATTGACTTTCAGTATGGCCAGATGAGCGATTCCGTGGCCTACCCGACGATCGGTGTTGAAGTGCCTTATTCTGCATTGCACGATTTGCAGGAGTTTTTGCGAGACCCTGCCGTGCCGCCGTTTCAGGAAGTCACCGGGTCGGCGGCGTCCAATTTTCGAGTGATCCCTTTTCGAGTGGATCTGCTGACGATTCCATTCTTTGCCGTGATCGAGTTCTCCAACCGACCCGGCGCCTTGCGGGAGTTCATGCGTGAAGCCAGCCGACGGGGCAACGTTTGTTACATGAACTATACCGACACAGGACAGACCGAAGGCCAGGCATTGATGGGCTTCGACTTCGCTGACATTGCACGCCAAACCGAATTCCTGGAATGGTTACAAGGTTCGGAAATTCCGTTCCAACCCGTTCCGATCCACTCCGTGCAGCAGTTGACGTCGGGAGTGGAATCATCCGACGGTTGGGCTGGGAAGTAGCAAAACAATTTTTGCGACTGTGCCCTCACAAAATTGAATCAACTCATCAGAAACCTAGGATATCAAACGTGAAGATTTTCGTCGCGATTCTACTCTCGCTTCTGCTGCAAGATTCAATTGATTCCGGTTCGTTGCCATCCGATGCGAAGCAATTGTTATCGCAACATGCAAAAGCGGTCGCCAAGTTGGAGAAACAACTTTACGTTGACCTCCAGAAGTTGATGGAACAGCACATGAAAAAGCTGGATCTCGACGCTGCCAACGCAATCAACAACGTACTCAACGATTCTAAGCCATCGCTTTCCTATGACGCGGCTTGTGGAAACTGGGATTTTCTGGGTGTGAACCAGCAAAAAATCAATAAATTCGTGTTTCAGAGCGACGGCTCAATCCGTGCCGAGAACAGCTACAAAACCGCTAACTGGTCTCGGCTCGACCCGAAGACAATTATCTTTCGTTACAGCGATGCCGACGGAGTGTCGACGATCGTTTTCCACGTACAGGAAGATCCAGACACACTGAAAGGATTTAACTCTGCAAACGGAAGAGTCAGGTATCTGAGGCGACCCAGATAGCGTCTCAATCTACGTCGTCTGCTCGCCGCGAGCCATCACAACTTTTCCGGTTCGGACCATTTCGATGATGTGGAACTGACCAAGCATCGTTTCAGCAGCATCAATCTTCGCCGAGTCACCCTGAATCATGGCGATCATGGAGGAGGGAGTCAGATCAACCGTCTTGCCACCGAAATGCTCAATCACATGCAAAGCCTCAGTGCGATCGTCCTTGTTGGCAATAAACTTGATCAACGCTAACTCCTTGACCACCGAATTTTCGGCTGTGTGCTCACAGCAGTGAATCACGTCGATCAGTTTATTGACCTGTTTGACAATTTGCTCCAGCCCTTCCGGATCACCCGAAATTCCAATCGTCATTCGAGCGTAATCGCGCTGGTAACCTTCCGAAACGACCAACGAGTCAATATTAAACGCTCGCCGAGAAAACACCTGACAAATTCGCATCAGCACACCGGGCTCGTTCTTCGACAGAATCGAAAGCGTGTGTGAGTTGACGGCGGATGTCGGTTCAACGGGTGTGTCAGTGGTAACGATGGTTTGAGTCATGGAAATCACGGAACAATGCAAAAGTTGGAGTCAGATTCAGGTTTCAAAAAAAGCGAATGGCGATCGACCATTCCAGATCAGCGAAAAACGATTGAGAACCTATCCCAATACGTACTCGAGTAATCGTAACCCGAAACGTTAGTGAGGGAATCCAAGGATACGCCCTCGCTGACGCGTCGGGTTATGAGGTTTCGGGAAAGGCTCTAAGTTGAACCAACCGGCTTGCCCATCTTTTCTTTAGGTGCTTCGGTGATCATGTCTTCCAATGCCGCACCCGCTGGAATCATTGGGAACACGAGATCCGATTTAATGCACTCGGCATGGATCAAAATCGGACCGTCGTTGTAAGCCAATGCTTCTTCAATCTTGCGATTCACATCCGCTGGACGCTTGATATTGACGCTGGGGATGTCGTAAGCCGCTGCTAACTTGCAGAAGTCCGGGTTACCCAACAGATCAACGCCCGATTCGCGGTTTTCATAGAACAGTTCCTGCCACTGGCGAACCATCCCAAGATAGTGATTATTAAGAACGACAATCTTGATCGGAAGATTGTGGATCTTGGCGGTCGCCAACTCAAAGAGCGTCATCTGAAAGCCACCATCGCCCGAGATTGAGATCACGGTCTTGTCTGGATGGCCCAACTGAGCGCCGATCGCTGCAGGGAAGCCGAAACCCATCGTGCCTGCCCCGCCTGAAGACAGCCAGTGGTAGGACTCGTCATTCTTGTAAAACTGAGCGGCCCACATCTGGTGTTGGCCGACATCGGTTGAAACGATCGCTTTTCCTTCGGTCTGCTCGTACAGTTCGTGAATCACCTGCTGCATTCGCAAACCGCCCTGTTTTTTGAAACCGAGCGGAAACTTCGTTTTGTAAGTGTCCAGCTTTGCCAACCATTGCTCAGTCGGCAGAGGCTTCACTTTCTTGTTCAGCTTCTTCAAAGCTGCCTTCGCATCGCCAACGATCTGCACATGCGGGCGAATCATTTTGCCCATCTCAGCTTCGTCGATATCGATATGAACGATCTTCGCATCGGCACAGAACTTATCGGGCTTGCCAATGATCCGGTCATCAAACCGAGAACCAACGTTGATCAGCAAATCGCACTCGACCATCGACTTGTTCGCGTAAGCCGTACCGTGCATGCCCAGCATGCCGAGCGACAGTTCGTGAGTCTCGGGGAAGATCCCTTTACCCAGCAGCGTGTTGGTAACTGGCGCGTTCAGCTTCTTCGCCAGTTCCATCAGTTCATCACCCGCTCTTGAGATCATGCATCCCTGGCCAGCAAGAATGACAGGACGATGCGCCGTCGCAATCATCTCTGCCGCTTCAGCAATCGCATCGTCACAAATGTCAAATGCAGGATCAGGATCGTAACCGGGCAAGTCCAGTTCAGGATCCATCGAGGCCGTAAACGGTCCTTGCGAAACGTCTTTTGGGACATCAATCAAAACTGGTCCAGGCCGGCCTGTCGTTGAAATGTGGTATGCCTCTTTGGCAACACGCACCAGATCATTGCTGTCTTTTACCAGATAGTTGTGTTTAACAACCGGAATGGTGATCCCGAAAATATCTGCTTCCTGGAAGGCGTCTTTTCCCAACATCCACGTAACCTGCTGACCACAGATCACGATCATTGGAACGGAGTCCATCATCGCGGTCATCAGACCCGTGACCGTGTTGCCGGCTCCCGGACCAGAAGTCACAAGAACAGCCGCCGGCTTACCGGTGGCTCGAGCGTACCCGTCTGCCATGTGGACAGCACCCTGCTCATGACGAACCAGAATGAACTTCATCTTGGTTTCGACCGTTTCCAACGCGTCAAAAATCGGGATCGCCGCGCCTCCCGAATAGCCAAAGATAAACTCAATGCCCAAATCGTCGAGCGTTTTGATTAGCGCCTGAGCGCCGTCCATTCCTTGATTATCCATCTGCCACACCTCGAAAATGTTTGTTTTCAGCCGAAATCGGTCAACCTCCGCCTTCAGCGGGAGAGAAAATTAACATTTTCGGCGTCAATTGCAATCTTAAACGCCTTGTAAATTCTGAAAACTGGCATTTTCCTTCAAAACCATCATTTTGACCAGAATTTGGAAGGATTTTTTTGATCGTTTGGAAGGTCGGTTCGACGAATCGGCCGAGTTTCACGAATTATTGCGGCTACTGTCTTGTTCCAACTGAAGATCAGGGTTGATCGACCGAATCATCATTTCGTGAGCCTCAAATGCAAAAGATAAAACCAGAGCCTCCGCTTGCGGTCCCTCATTGCTGGTCCACCGCAGTTTGGTTTTGGGGGGTTAAAAGCAATCAACTGTTCAAAGCACCAGGCACTAACGGTTACTCAGAATCGGCTTCCCCGATTTTTGAGACCGACGGACGCATCGCGTCAATCTTCAGAAACGCTTCTTCCAGCTCGCCATCTTCGCTGATCGAAAACACCAACTGGCCAGCAGTTTTCCGAAAAACAAATTCCGTCTCCGATACCGGCACCATCTCAAGCGGCCGCTGACCAATCATGCAGAACAGCAATCCGTCTCGATCTTCGATTCTGAAATGCTCGTACTTGCCGGGCAGCTTTTTTTTCATCTCATCGCTTAACGAATGTTCCTCAGGATAAGTGCCTTTGAATTCCGGCCGAAGAGGATCCGGCAGCGGACGAATCCAAATGTTTCGATAACGAACCGGGTTTCCGTGGTCCTGCAACCCAAGTGAACCTTCGACAATTGACGAGTCATACGTGTCATGCACAAGCCAGGAACTGGGTCCGAATGCCTCCGAGTGGTTCTGAACGAGGACGCCATTGTGAAGTACCGTGACCGCGGCCGGCGAAACAAGTTTGTCACCTTCGAACCTTGGTCGTTTGAAAATAATATCGTGAGACTGCCACTCGCCCGGCTTTCGACTCGCATTGACCAGCGGTGGATACTGACCGTACAGAGACCCTGCGCTTCCGTCTGCGTAGGTTGGATTGTTGTAGCTGTCCAGGACCTGGACTTCGAACAGCTCCATCAAAAATATACCGCTGTTGCCTCGCCCCTGACTTGCCCCTTTCACTTTGGCGGGAGATGCCCATTCAACATGCAGCTGACAATCGCCAAATTTCTGTTTGGAAAAGATGTAACCACTTTGGGGTACCGACTCCATCGCACCATCGACGACTTTCCACTTCGCTTCTCCGCCGTCGGCAGACCGCCAGTGTGAAAGATCTTTGCCGTCAAACAAAATCACCGCATCGCTGGGTGCTGCAACGGGCAAGTAAGATTCACCCGCAGTCACAACTGGTGGCGCGGGTCGTTTCAGATCGTGTGCCTTCCAGCCCGTCGGAAGTTGCCCAATCACTGCATGCGGCGTCGCGATCTGGCAAACAGTAAGAACGGTCAGAACCGTGAACAAAGGACGAAACATTTGAACTCCGAGGTACTGGAAGCGGGTGATTGGCTGCCCCATAAGTTTAACCGGCAACCCTCCATGCGCTCCAGCACTTGTTACGCACGAATTTCAACATCACCGCTCAAGACAGGTTTTTCAACTCGGCGATCAGTTTCTCTTCTTCGGGGAACTCGTGGGTCTGAAGTTTTGAATAGACCAACATCCCATCGGCAACCACTTCAAATTTTCCACCTGCGGCGCGGATAAGCTCAGCTTGCACACCAAATGCGTCTTTGATCTTTGCCGCCAAACTGGAGGCTTGAGGTTCATAGTTTCACATGCCGCAATATTCGATCGAAACTTTCATCGCTACTCGCTGGACTTGGGTCAATTATTACTGAATCGAGGGGGAAAATCATCGCTCGAATTCGATCCACGTGTTGCTCCTGCGATCAATGATCTCAACAACTTGATCAAAATTTCCGCACGCCGACAGACTTCAGGCTCCTCGAGAATTTGATACTGTTGAATGGAGTTCGCACCGCAGGCGTAACCGATCAAATCACTTACCTGACCCAACGGAAGGTCCCCTTCGAACAGTCGAGATAAAGATTCCACCTCGGGCATTCGCTGACGCTCAACCAAATCCCGGAACAGATCCAACACCTGCCCGGTCAAGCTTTCGACATCAGCAGGAGCGTAATTGGCAGAATCTTCCTGAACTTTCACTTCCGCAATTCTGTAGGGATGATCCGACACGATTTCATTCACGATCCGAGCTCTCGAGGCCCCGACGAGTAATAAGTTGTATCGGCCGTCCTCAAGCTGGTTATGTGAGACAATCTTGCCAATGCAAACCGTTGGCAGCAGTTCAGGACGAGGGTCTTCAGGCATGGTTTTATCGACATCGACCATTGCCAGCGTGATCAACTCATCCGTTGCAATCGCGTCTTCAGCAAGCTGGCGGTACCGGGGCTCGAAAATGTGTAACGCTTGAACAACGCCTGGGAAGAGCACCACGTTGGGAAGCGGGAAAAGCTTGACAACGTTGTCAAAATCCTTCGGTAACGACAAAGCGCCGGATGAATTGGGGGGGTCTGCAGACAAAGGCTCAATCGCTATCGAGATGCATAAAAATTTGGATGACATACCACAGCAGCAATGCGATGGACGCAAACAGGGAAAGCGACGCTGCCACGTACTGCTGCGTGTTGTAGTGATGTATTACGTTTGAGGTGTTGTAGAGAATCGACGCGCAGGCGACGGCAACCATCGCGATTGAGAACCAGATCCCCAGAGAGAAGCCGAAGGCAAGTGATCCGACAATCAACGCTAAAGCAACGAAACACGCTGCGGCCAACCCCCACCGCAGGAAGGAGAAATCTGTCCGAGTCAGAAAACACGCGATGGTCAGGCCACCGAAAACAATCAAGGTCACCAGACCAGCGGACTCGATGACGCCGGGGAAGTACTCATTGGCGATAAACAGCAGGGGCACAAAGATCAGTGCTTCCGCGACAACATACGTTGCCAGGCCCGCGTACTGAGTTTGCCGCGAAGCACCGCTGT
This sequence comes from uncultured Pirellulaceae bacterium, assembly GCA_964468915.1. Classification (GTDB taxonomy): domain Bacteria; phylum Planctomycetota; class Planctomycetia; order Pirellulales; family Pirellulaceae; genus Mariniblastus. The sequence continues at coordinate 13,277 of CAYXWX010000003.1, forward strand.
GGGCCCATTTCTCGGCAAACCAACTGACCAGCATGAATGCCCCTAGTACTAACAACCACGTAAAGCCACCCGTAAGCTTTGGCACCAGGACGAGAAGCTGGTCATGGAAAACGCTGATAATCAACGCATCAAGAGCAGCAAAAACCAGAATGGCCCCCAGCAAGTGAAGGTAAGTCTGCTGGAGAAACGTCGCTCGGTCGTCCACTGCCGCGACGCTTGCCATTGGAAACGAATCAAATCGGCTCGATTGATAGGGATTTTCATTCATTGGAAAAGCTCTCAAGTACTGTGTGTTAGATCACATATCTCCGTCAAAACCTCACGGTTAAATGATCGGTTTTTTCGGGTCGAACTTATTCTTTCGACGCATGCGAATACGGGCATTACTCGTAAACCTAAGACCTGACAAGACTTGAGTCAATCAGCAAACTGTAAAACGTTTCACAGATTGAGAACCGCACATTTCCTCGTCAGATCACCAACAGGGCATAAATCCGGCACGCATCGGAAACGCACCGCGACCGAGCCACCAACTTGACACGCCACAGAACAATCCCGAGAATCCGCTCGAAACCAGTTGTCATTTTTTCGATGGAAGCCTGAAATGATTCTTACCGGTGCTGAAATACAGGAAAATATAGGGTCAAACATCAAAATTGACCCGTATGTGCCGGATCGAATCAATCCCAACAGCTACAACCTGACACTTCATAACGAGGTCGTGACTTATGAAGAAGTCGTGCTGGATATGAAGAAGCCCAATCGCACCAAACGTCTGGAAATCCCCGAAACCGGGTTGGTTCTCGAGCCTCACCGACTGTACCTCGGACGAACGGTGGAACGAACAGAAACGAAGAACCTGGTCCCGATGATCGAGGGTCGTTCCTCGATCGGCCGACTCGGTCTGTTTGTTCATGTGACCGCCGGATTCGGTGATGTCGGTTTCTGCGGCCACTGGACGCTCGAGATGTTCGCTGTCCAACCCGTCAGGATCTACCCTGGCATCGAGATCTGCCAGATCTTCTACCATCAGGTGGTTGGTGACATCAGCGAGTACTCCAGCAGCAAGTACCAGAACAACTCTGACATACAACCAAGCCTGCTTTATCAGGAACTCGGGTCTGAGGCAGAGCTGGAAGATTCTCAAATGTCGCTGGGCTTTGGCGGCTGATTTTCCAACGCGTTCTTGCTGTTGCGTATTGAAGTCGATTTTGATTGGCAATCTCTGACGATCAAGCAGACTCTGACAACGAATCCTGTCGTACGCTGGCTTGAGAAAAACACCGCCCGTTTTTCCGGTAATCGCTCAAGTTGAAACTTGTTCATCGGCACGTCCTTGATAAATTCATGGTGTCGTTTGGATTTCGACTTTGTTCCCAGTGGTCCAGCAGACCTGAATTGACCGATCGCGAAAGTGCTTTCCGCCAAACCTGCAGGCGCGCAAGCACGACTCAAACTGTTCAATTCAAATTTGACAGACCACTCGGTCGAACGCATCCATCCCGTAATCGCTATGCACCCCAAGTGAACGCAACACCCATGTCGGACATTGATCTCCTTCTGCAGAACGCTCGCCTGCGAGATGAAATGGAACCTTTTCTTGACGAATCAGTGACACTCGTCGATCTGGATCGGATGTCGGTCCACAGTGAGAACGAGTTTCTCTCGTCTCTACTTGAGTGGGAGCGAGCCCCGGTGCTGCCTATTTGCAAGTGGTTTGAGCCTGAACTAGTCATGCGTGACCACAAAGAGTATTCGGATGCGCAAGTGAAGCAGAAGCTACACCAGATTATCGGCAGGCTGTACGAGAAGAATATCGTGCTGGTCCAAACGGATCATCTTTCAGACCGGCAGTTGTATTGCCTGATCGCTCGCGACATCCTGCCCGCACACGAGAAAAAGATGGTCGGGGCGGATCGAGTGATCCAGTGGCAGTGTCTGGATAACGTCGTCGATGAAGAGGCGTGGCTGCGATACTATGCATCCGATGAAGAACGCGAACAGTGGGCAGAGGACCAATGGCTGAAGTTGCCACCGCGTGAGCCCCTGCCTTTCCCGCGCACGATGCCTCACCGACTGGCGTAGCAGCATCAACGAAATGCTCGCCAACATTCCAGATCAGTGCATGTTGCACTTAACTGTAGCGTCTGCGGCGTTGAAAAACCGAGCGAAAAGTATTGAAAAGCCGCTAGACTCAACCAAAACGCGCTCTAAGCCTCGTTGAGCAATTTTTCCGGCAAGCCGGGTGCCACATTACTGATTGGGCGGCTGACATGGCGATGCTCAAGCACATGTTCGGCCTGCTGACGCATCGTGACGATTTCGTAATGCCTGGACATCATTTCCAGGCACTCGGAAAGGAGCTCCATTTTCTTGTGGGCTCGAGTTGTCATCCCCGGAAAAAATGCCATCTCGGGCACGTCTTCCTCGCTGAGGAAATCAGTTGGATGCAGTAGCAGGGAAGGCGTGGTTCCTGTCAAACGACAAAGTGTGATCGCCTTCCAAAAGTATGTCTTTGCCAGCAGCACGGACATGGTCGCCAAATAATTCAAGTAGCTGACATGAATCGGAAACCTTGTCAACGGCATCGTCGTGACAGGAATCTCGACCAGCCTGTCTTCATTGTTTGTCCAGACGAATGGTTTATTGCGTTGAAATGCATCACTGAATGAGCCGAACAGTTCCTTACGTTCCTCCATTTGCGCCTTCGAGAAACGAGCATTCAGCATGTAGTAAGCGCGAGCAACAGGGCCCAGGCTCGTCGCGAAAGTTGATCCGTCATACAGATAGCCACGACGCATCAACAGTTGCAGGACTCGCCGGCAACAGCTGAAACCTGGTCCTCGGAACCCAACGGGTCGCATTCCCGTGACACGTTCGATGGCGTACTCACTGCGATCAAACTCGTCTTCCAGTTGTGATTGACTGTACAAATGCAACCACGGCTCATGATGGAATGAATGGTTTCCAATTTCATGCCCTTCTTCGGCCAACATCGCGATGGGTTCCTGGTTGACTCGCAGAGATGCATCCTGGCCAACGACAAAGAACGTTGTCAACAGATCACGTTCATCCAGAAAACGCACAATCCGAGGCACCACCGTATCCAGATAGCCTGGAAAATCGACCCACGACGATTCACCTCGGACCTTCAGATACGACCATTTATTGTCGAGGTCTACAGAAATACTGGCGATAGATTGATCTGTCATGGAAGGCGATTCAAAGGAAGCAAGTCAATGTTGGAATTCAAACCGTGAGGCGGTTCAGGTATCAGCGTCGCGCGTGAGGGACGGCGTGTTCGATCAGTTGGCAAAAAAGATCTGCCGATCGCTGGGGAGTCACGTGAGCAACCGATTGCCGAGCATACGTTCCCATCTCCAGCAATTGGTCGTTTGAGCAAGCCATCGCCCGCTCGATCGCGGATCTCAAGTCGCATTGGTTGGTGGGATCGAAGGTCCACCCGTTTCTATCATCCTCACAGTAAGTTTCGACGGATTGAGCGAAAAAACTGCCCAGCACGGGCACGCCGGAACTCATGGCTTCAATCGGCACCAACCCCCACTCGTCGGCAAGTGATGGAAAGACAGCGATATCCGCGACACCGTACGCTTCCGCCAATTCAGCTTTGTCACATTCCCCCAAAAAATCGATTTCCAGATTCTGACTCTGCATCTTCGCAATGTTGGCTTTCAAAGGCCCTTTCCCGGCAATGGAAAGGGTTACTTTCCGTTGTGGATTGTCATCGCACCAGGCTCGCAAAACCCGAGTGAACTGCACCACGCCTTTTCGTTCACTCAAGGAACCGCAATAAAGCAACCGGCGTTTAGCAGAGTCAGAAACTTCGCGCGGACCATCGTAAACAGCGGTTGAATCGATGCAGTAAGGAATCTCGAATAGACGGTCCGCCGGAAGCGACAGACTTTCAAGATAGCGTTTACAACTTGGTCCATTGTACGAGAAATAGTCAGCAACCTTGCAAATCGAACGTCGCAACAGACGCCGGAACATTCCTCGCTCTGTCTCCACGTGTTCGCTCATGTTTCCTACCATCACAAGGGGAACCGTGGGATGGAAACGCCGGTACCAGCAACTTAGAAAAGTTCGCATCCCCATCTCGTATGAGAATACGATATCAGCATCCAGTTTCTTCAGTTGTCGCGTCGTGTCGATTGGAACATGAATGAAGTTGGGTTCGGCGAATCCTGACGAGTGTTTCCAACGGGTCGTGAACATCCAGTTCTTCTGGATTCGGATGTCAAGATCGTTCCATTCCGGTTGCCAGCTTCGATCAGGTTCCATGGGGACGGAAAGCAGCACCGTCAGCTGACGAACTCGTTTCGCCAGTTCCGTATACACGGCAACATGATGGGGACGCACATAGTTATTCAGCAGGACAACATGAGCGTCGAGTTTCGGTGGCACCGTCACACTCTGACTTCCCGCCTGCATCTCAACCAATGTCTCCTCCACACTTTCATTCCGATCTGCTACGCCAGATTGAGCTTCCGTCACCACCGAATGGATTTGTTTCATGTTCATTTGAAAAAGTCCTCCGGTGAGAGAGGTTTAGCAAGGTATTCATCACCGTTGAACTGCCGCACCTGAAACCATGCCATCGACATCAGCCAAAGCAATGTTGGCATTCCTGCAATGATTGAAAAAATAACATTTTCGAACAATCCATTCACCAGGATGAATGCGATCACAGCACTCGTCACGACATGCGGTTTCCAGATCGCTGAAATTGCCTGTTGAAGAATCATCACCAGCCCGACAAGCCCTCCTAAAATTCCTGTTGAAAACGCGATGTTGAGCAAAAGATTATGCGTGTACATCGAATGTTCTTCAAGAAAGTACTTCGAGGTTGCCGCACCGTAACCCGTCAATGGCTGTTTGGCGATTAAAAACAGGGAATATTGCCAGATCTCAGCTCGCCCCGTGGCAGAGGTCAGTTCTTCCGCATCGCCGGACTTTGACACGACGGTCAGCTTCTCAGCGATCACTTCCCCCAAATCCACCTGCGTCGCAACAACCGCCACCATCATTGCGAGGAACATCCCGCCAATGATAAACCATTTTCGATTGTTTGGCGTAAAGACAGACCGATGGTACATGACAATCAACCCGGCGACGGTCGCCACCACGGATGTGCGGGACAACGAAGCCAACAGTGCCCCCACGGCCAACCCGATGACGATCAATCGCCATGTGGATCGCTGTCCGTAAAAGTGGTAAAGAGCAACACCGACAATCACGGTCAGCCCCGAATACTGACCCAGCGTGTTCGAGTGTGCCAGACCGCTCATTCGTCGAACGAACTCGCCTTCTGTGGTCGGTTCCATAAAGACGCCCACGTCCGGCCAGAGGAAGTATGCGACCCACGACAGCACGACAAACGCACTCATCGCGTGGAACACAGTCGTCAGAAATCGTACCAAACCCAGCTGCATCATCGCCGTAACGGTCATCAGCAAGACGGAAACGAGCGATATCGTGGATACCATCGAATGCTCCTTACTGATCGACGCAAAGGAAGACAGAAAGTAAAGAGCAACAAGAACAACGACCAGAAAAACCGGAAGAGAAAACAGGATATGACGAACTCTCACGTCGTTAATCGCACCGGCCATGCCGTACAATCCGGCACACCCAATGACCATCAACTTTGCCAGTACTTGGGCATCGAGTGCAACACCCTCTTTATCAACGTGCAAATTGACAAGATTCAAAAACGAGACAAGAAAAACCAGCACGAGGGCGGCAACGACACTGAAAGGCACATTCAATGCGGAACGCAAACGTTCAGCAGGCGTGCGCATCGCGCGGGTCAATTCATCGCGTTCAAGATCAAGACTTGCCGGGTCGATGGAGGACATCACACTCCCCCCGTTTTAGAATCAGATTCGGAAAAACGGAAGGCATCAGAGGTCGTCGCACTTGAAACATCACGAAGAACGGCAATCGAAATAATTAACATGCTTACTGCCTGACCGGCACAAGCTGCCATCGGGATACAAAGCCATCGACGGTCATCGGACAAGACAGAAAATCTGAAGGATACCCAAACAAACAACAACATCACGATGATACTGATCACCCGAGACCAGACGCCCAACATCGGTTTCCCTCGGCCTTTCAGGTATCCGTCGACCGCCTGAAGGAATCCTTTCATGGCACACGCCGGGAGCAGCCATAACGCATAAGGAATTGAATTCGCAAAATCGGGTTTGAAGATAGTTACCAGCAGGAAAGGCATGACCATCGAGTAAACCAAAGCCGCCACAACCTGAAAACCGGCAGTCGCAACCATGACGCTGACAGCTTGCCTGACACTGACGTAACGATTCGGATCTGCACCCGCGTTGAATGTAAAGACTCCCAACGCATTGGGGGCAACCGTCAGAATGGCGGCGACTGGCACGGCGACAAAATAGTAACCCGATTCCACAACCGGCGCCAAAACGACAATCAGCAATACGTCCAGACGTTCGAACAGTTCGGTTGCAAACATTGACAAAGCGTATCCGCGTCCATCACACAGTAGACGCCATGCACTCGGCACGGAATCAGACTGAGCATCCTCAGACAATCCACGGGCTCGCTTTCCCCGAAATACTTGTCGCAAATCCATACCACGCAATGTTGGCAGTATTCCGATGAATCGCGACCCGAGAAAAAGTCCGCAAACGATGGTCAAATCAGAAAACGGCAACCAACGATGCAGTCCCGTCAAGTAAACAGTCAGCAGGGCGACGGGAAAGGCAAGTGCGTATAGAAGACGATTGAAATTGTAGATTCCGTAATCAGCCTTTCCACGATCAACCGCAGACACATTCAAGTGAACGTGCTCGATCGGCACGAACAGGCAACAGAAAAGGCAATACGGAAGCAGATACCATTTGTCATGGCCGTACATCACATCCGTGAACAGAATGGTGCCAACCGCGAGCAATGCTCCGGCCAATCCCGTCAACGTACCGCTGAACAGTCCCAACCTTGCAGCCGAATACTTCAGCCGAAACGATTGACCGACGATCCTGCTGGCCGACGCACTCACGACCTCGATCCCACCCAACAAACCGGCATAAAGCAACGCGTCACGAGGAAAGAAAATGGCGGTCCCGAATTCGCCGCGACCTTCCGGTCCGAGAATTCGAGCAAGCAGAATGCCCTGAATCAGGAAAATAAAAAACGTCGCCAGCGTGGTCAGAAACGTCAAGACAACGCTCTGTGCTTCGTCTCTGGCACTCGGGTTCAACGACACGGTTGAAACGTCTTTCTGATCGGGTCGTTCATCGATCAAAGCTCCTGCATGACTCATTTTGCCCGAAACCTCCGTCCAAACGCGATCGGCACGCTCATTGGGCGTGTTCAGCGTAAGGGATTCTTCGGACAATTTCATTTTACATCTCTGGTTTCGATGCTTGATCGATTAATGCGCCAACGCCTCACCCGCATCGGCGCAGGAGTCTCCAGGCAACATTTGAATCAATCAAACAGATCCGCGTTGCAAAAGCGCGATGAATGCCGTTTCCATGATCAACCGAACATCAGACACAAAACTCTGGTTCTTGATGTAGTCCAGATCCATTCGCATCCATTGGTCGAACGAAACCTGCCTTCCCCCTCGAGCCTGCCACGTACATGTCAGCCCGGGCAGCACGGTCAATCGCATTCGCTGCCATGGCTCACATTCTGTGGACTCGGAAACAGGTAGGGGACGCGGACCGACCAACGACATTTCTCCCATGAGGACGTTCACCAACTGTGGAAGTTCGTCCACGCATGACTTTCGCAGCTTGCTGCCAACGGAGGTAATTCGCGGATCGTCTTTCAACTTGAATGCTGGCCCATCCTGCTCGCTGACATCTTTGAGCTCATCTTGCTTTGCTTCGGCATCGACGACCATCGTCCGAAATTTCAGAATATCAAACGACTTACCACCTTTTCCTTCCCGCTTTTGCCTGAACAAAACCGGCCCGGGCGAACTTACTTTAATCGCAACGGCAGCAGTCAGCAGTACAGGAGAAAGAACGACCAGGCCAACACCGGCGCCGATAATGTCAATCGTCCGTTTCCACCACGGCGTCGTCAGAGGCCTGACCATCGACGTTGATGTCACACCAGCCAGTTGATTCAGACTTGAGGACTCTGATGGAGACAACGCAGCATAACGACGCGATGACTTGCCATTCTTCGAGTTCTTCAGAAACAAGTCCGGTCTTCGGGGCGCGTGGCCATTCGTCTCGTTTTGCTCTGCCAAAACCACTGGCGCCGACAACTGGACTGCCGTCGCACCAGCTGAGCTGTCAAAAGAATTCGGCTGCGCACCCGAACTGCTACCATTGAAATCGATTTCAGCATCACTGCCGAGATCAAGCTGAAACTCATCAACCCGTTCGAACCCATCGGAAAAACCAACTGGTTCCTTTCGATCTGATTGGACATCGGTTTGCTGAGCGTCCGTGCCTTCGCTGGATAGAGCAATCTGATTGGAGATCGATATCAGTTTGTCATCCCAAGGGTAAATGTAAACCTCGGATCTTACTTTCCAACCATGCTCAGTCGCCAACTGCACCAGATCTTCGGACACCAGATCCGCGCCCTGTCGATTCGTTTCCGGCAGCAGCACGGCAAGATTCGAGCTGTGCCAACCAATTGTGTCAGTAATGCGAATGCGTTGCCGAAAAGAATGCAACATCGCGTCGGTCACCGGAATTTTATTGTCCCTGCCTTCATTCACAAAATGAATCAGAGCAAACTCGCGTCCGTGTCGCCGGCGGTTGGAACGCGATATCTCTTTGGCAAGCTCCGTTTGAAACACATGTTGTGAGCTGATGCCGTCGCTTTCTTGCGTGACTTGCAAAGCGTTAACTAAACGCTTCCAAAGTGACTCGTTCCTTCTGCGCGTAGAGAGATTCATCAAAAGTTCCGGAAGCAGGACAAGGTTGTAAATCAGGGGGTAATCTAATCTCAAGTTGTCGCAAGACGTCGTCCAACTTGTGCAGTTGAGCCACGTCTCGGACAACAGTTGGCGATCATGATTTGTTCATGACCAAACCAACGATCGGCACGTCTCGGTCGTTCAATTGACGACGAAAACGTTCGACCAGCTTTGGTTCAATTTGGTTTGATTCAATGGTCAACAGAACTCCATCCAGGTGGGGAGCGATGGCATGGAATGCGGTGAGGTGATTGGCAACGGGTAGGTCGAAAACGAGCGAACTGAATTCTTCTATATCGTCGAATCGATCTGATAAAGAGGAAAACGGAAGCTCGACTGATTCGTGATCCGACTTCTGTCCTGATCCAATTACCGAAACGTCTGTTACTGGTGTGGGATGAATAACGTCATCCAGCTCGACATCTCCCAGAATCAGCTCGCTTAGTCCGGGACCCCGAAAGCAACCCAGACGGCGAGTAACATAATGCTTGCCAAAGTCAGACTCAACCAGCAAAACGGGAGATCGCGTTAACGACGCCATGGACGCCGCCAAATTAAAGCTAACGGTGCTGCGCCCCGCTCCGCTGGACAAAGACGTGACTCCGATGCGAAGCGCACGGTCCGGCCGATGTTCTTTTGCCATCCACCAATCATTCACCTGACGAGACAGAGAGATAAAATGCCGCCGCAGACTTACGCTCGGTGCGACTCCCTTGCGACGGGCAAGCTGACGCTCACGTTTTTCGTTTTCGGATAAATTTTCAATCATCAATTCACCATGTTCCGGCTTGAGTAGACTCGAGGAAGCGTTACCAAAACGGGCAGTTCCAGCACCTGCTCAATTTCATTTTCGTTGAGTGCCGGACTCAAGTGATTTCGCTCAAAAAACAGCACCGATGCGATCGCCGCTAACAAACCCATCATCGCACCCAGCGGCAAAACCAAACTGCCTTTCGGGCTGATGTGCTTCACGTTCATCGTTGGCTCCTGAAAAACGACGATGTCAGAAATTCCACGTTTGTCCATAATCGACATTGCCTTTGCTTCACCGCGCCTTTGCGAATAGATGCCGAGTTCCTGACGAGCGATGTCGACGTCACGCTGAAGCTGGTCCGAGTAGACTTCAGCTTCGTTCATGTCTTCCAGCTCTGCATCTCTTGCCGTTTTCTTCTTTCGAAGCTTGGCCAATCTCGCAATGGCCCCGGCATAATCTGCCTCCGTGCGCACCAAGTCGACTTTCAGGTCTTCATACACTGGATTGGACGTTAATGCTGATTCCGTACGCCCGTTGGACATCGACTTCAACGACTGGCGTACTTTTTTGAGCTGGCTGTCGATTCGTGTTACCTCCGGATGGATGGAGCTGTAAGTCGAAACGAGTCGTTCCCGTTCGGCTTCCAACTGGAACACCAGGTGCTTTGAGTCTTCAAAAGCCTTGCTTTCAACGTTGCTGGTGGGCGTCGCAAGCTGCTTGTCGGTGGACTCCATCCCCACGCGAAGCGAGTCCAGTCGCTTCTCCATCTGGCTGACTTCGACTTCCGTGTCGAGTATCTGATTCTCAAGCTTGCTGACGATCTGTTGCAGGTTCTCGCGTGCCGCACCTATCGAAAGGACCTTGTAGTCGTTTCGAAAGTCGGCCAGATTTTTGACTGCCCGCACGACTTTATTTTCCTGTTCAACAAACTGTTCATCAAAAAACAGAGTCGAACCATCAACCGCATGCACCTTCAAATGAACTTTCAATGTGTGCTCGAACATTTTGTCGACGATCTCACGAGCCAGATCGGCCGAAATGGCTCGCGCAAAAACTGAGATAACCGATGTCTTCTTTTGCGCCTGAATCTTCACGGCGTCTTCCAATTCCTTGGCCGCAAGTTCACGTTTCTTCAACCGCTTGTATTCCTCGGCCGCGAGTTTCCCATTGCTCGATCGGCTGAAGTCAGGGATCGGAAGCGAAATATCGGGAATCCAGGCATCAAGCGGACTCTCGAGAATTCGATCGGCACCAATGTCGTCAACCACCGCCTCAATCACCGCACGGCTGCTGATGATTTCAACGACCGAACGGACTTCGGTCTCACGTGTGTCCTGAACAGAAATTGATGCGGAACCACCCGCCGGTGAAATGCCAGTGGCGATTCGTCCAACCTGAACGTACAGCTTCCCTTCCGACGCGAACTTGCGCGGCCAAATCAGAAACCCAATCGTGACCATCAGCATGATCAACGACCACACGAGGAAGGCCTTGAATCGATGTCGATTCAAGGCACTGAGCAATTGAGCAACAGTCAATTGATTTACCATTATCACGCCAATCAGGAAGCGAATCCGAAACAGAAAAATGGCGTCTGTTACCCCGGGGCTGCCAGGTAAACGCACACCTACCAGCAAAACCGAGTCGCATGGAAAGTCAAACGGGAGGCTCGATTTTAGTTGCGAAAATCTATCGTTTCAACCGTTTATTCTGATGATGATGGATGTACGTCGATCCGCTTCGGATTGCCCCAGCATGACCGGCGAAAGCAGGCGGTTTCATCCAATCCAGAAGCTCCAACCGCCAAACGCGTTATTCAAGACACTAAACTGAGTGTCTAGTGCTATGTCTGGATTAAAATCCCGGTTGAGAATCAAATTGATTCACCTGAACTGGCATGAAAACGAGCGCCAAACCCCAAAATTTTGCTTGACAAAGCAACTGCAGTCAGAAGCGTTCTAAATTGAGAACGGAGCGGGTCAGATCGAGAAAATTGGTTGGCTGCGTAATTTTGAAGCCAGCGAGGAACTCCGGGTAAAATTCATCGACAGACTCCGTATGAATCCTCACGTTCAACGCAAAGGACAGCTGGAGGCCATTCCAGCTGAGACGCAAGACGTGACACGCAGCCCATTTGCCTGCCGGAACTTCGCCTCAGATTTGTCGCCGTTAAGAACGACAAACTGTTTTCGACAACTTCCCGTTTGCAAAGTTACACATCCGATCTAACCGCAAAGATCCCTCAAAAACGTTCGGGGGTCCGGGAGCGTCTTGTAAATCAGGTCTGGAGACGCTGACTCCAGATCCTCCCGTGTGCCACCTCCGGTTTCTACGGCCACCACTTTCGCACCAATCGATCGAGCACAGGTAACGTCGTTGACAGTGTCACCAAGCACCCACACATTTTCTTCGCGGAAATCATCCTGCAGAGAATCAATGGCCGCCTGCATGGCAACACTTGCCACATCGTTGCGACTGGTGTGATGATCACCAAAACCTCCGTAGCTGAAGTACTGCTGCAATTTGAAGTAGCGCAGTTTTGCATCCGATGCCCGCTTCATGTTTCCTGTAAGCAAGCCCAACGAAACATCCTCTCGAACCGAGAGATGCTCCAACAGCTCAACAACATTCGGAAGCACGCGTCCCTGGCAACGTGGCAACGTCTCCTCAAGCAGTTCACAATATCGATTGCAGAACGCTCCTCGAGCCGTTTCAACTTCCACAGAAAGTTGATCAAAAATATCAGAAACGATGCTGTAGTCGGTGCGCCCGTGAACGGTAACTTGAGGAATCTGGTCGATCCCGTGAAGCTCTGCCATCGCTAGTTGCATGGCCATCAGTCCGGCACCTCCGGCGCGTACTAATGTTCCATCGATATCGAAAAGAAGCGTTAACATACGGTGGCATCCAATTTCTTGTCCTGATCTGGGCGAAACAGCTTTCAACAACGACTGTTTCCTCCGTAAGTGGTCAACGGTTATGATGGTTGCAAACGGGTTGTCAATGGCGACAACCTCTCGATTCTCCACCCAAGTTCAATCTCGATTTGTTTACGACCATGAATACAACTTCTGAACGCAGATCGCAATTGAACCGGCTTTCGACAACCTGCCGCTTGCTTTGGTGCGTTGCAGCCATTTTCTGCCTGGGCGCGACGATGCCACTCCAGCCATCTCAAGCGCAGCAGGCGGACCCCACCGTTGAAACAGGTCCAACGGAAATCGTTGGCTCCGAAATGTCCGAATCGAGCGACTCAAAGAAACGACGCAAACTCTCTCATGACCGTTTTCTCAGAATCCGCAAAGACGCTCGCGATCGCAGCACGGCACTGGAAACGTCCATCGTTCGCTACGAGAAAACAACCGAAGACGACTCAAGAATTACCGTGGATTTGATTGGAGCCGTTCATATTGGCGAGGCCGAATACTACAAACAACTGAATACGGAATTTGAAAAGTACGAATCCGTTCTATACGAACTGGTTGCCCCCAAAGGGACCGTGATCCCCAAAGGCGGTCGAGCCCCGGACGAATCCGAAGTCCCGACCAACCCTGTTGCGGCGTTACAGATGGGCATGAAATCTGTCCTTGAACTGGACTTCCAGTTGGAGCTGATCGACTACACCAAAGACAACTTCGTACACGCGGACATGAGCCCTGAAGAATACGGCCAAAGCATGAAAGAGAATGACGAAAGCATCGCGGGCTATGCTTTAAAAGGGATCGGCCAGGGGATGGCTTTGCAGGCGGCCGGCAAGAGCGGTGGTGAACTGGGAATGTTGCTGGCGTTGTTTTCCAAAAACAAAGCCGTCCGTATGCGTCGATCGATGGCAAAGCAAATGGTCGACATGGGCGCCGGAATGGTTATGTTCGAAGGAAAAAACGGTTCGACGATCATCGATCATCGCAATGCGAAATGCATGTCCGTGCTGAAGGAGCAAATCGAATCGGGCAAACGCAACCTTGCCATCTTTTACGGAGCAGGGCACCTCGCCGACATGGAACAACGATTGATGAACGAATTCAAAATGAAGCGAGCCGGCACTCGCTGGCTGACGGCATGGAAACTTCGTTAGCAACGGCAAGTTCGCTGGACGTCAAACGTTGCGATCGACTATCCGTCCGGATCGTCAAGCAATTCCTGCAAACGGTCTGACAGTGGCGGTGCAAACTTCTCGGTCCACGCCTGGTCAATCAGGCCAACGCTGATCATGTCACGAACGTGCACCCGATCTTTATCGCGAAAGCTGACCAATTTCATGGCCAGCAGCGATTCCAGCTCAACGATCTTTTTCCGCTCAATTTCTCGCGATTGAGTGACCTCAGGAGCCGAGATGGGATAGCTTTCTTTGACTTTCTGACCGGCCCAGATGACATGAACGGCCTCACTGGGCTTCCCGTTCTCCCCATCAAGAAACATCGTCACGCCCATCGTCTCGACCCGATGGAACCCAGCCGACTGCAAAGTGATTGTCGCGGCGTCAGCATCTTTGGGATCCAGCAGGATATCCACGTCACGCGTATTTCGTACTGCACCTTCATCGCGCGTCGCCACCCACGCGGCCACCGCGTTTCCATCAATCACGGCGTAGGGAACGTTGGCGGAGTTTAATGCCTCGCAGGCTCGATCCAGTCGTTCACGTACTTTTTCCATCGCCGAAAACATCCTGTCAAAAACGTACGGGCCGCCATGCTCGCGAACGAGTTCGTCAATCTGCTGCTGATCCATAACCACAGTCTATCACAACTCAAGCGACCAAAAGCAAGGGAAAAAGCAATTCGGAACGCCAGTGACACTGCTTTTCGAAGGGCGTGCCAGGCTCTTACCAATGGGTGCCAAGTTGTCATCCACCCGAAGAAATCCGCAGCTGGATCCAACGAGGTGTCGGCGCATCGACCAGATTTCGATGCCCTCTCGATTTTACAGGCCGATTGCTCAGGGATTCGCTGAGTATCACACTTTTGACTTCCGATTCCCCATCGTGGTCTCGTTTGGCACGGCGATTGCCTTAGTGGATCATCTCTAGGGGTGCGCCTGACATTTTTGCGCAGCCTGACGACACGAATGAATCACACACGGGGTCAGTCCCCGCCAAATTAGTAAGAAAAACCAATTAATCGGAGGATTCCAGTGGCAAAACAGATGGTATTCGATGAAGCCGCTCGCAAGCCCCTGCTCGAAGGCGTGTCCAAACTGGCTCGCGCGGTTCGCAGCACTCTCGGCCCTCGTGGGCGTAACGCCATTCTGGACAAAGGCTGGGGCAGCCCGAAGATCACCAAAGACGGCGTCACCGTCGCCGAAGATATCGAGTTGGATGATCCCTACGAAAATCTGGGCGTTCAACTGGTCAAGGAAGCCGCCAGCAAAACCAATGATGTCGCTGGCGACGGAACCACAACCGCAACCGTGTTGGCCGAAGCGATTTTCCGCGAAGGTCTGAAGATGATCGCTGCGGGCTTCGACCCAATGGCGTTGTCGCGAGGCATTTCAAAAGCTTCCGACGCCATCTGTGCTGAAATCGAAAAGCTTGCCAAGCCTATTGACGGCAAGAGCAAGAAAGAGATTCAGCAAGTTGCCACCATCGCGGGCAACAACGATCCATCCATTGGAGCGGTTCTGGCAGAAGCGTTTCTGAAAGTCGGCAAAGACGGAGTCATCACGGTTGAGGAAGGCCGAGGCTCTGAAACTTACGTTGACGTGGTTGAAGGGATGCAGTTCGATCGCGGATTTCTGTCGCCTCACTTCGTCACCAACCAGGACGACGTGACGGTTGAGATGGACAACCCTTACGTCCTGATTTTTGAAGACAAAATCAGCTCCAACAAAGCTTTGATTCCGCTGCTCGAAGCAGTCAGCAAAGCCAAGAAGCCATTGTTGATTATCGCTGAAGATGTTGAAGGCGAAGCACTTGCGACGTTGGTTGTGAACAAGATGCGAGGCATTCTGCAGTGCTGTGCCGTCAAAGCTCCGGGCTATGGCGACCGACGCAAAGCAATCATGGGAGACCTTGGTGTCCTGACCGGTGGTCAGGTGATCTTCAAAGATCTGGGTATCGATCTGGAATCGGTTCAGCTGAAAGATCTTGGACGTGCGAAGAAAGTTCGAATCACCTCAGAAGAGACCGTCTTCATCGGGTCAACAGGTAACAAAGAAGCGATTGCTGACCGTGTTGCTCAGATCCGTCGCGAAATTGAAGCGACCGACAGCGACTACGATCGCGAAAAACTCCAGGAGCGTCTGGCGAAACTGGCGGGCGGTGTGGCTCAGATCAATGTCGGTGCCACAACCGAAACCGAAATGAAAGAGCGAAAAGATCTACTGGACGACGCCAAAAGTGCAACCGCGGCAGCTCTCGCCGAGGGCATCGTTCCCGGTGGCGGAATCGCGTTGCTGCGAGCCGAAAAGGCGCTCGACAAGGTCAAAGATCTGATTGGCGACGAAGAAGCAGGTATCAAGATCATTCGTAAAGTCCTCGAGTACCCGCTGCGTTTCATCTCTGAGAATGCTGGCCATGACGGTGCCGTTGTGGTGAACCGCGTTCGCGGCATGAAAGGTAAGACCGAAGGCTTCAATGCAAACACGGGTGAATATTGTGACTTGGTCGCCGACGGAGTCATTGATCCAGCCAAAGTGGTCAAAACCGCTTTGCAAAATGCAGCCAGCGTCGCTTCGCTGTTGCTGACCACCGAATCTCTGGTCACCGAAATTCCTGTCGAAGAGGAAGAAGGCGGTGGCGACCATCATCATGATCACGGCATGGGCGGTGACATGGGCATGGGAGGAATGGGTGGCATGGGCGGCATGCCGGGCATGGGCGGCATGGGTGGCATGCCTGGAATGATGTAAGAAAAAGCGGTCAGGGGTTGAGGATTCAGGTTTCAGGAATGGAACCATGAGCTCCTCCTACCTGAACCCTGAAATCTTTAACCTGCTTTCTGAATTTTACAGCCCGCTCATTATTTCGAGACGGACTGAACAAACATAAATCACACGAGTACAAGGAACTAAATCATGGCCAAAATCAAAATTCGTCCTCTGGATGACCGTATCGTTGTCGAGCCAATGCAGGCGGAAGAAACCACTGCGGGTGGCATCGTGCTTCCGGGGAACGCCCAGGAAAAGCCTCAACGCGGCACCGTTGTTGCGGTCGGTCCAGGCAAATTGCTGGAAAGTGGTCAGCGTGGCGAGCTTTCTGTCACCGTTGGTGACGAAGTGATCTTCGGCAAGTACGGCGGAACCGAGATCGAAGTCGATGGCTCGGATGTCAAGATTCTCCGTGAGTCAGACATTCTGGCGAAGGTTGTGTAACCAAAGCGATGAAATCGCTCGTTCTTTCCAACTCAAATTAAAATAAGGAACTTCATCGTGGCTAAACAATTGCTCTTCGAAGATCATGCTCGCAACCGCATGCTTCGCGGCATCGAGAAACTGGCAGACGCCGTGGCAGTAACCATGGGGCCGACGGGTCGCAACGTGATCATCAACAAATCGTTTGGTGGACCAACGGTTACCAAAGACGGTGTTACTGTTGCCAAGGAAGTCGAACTGGAAGACCGCTTCGAAAACATGGGCGCCAAGTTGGTGGTGGAAGTGGCTCAGAAGACTTCCGATTTGGCTGGAGACGGTACCACAACCGCCACGGTATTGGCTCGATCGATCTTCAAGGAAGGTCTTCGAAACATCGTGGCAGGTAGCAACCCGACCGCCATCCGACGCGGAATCGACATCGCTGTCGATGCGGCAGTCGAAAAGCTGAAGGATATGTCCAAGAAGGTTTCCAACAAGGAAGAAGTTTCCAATGTTGGAGCCATCAGTGCCAACAACGACAAAGTGATCGGCGACTTGCTGGCTGAGGCACTTCATCGAGTTGGTCAGGACGGTGTCATCACCGTTGAAGAAGGCAAAACTGCTGAAACGACTGTCGAATACGTAGACGGAATGCAGTTCGACAAAGGCTACATCTCGCCTTACTTCATCAGCGATCCGAACACGATGACAACCGAGTTCGAAAACGCTCGCGTGCTGATCTTCGAAAAGAAAATCAGCAACATTCGTGACATTGTTCCGATCCTTGAAAAAGTCGGCCAAGCAGGTGTTCCGCTGGTCATCATCGCTGAAGACGTCGATGCGGAAGCCCTGACCTTGTTGGTCGTTAACAAGCTGCGAGGCACCTTGAACGTGTGTGCGGTCAAGGCTCCAGGCTTTGGCGATCGTCGCAAGGCAATGTTGGGCGATATCGCAACTCTGACCGGCGGCACACTGATCAGTGAAGATCTTGGTATTCAACTGGAAAAGCTTGAGCTGAACCAGCTTGGAACGGCTAAGAAAATCGTGATCGACAAGAGCAGCACGACGATTGTCGAGGGATCAGGCAAGCGAAAGGATGTCGAATCCCGAATCGATCAGATCCGCAAGCAGGTCGAGCAGACAGACAGCGATTACGATCGCGAGAAACTGCAGGAGCGCCTGGCAAAACTGACCGGTGGCGTCGCTGTTGTCAGCGTCGGAGCTGAAACCGAAGCCGACATGAAGCAGAAGAAAGCCCGAGTCGAAGATGCTCTGCATGCGACTCGTGCCGCGATTGAGGAAGGTATTCTTCCCGGTGGCGGCGTGGCATTGCTTCGATGCAAAGAAGCGGTCGAAGCAGCTCGGAAATCAGCCAAAGGTGACGCAAAAATCGGTGTCGACATTGTCCTTGCCGCTCTGGATGCTCCGATCCGTCAGATCGCCGACAACGGTGGCATTGATGGCTCGGTTGTCGCCGATATCGTTTCTGGCAAAGGCAAGAACACTGGCTTCAACGCATTCACTGGCGAGTATGTCGACATGCTGAAAGCGGGCGTCATTGATCCAGTGAAAGTGGTTCGCACTGCTCTGGCCAACGCTGCCAGCATCGCTGGATTGTTGTTGACCACCGACGCGATGATTTCAACCTTCGATGACGACGACAAGAAGAAGCAACTTGTCGAAGGCGCCGTTTCGTAAGCTGAAGTCGGCAAATCCCAACCATCAAAACAGGAAGCCGGTGAGAATCGGCTTCCTGATTTGACGTTCGGGCGGAAGTAATTCGACGTTCTTGAAATCGGAATATTTAGACTGCTCACGCTGATAGTGAGCCGAAATCAACTCCTGAAGTACTTTTACCATGGCCAAAACTTGCTACTACGAAGTTCTCCAGGTCGAACGCAACGCGTCCGATCGTGAGATCTCCAAGGCCTATCGCAAGTTGGCCGTGAAGTTTCATCCCGACTCGAATCCTGGCGATGAAGAAGCTGGGCAAAAGTTCAAGCAGGCTGCCGAAGCGTACGAAGTCCTCAGCGACTCTGATAAACGTGCTCGCTACGATCGCCACGGCCACGCAGGAGTCGATGGAGCAGGTCAACAGTTCGGATCGGCCGAAGATATCTTTGCCGCATTTGGCGAGATGTTTGGCGGAGGTGGATTTGGAGATTTCTTTGGTGGAGGAGGCAATCGAGTCCGACGCGGAAACGATGTCCGGGCGGACGTGACACTGACCTTGGAAGAAGCGGCAAAGGGCGTCGACAAAACGCTCGAGTTTGACCGCAGCCAACCGTGTGACACATGCGACGGCACCGGCGCCACACTAGGCAGCGACATCATCACGTGTGAGCAATGTGGCGGGCGAGGCCAAGTTCTCCAATCAGCGGGAATCCTGCGAGTTCAGACTACCTGCCCAGTCTGTCGTGGCTCTGGAAAAATTATTGTCGACCCTTGTCGCGATTGCCGCGGTCAAGGACAGGTCAGAAAGCGAGTCAAACTTGACGTGTCGATTCCCGCAGGCGTCGACGATGGAATGCGAGTTCGGCTTTCGGGCGAAGGCGAACCCAGTCCCAACGGCGGCCCCAATGGAGACTGCTACTGCTTCATCAAAGTCCGGAAACACAAGATGTTTCACCGGGACGGCAGTAACCTGATTCTTCAAATGCCTATTTCGTACACCCAAGCTGCACTCGGGGCAGAAATCGAAGTCCCGACGCTCGATGGACCGGACAACATCACCGTTCCAAAGGGAACTCAGTCGGGCGAAGTATTCAAGCTTGCTGGGCGAGGCATGGCCAACCCGCAAGGAGGACGTACGGGTGACTTGTTGGTTCAAACGTTTATCGAAACACCCAAAAAAGTCTCAGCCGAGCAAGAGGAATTGTTGCGCAAGCTTGCCGAGCTGGAGAAAACAGAAGTACTTCCCGAACGCAAGAATTTTTTGACTCGGCTGACCGAGTACTTTGCCGCTGCGGAGTAAATCCCAGCCGGGAGGGGAAGGGCTCTGTCCGCCCCGCTTCTGCACAAAAGACAAATTGACTCAACGTGACCCAAACTTGAACTGAAAACGTTTAACTCAATTCCTGGACAAACCTTGCGGCGGCTCGGACGGAGCCTCCCACCCCGGACCGAACTTCGATCGAAGAACCATGAACACTGAAACCGACAAACCGAACCCGGAAGAAATTGATTTGGATCCAAATTCAGCTGACGAATCTCCTCAAATCGAAGCCGCATCCGAAGAGCAGCTGAACGCACTTGATGCTGCGATGGAATCAAAATCAAATGACGAGCCAACCATCGAAGGCCTGCAGGCTCAACTGGCAGACGCGGAAAAACGAGTCCTGATGGCTCACGCGGATCTGGACAACTTCCGCCGCCGCACTCGACGTGATCAACAGGACACGCTCAAGTACGCGTCGCTGCCGCTGATGGGACAGATTCTGGAAGCACTCGATAACTTTGACCGAGCCATCGAGGCTCATGAGAAAGATCCCAGCGGCGCGGGGTTGCTGGACGGGGTGAAAATGGTGGCTCAGCAGATCTCTGAAGCATTGGCCGAAAAGGGATGCAAGAAAATCGAAGCGGTGGGCCAGCCTTTTGATCCGAATAAGCACCAGGCCATGCAAATGCAGCCCAGTGACGAATACGACGCGAACATCGTGATGATGGATCTTCGGCCCGGCTTTGAACTGCACGATCGAGTCATTCGGCCATCCCAGGTCTTCGTCAGCACGGGACCGGCCACGCAGCAGAACGGCAACGAGGAGTAATCATGCCGACTTACGATTACGAGTGTGACGCATGCGGCCACACTTGGGAATTATTCCAGAAAATCACCGACGACCCAGTCAAGACGTGTCCAACCTGCAAGAAACGAAAGGCTCGTCGCCTGTTCGGAACCGGCGCCGCGATCATGTTCAAGGGCAGCGGCTTTTACGAGACCGACTATCGCAGCGATAGCTACAAAAAAGGTGCGGACAAGGACAAGAAGGCGACCAGCGATTCTTCTGGCGACAAGAAAAGCGGATCGAAGTCCGAAACCAAGTCGTCTTCGAAATCAGAGTCAAAGTCAAAAACGGAATCAAAGCCGAAAAAGAAAGAGTAGCCAATCTCATGGGACTCATCGTCGCAACGAAAGCGTTCTGCAAACTTCTGTTTGACAAAAAACTATCCGATTCCTTTAACGATTGGGCTCAATCGGGTGGGGTAACCCCAAAGATCGAATCGAAGCCCGTTCAAAAATCGCCTGCCAAGCCATCGACTCCCGTTCGTAACGAAGCCATCAGCCTGTTGGCAGCGTTGCAACGCGAAGCTCGACTGGTCGACATCGTCAAAGAACCACTGGCCAACTTCTCAGACGAGCAAGTCGGAGCGGCAGCTCGAGACGTGTTGAGCAACACCGGGAAAGTGCTGGATCGAATTTTCGATCTTCAGCCTATGATCGAGCAGGAAGACGGATCGAATGTCGAGACCCCTGCTGATTTCGACGCGGGTCGTTTTAGCTTGACCGGCAACGTCAGCGGCGAAGCACCTTATCAAGGCAAGCTGACTCATCATGGTTGGGAGGCAAAAAGATGCCAGATCCCGGATTGGACAGGCAGTAAATCTTCAGCCAACGTCGTCGCACCCATCGAGCTGGAACTGTAACGTCATTGTTCCTTTGTTCTCGGGCTTCATCTTTTGGCTTTGGATCCAAGGAGTGATCTGAAAATGTCTTCTCAATACATCATTGGTATCGACCTTGGCACGACGAATAACGTGCTGGCTTATGCCGAATTGAATGCCGATTCCGCTGCGATTGAGCTGCTGGAGATTCCTCAGCTGGTTGCCGCCGGCACCATCGAAAGCCTTAAGTCACTTCCCTCCTTCGTCTACCTGGGAACGGAATCAGAATCCGCACAGGGAGCGTTCGATCTTCCTTGGGCTCAAGGACGAAACTATGTCGTGGGCCAATGGGCCAGACAGCGCAGCGCCGAGGCGCCCGATCGAACGGTCGTCGCGGCCAAGTCGTGGTTGTGTCACACTCGCGTTGATCGACGGCAGCCCGTGTTGCCCGCCGGAGCAACCAATGAAGTCGAAAAAATTTCGCCCGTCACAGCTTCGCAATACTATCTGGCTCATTTGATCGCCGCGTGGGAGCAACAGTTTCCCGATGCGAGAATTGCGGACCAACAGGTTGTATTGACCGTTCCCGCTTCGTTTGATCCCGTCGCCAGAGAACTGACCCGTGAAGCTGCGTTGGCCGCGGGTTTGCCCCCCGATTTTATTTTGTTGGAAGAACCTCAGGCCGCACTTTACGCATGGCTGGCATCACAGGGCGAAGATTGGCGGAAGCAGTTGCAGGCGGGCGAGTCCGTGTTGGTATGTGACATTGGTGGCGGCACGACCGATCTGACGTTGATTCAGGTCCAGGACGATTCGGGCGATCTGGTGCTTGAGCGAGCAGCCGTCGGTGACCATCTGCTGGTCGGCGGCGACAACATGGATTTGACGTTGGCTCATTCGGTTGCAGGAAAGTTCGCAGAGCAGGGCACTGATCTCAATCCATGGCAATCCGTCTCTCTTTGGCACAGCTGCCGAGCCGCCAAGGAATCATTATTAGCCGAGGACGGAGACGAAGCGTATAAAATTTCTGTGCTGGGGCGGGGAAGTAAATTGATCGGTGGCACCGTCTCGGTCGATGTCCAGCGATCGGAAGCCGCAACCTTGTTGCTTGATGGTTTCTTACCGAAGTGTGAACGATCCGACCGCCCCGCACGTCAGCCCGCATCCGGATTCCAGGAACTTGGCCTGACTTACGAATCCGATCCCGGAATCACACGCCATGTGGCTCAGTTTTTGGACACTCACTGCTCCAAGGACGAAAACGAAAGCAGCTTGCCAAAGTGGGTTCTGTTCAACGGAGGCGTTTTCAAAGCCAATGGCTTTCGCAACCGGCTGCTAAAAGTTCTTCAAGGCTGGAAATCTCCCGGTTCAGACGAAACCGTCAGTCAACTGGCAGGCGTCCACGACCTGGACCACGCGGTTGCGACGGGAGCCTGTCATTATGGCTGGAGTAAGCAGAACGGCGGCCTGAGAATTCGCGGCGGCGTGGCGGCATCGTATTACGTTGGCATTGAAACCGCGGGCCTCGCGATTCCCGGTGCTCCTCGGCCATTGAAAGCGCTTTGCGTGGTTCCGTTTGGAATGGAAGAAGGTTCGGAAGCGGACGTGCCGGGCGGTGAAATCGGCTTAGTGACCGGACATCCAGCCAAGTTTCGTTTCTTCAGCTCCAACACTCGCAAGGAAGATCAAACTGGAGCCATGTTGGGATCATGGAACGACGAAGAACTTCGCGAAACCGATCCGCTCGAGGCGACACTGGACCAACAATCCAACGACGAAGAATCCACTGCTACCGGCGATTGCGTCCCAGTTCGTTTTCAATCTCGCATCACCGAACTTGGCATGTTCGAACTCTGGTGTATCGGCACCGGTGGCGAAGGCGAATGGAAATTGGAGTTCAACGTGAGGGAAAGCTAATGCGTGATTCGGGCGGGCGAGGCTCCGTCCGAGCTTCGTGGATTAGAGAGTGTGTCCATCGGCGCGGCTCGGACGGAGCCTCGCCCTCCCAAGAAATTACTCCGGCCTCCGCATTCCGATCTCCGACTTGATCTATGCCTGAAACACCGATCGATCCGCTTCTTGACGAAATTCCCAGCCGATATCTGGTGGGTATTGATCTTGGCACAACCAACTGCGCGGTGTGTTACATCGATACGGCAAAGGCGAAGCGAAGGATTAAAACGCTTTCCATTCCGCAGATTTGTGCACCGGCGGTCAGTGAAGCTCGTGAGACGCTGCCTTCATTTCATTTTCAACCAGCCAAAGGGCAGCTGGTCGATGATTCGTTGAGACTCCCATGGAACGAATCGATTCAAGGGAAGCAGCGGGAGAATCAAAAGTACTGTGTTGGCGTGATGGCACGCAACGAGTCCGCTCGAACCAACGGCCGAACCATTGCTTCGGCCAAGTCGTGGCTTTGTCACTCGGGCGTCGACCGAACCGACGCGTTGCTACCGTGGCAAGGCGCTGATGACGTCCAGAAACTATCGCCGATGGAGGCCAGCTCCAGATACCTTGCTCATATTCGCGATGCGTGGAACCATCAGTTTCCGTCTGAACGGCTGGAAGATCAGGACATCGTTCTGACGTTGCCGGCATCGTTTGATGAAGTGGCTCGAGAATTAACCATCGAGGCTGCTCGGGCTGCCGGTCTGCCCAAAGTGATTCTGATCGAAGAACCTCAAGCCGCTTTTTATTCGTGGGTCGATTGCCAGGGAGACACGTGGCAGGAGAAAGTCGAAGCCGGTCAGAAGATTCTGGTGTGCGACATCGGTGGCGGCACGACGGACTTCACATTGATCAAAGTCCGGACCTCACAACAGGGTGGTGCGGACAATCCCTATCAGGCCAGTGTTGAATTCCATCGTGTGGCAGTTGGAAACCATCTGATTCTGGGTGGCGACAACCTCGATCTGGCGCTGGCGAAGTTCATCGAAGCAAAACTGGCTGACCAGAATCAACTTCGCGCCAACCAATGGGAACTGCTGGTCGCCGCTTCAAGAAACGCGAAGGAATCGCTGCTGGGCGAGGACGCTCCTGACCAGGTCACCATCAGTCTGCCATCATCGGGGTCCAAACTGATCGGCGGAAGTCTTTCAACGTCGGTGACTCAGGAGGAGGTTCGTGACCTGATTCTGGATGGCTTTCTGCCAGCAGTCACCTTGAATGAAAAGCCGGAGAATCATCAGTCTGGATTTCAGGAGTTCGGTCTACCGTTCGCCTCCGATCCCGCAATCACTCGACATCTTGCCGCGTTTCTGTCCGCTCACGCTGACGAATCGAAAGAAGAACGGCTTGCAGCGCGACCGGACGTTGTCTTGTTTAACGGAGGATTTTTCGATTCGCCCGTGCTGAGAAGTCGAGTGTTACAGCGGCTGGATGATTGGTTTGGAGAAACGGAAAACAGCGGCTGGAAACCGATCGTGCTGGAAAGCGATCGTCTGGACCTCGCGGTTGCCCGAGGTGCCGCCTATTACGGAATTGTTCACCGAGGCGAAGGCGTTCGAATCGCGGCGTCGCTGGCCCGTAGTTATTACATTGCAATCGATGAAAAATCTGCGGGGGAAAATCGTCAAGCCGTTTGTCTTGTTCCCGGAGAAGCTCAACCCGGCCAGAGTTTCCAGCTGGAATCTCCGACGTTCAGATTGAAGCTGTCGGAGCCCGTCGCATTCACCCTGCTCTCATCGAGCGTCCGGTTGACCGACCAACCAGGGCAAATCGTTGAAGCCAACGCAGAACAGTTTTCGACTTTGCCTTCGATTCGAACGGTGATCACAGCCAGAAGTCGCAACGAGAAACGTGACGTGCCCGTTCGGCTGAAAGTGGACCTGACCGAAATCGGAACGCTGAATATTTCCTGTCACGAAGTCGACTCAGACCGCAGCTGGAAACTGGACTTCGACGTTCGCAGCACTGTGCAAACCGATCTGCAAGCACATTCGGGTGCGGGTGAGTCGGAAGGCTTCATTGACGAATCCACTTGGGAACAATGCGAAGCAATCATCGCATCAGTTTTCGGTGAAGCCGAATCGACAACCGCCGCCCCCAAAGACTTGATCAACCGGCTGACGGAGATTCTGCAGTCGCCACGCGACGATTGGCCGATGTCGGTGTTGCGCCGCATCTGGCAGTCGCTGATGAATCATGAGGCCGGTCGGCGAAAGTCAGCAAAGCACGAATCGCGATGGCTGAACCTGCTTGGTTTCTCGCTGCGTCCGGGGTTCGGATTTGCGGCAGACGATTGGCGAGTCACCGAAACGTGGCGCACGATTCACGGAAAACTGGCACACGGTACACCAGCCATTCGAAAAGAGTCACTCATTCTTTGGCGACGTCTGGCGGGAGGGCTTACTCGCGGGCAACAGGTTTCGCTCGCCAGCACGGTTACGCCGCAGGTTCGGAACCTGCGAACAAAACTGAATGGAAAGAAAGTCAAAGGAGTCGTTCTTAAACCGGAAGAGTCACCTGAAGTCTGGCGTCTGCTGGGCTCGTTAGAACTGTTGCCCGCCGATGAAAAGTTGCTCGTTGGAAATTTGCTGGCTGACCTGCTGAATCGAAAACCTTACCAAAAAATCGGATCTTCGATCGTCTGGTCTTTGGGGCGACTTGGTCAGCGAGTCCCGATTTATGGCAACCTGAACACTTTGATCCCACCCGAAAAAACCGAACCGTGGATCAAACGCCTGCTTGAGATCGATCCGTCGTCGGTGCAGCGGGCTCAGTCGTGGCTTGCAATCGCTCAGATGACGCGAATGACCGAGGATCGTTTCCGAGACATTGACGGGCAGCTACGGCAAACGGTCTTGGACGCGTTGCAAGAGCAAGATGCACCAGAGCACCTGATTTCGCTGATCAAAAGTGGTGGAAAATTCGACCAGGAATCTCAAAAACAGATCTTTGGCGATTCACTTCCCTCAGGTCTGCAGATTTTCTGAATTTGGGACATCCTTCAGTTGGGGAGATCCCTCATCTCGTTGCCCCTGAGCAAAAATTACGGTTCCGCTACCGCAGATCGGACAGGCTGGCCCGCATCTTTGATGACCGGCAGTCCGTGTCGCGGGCACATTTCTGCCTGTCGCGATCGTGAATCGAATGCAATTGGAACCAGATGTTTGACGAGTATCCTTTCGAATTGATGACAAAAATTCGACGCCACAGTTTCGGACGCGTTGGCTATACCGTTGCATATTTGACAAAAGAATTGCAAAAGCAACTCCCCTTGGATAAACACCCACGTTTGAGAATCGACGGTGAAGTCGGTGGCGTTCGATTCAGCAATGCTCTCCATCCGGCAAGCGGTCGGTGGTACGTGTTGCTTCCCAAACGTTTGTTGAAGAAGTGCGGTTTGAAACTGGGCGACGAGGTGTTCGTGCAGTTTCGTATCGCCGATCAGGACGCGGTCGAGGTACCCGCTGAACTTCAAAAAGCACTGGACGTTCATGATCAAGCAAACGAAGTCTGGAACCGACTGACGCCGGGCAAGAAACGAGGCTATGCGTATCGAGTTGCATCTGCGAAGCGACCCGAAACCAGAGAGAACCGAGTCCTTGAAGTTATCGAACTGATCCGAAATGGAGCCAAAGAAAAGCGTCGCGGTCGATTCACTTTTTAGTGCCTGCTGCACTTGACCGGAACAACCAGCAAACCGACGAAGCAGCGGTCGGTGAGCTGGCCCGGATATTTCGCAGGTCGGTAACAAGGTCTCGATTATCCTGCAGCAACTTTGCCGACCTCTGAGTTTTCGAAAACAGTCTGTCGATTTGAACGTTACCAGAACCGAGACCGAGGTTCCGGCATGCCAGCGGCCAGGGCGTTAAGGGCTGAATTCATGTAGAAATTCTCGAACTGGATCCACTTGATCTGAACGAAGATCGCGTTGCGGGCTCTGATGATTTAATGCTCTTCGACAATCGGCAAGATCAACCGAAGGCTGGAAAACCAACTTCAAATCAATCGATTCTGCGACGATGATGAATGATTCCGACCACACACAGCAAAACCAGAACACGGCTATTCGGTTCGGGAATCGATTGGTAGTTCGCTGACAGCGTGCCACGGGCGGCAAACCATTCGCCGCCACCATTGAAGTTATTAACCGTCATCCGGACGAGGACTTCGTTTGTCGTAGCACTGCCCGGGTTCGAAAGGTCGATGTCGATTGACGTGAAGTCGACTCCTGCACCTGTCGTGCCCGAATCAACCGCGACTGCGTTTCCGTTGAGAAACATCTCCCAGACAATCTCGTCAGTATTTTCGAGGTTATTATTGGAGCCTTCAAAGGCGTGAGCTGAAAACGAAATATCGGAGAACCCGGTTCCCGGCACGGCGTCACTTCCAAGACTCAAGGCATATTCCCACGTGCGATCACCACCCGAAGCGTCGGCGTCGCGACCAACAATATCACCGACGGCAAAAGTTTCTCCCGCGGGTACGTTTGGCCGGACGACCTCCAGTCCACCGATGGTTGTTGGAACAATGGAATCGAGCAGTCCAAGGTAGTCCGTCTCGCTGACACGGTTGCTTGTACCTGCTGGTGATGAAGTCGACACCGTCACAATGTCGCCATGACTCTGATGGACGAATCCAGTCAGTGAAGCTGACACGAGAATCAAAGCCAGTTTCAGCTTTCGCCTGAATAATTCAAAGTCAGCCATCGAGCCCGTACCCTAATTCCTGCAAATCAAAAGCCAGCAAACAATCAGAAATCCTGGTTGAATGCGGGAAACCGCCGGAATTTGAGATCGGTTCAGAAGAATCTGTAGAACCAACTTCTTCCTTGCATGCACGACAACCCGAATAACCCGCAGATTTTAGCTCGATTGTTTTGCGGGCCGGCAACAAGGTCTCGAGATGACTGCCGTCACTTTGCAAACCGAAAAGTTCTCAAAAACGGGCTGTCGTTGTCGACGGCAACAAATCGGAGTCAGCCGATCGCCAGTAACGATTTGCCGGTTCGAGCAACGGGCTCACATCAGAATGTCGTCAACCGGCTGCAGGGGTGCGGGGATGTCGGTTTCGTCCAGCATCTGGCGAAGGTCAATTTCAACGCCTCGGCATATCGTCGTCAGGGGAACGTCGTTGATAAAGTTCTCGAATGGGTCTTCACTGGCGTCGCCGACAGATTCCATCGTGAAGAAAATCCAAGAAATCACGACGGACAACGGTACGGTCAGCCAGACCGTCGCGTCATTCCGCCCGGCAAACTGAGAAATGATTCCCAACGGCAACATGGCGACAAAAATCGTGACGAATACTTCGCTGAAGTAGGCATACTGACGAGGGAAAGGTGTATTTTTGATTCGTTCGCACTTCCCCTGCAGCGTGTACATCTCCTTGAGTGAGTTCATTAAATCAATGAAGCGAAACTCCTCGATCAGGTGCAGTTGGTCGTTGGCAATACGCAGATGGTCACCTTGATAACGTAAAACCTGAGTCGCAAAATTCGCCTTCTCACAGCTGACCTTCAGCTCCGTGTCCGGCAATAGATCAGCAAGCTGCTTCTTCATTGCATCAAGATCCGTCGACTGTGCATACTTTCGCTGATAACCTTTGGGCGTGAAGCCCCACGGCGTCTTGCGGCGCAACTGGTATCGCAGCCCATGCATCCACGCCAGATGGCGATAGATCAGAGTTTGCCGGGCCTCGCGAACGATAGTTTCCTCGACTGCTTCATTCGAATGGTCGGCGGATACGTAGCTCAACACCTGGTTAGCAAACGTGCGGCTGACATTCACGATCCCACCCCACACTTTTCGCGCTTCCCAATATCGATCGTACGACTGGTTGTTCTTGAACCCGACATAGAACGCGACCGCCACGCCGATCGTCCCCAGCGGTGCAATCGGGATACTGATGTCGATCCCGCGAGCCATCAACAAAGTCCAGAGCCACGTGACCAGCGCACCCCAGATCGAAAAAAGTAACACTTTTCGCCAGCCGAAATTCCAGATAACCGTCCAGCGAATTTGACGTCGAGTGTACATTCTGTTTCTTCAAGCCGTAGAAAACCACTACCGATAAATCATCGCGACTCCGCCAATTCGACGGTACCGTCGCCAACAATCGTAGCGGACAGACCTGCTTCAACAACCGTCGTCCGCATATCGATATTGTGCAGCCAGCCGCGATAGATGGTTTCGCCAATCTATTTGCAAGAATGCAACATTCCGTTAGAGTTTGCGGGCTGCTCAACGCGACGCGATTTCCATTCTGACGCGATAACCATCGATCTGACAAGCGATCTTCGTTCCATGTCGACTTCTATTCCGATAGCCGAAACGAACTCAACACGCGGCCGGAATTCGTCCTCCCAGTCAGGCGGGTTCGGAACCTTTGGCGGAGTATTCACGCCCTGCGTGCTGACGATTCTGGGCGTGATCATGTTCCTGCGTTTCGGCTACGTGGTCGGGAACGCCGGCCTTCTGAACGCGCTGGTCATTCTGGCAGCGGCGAAGATCATTACCACCCTGACCGCGATCTCACTTTCTGCGATCGCCACCAACACCAAAGTAGAAGGCGGTGGTGCTTACTTTCTGATCAGTCGTTCGCTGGGAGTTGAATTCGGCGGGGCAATCGGCATCGTCTTCTTTATCGCTCAGGCGATTTCTGTCGCGATGTACGTCATTGGTTTTACCGAAGCACTGGTTGCGCTGCTGGATGCCGATCCATGGTTTAAAGCAATCGCAGTCATTGCCAACCTCGCGGTTTTTGTCTGCGTTTATATTGGAGCTGGCTGGACGATCAAGGTTCAGTATTTCATTCTTGGTACGTTGGTTCTTTCATTGATTTCTTTTTTTGTTGGTGCCGTTCATTCGTTTTCGTGGATCAATGTTTCACAAAATTTAAAACCAACCTATGGCGAAAACGAAAGCATGTTCACCATGTTCGCGTTATTCTTCCCCGCCGTTACCGGGATCATGGCGGGAGCCAACATGTCGGGCGATCTGAAAAGGCCCAGCAAGAGTATTCCTGCCGGAACGCTGTGGGCGATTGCCGTAACTGCGATCGTCTACGCCGTGATGGGTTTGTTTCTGGCTGGGTGCAGTTCGGCCGAGATCCTGCAAACCAATACGATGATCGTTGGAGACATTTCCGCCTGGCCGGTTTTTATCACCGCTGGCGTTTTTGCCGCGACACTGTCCAGTGCACTCGGAAGCATGATGGGTGCGCCCAGAATTCTACAGGCGCTGGCAAAGGATGAGATTTTTCCTCGGTTGGGCGTGTTTCGCGTGGGTAGCGGAGCCAGCGCAGAGCCTCGTCGGGCGACCATTCTGACGTTTATTATTTCAACACTTTGCATCCTGGCGGCCGACCTGAACACGATTGCTCCGCTGATCACGATGGCTTTCATGATCACTTACGGAACGATCAATCTGGCAACATTTTACGAAGGCATCACGCGGAACCCTTCGTATCGTCCAACCTTCCGATACAGTCACTGGAGCATCTCGCTGCTAGGTGCGATTGGCTGCGGCACGGTGATGCTGTTGATTAATGCCAAGTGGGCCGTGCTATCGACGTTGATGATGGCGGTCATCTGGTTCTTTATTTACCGCAAACAAGTTGAGAGTCGCTGGGGCGACCTGAACAGTGGCCTGCTGTTTGAACGAACTCGCAAGAATCTTCTTCGACTGGAACGCTCACTCTATCATCCCAAAAACTGGCGGCCGATCATTCTGGCGATGTGCGGAGGAGGTCGCAGCCGAATGAATCTTGCCGTGCTCGGACATTGGCTGACTTCAGGTAACGGCATTCTGAATCTTGGCCAGGTTATTCAAGGAGATGTTGAAAATCGAATCGATCGCATCTCCAACCAGGAAGAATTGCTGGAGAAGTTTATTTCGGATGAACAACTTTCTGCGTTTCCGAACGTGGTCGCATCCCCAACCTTGACCGAAGGGATCGAGTACCTTGTGCAGTGCAGCGGTCTGGGTGCACTTCGCCCCAACACGCTGTTATTGGGCTGGCCAGATGCTGAAGCAAAGGCAGAACCGCTGGTAGCTTCATTGCGAATCATCGCGGCACTCGGTCGAAACATCATGATTGCTCGGCTGCCCGATAACGATATTGATCCTCATGTCGCAGCACCCGGCACCATTGACGTTTGGTGGCGCGGCCACAAAAACGGGGAACTGATGCTGCTGCTGGCCCACTTGCTCAAGCAGAATCGTAAATGGCGAAATCGGACCATTCGATTGATGCGAGTCGTCGCGAACGAGGATGCGAGAGCCGACGTCCTTCAACATCTCCAGACACTGGCCGCCGAATCTCGGATTGAAGTGCAGCCCGAAGTTTTTGTATCGGAGCAACCGGTCCACGTCATTGGGAAGCAGTCGAAGGACGCGGCCCTGGTTTTTCTTGGATTCGAACTGCCCAGAGAAGGCCATGAAGGTCACTTCTATCGACAGATGGAGCGTTTCACCCAACGCATTCCGCGAGCCGTCATGGTCAGTAGCATCGGCAACATGAAACTCAGTTCGTAGCGGATCGGACGGGGACGTCAGGAAAGGGAACCCCGGGCGATCAGATCTGCTTGATTTATTTTGCCATTGTGGTCAAAATACGCGGTTTCGCTGAATCGTTCTGCCGAAAATCCGTACAGCATACTACGCAACCTTATTCACGGAGTCACTCCATGGCCCAGGCACCGGAACTTGAGCTTAAAGATGTCCTGCTTTCCAACAGTTCCTTTGGTCCCAATGAAATTGCTTTCATCAGGCGTCGAGTCTGCAACGATTACAGCCAACTGGGTGCGTTGAAAGACGTGACGGCCGAACTGGAGTCACAGACGGATCGGACACCGGCGGCTGCCGTTCGTTTCGGAATCTGTCTTTACATGCTTGGCCGTTACTCGGCGGCAGTCGATACGCTGCAGAATGCCGACGGCGGAGCACTGGCTTACTTCTATCAGGGCAAGTGCCACTTTGCTCTGGGCGGCTATGACAAGGCTCAGGAGTGTTACGAGTCTGCTCAAAAGGCCGGCTACAATTCAGATCTTTGCATGTTGGCGGTTGCTGAATCGAAACGCATGTCGGGCGACCTGCCCGGAGCCATGGCGATTCTGGACAACATGTTCGGACCGGTTGAGCAAACAGCCGAGTACCTTTTCCAGCGTGGCGCGACCATCGCCGCGACGTGCGACAACCCGGATGAGGTATACAAGCTGTACGAACGAGCAGTCGAACTGGAAGACAATCATCCAGGCGCCTTGTTTGGCCTGGCGTTGGAAAACGATCGACGCGGCAATGACGAAAAGGCGATTGAGCTTTACCAGCGTGCTGCTGCCGTGTTCCCGGCTCACGTCGGCGCGTTGCTGAACCTTGGCTTGCTGTACGAAGATCATGATCAGTACGAGCGTGCTGCACGATGCTACGATCGCATTCTGGAATCTTACCCAACACACGATCGCGCTTTGCTTTATCGAGCGGACGCGGTTGCCTCGATGGACGAGCACTATGATCACGATCGCGAAAAACAACGCCAGCAAATTGCGGGCGTCATGAGTATTCCGATCGCGCAGTTCGAACTTTCTGTGCGAAGCCGAAACTGTCTTCAGAAGATGGGGATCCTGACCCTGGGCGATTTGTCCAAAGTAACCGAAGGCGAGTTACTGGGTAGCAAGAACTTCGGCGAAACATCGCTGGTGGAAATTCGCGAAATGATGGCGAACAAGGGCCTCAGTATCGGCCAGTTCGCACATGAAAAAGAGGAAGAAGCCGACGTGGTTGACACCACCAACATGTCACCCGACAAACTGGCATTGCTGGACCGTCCGATTTCCGATCTGAACCTCTCCGTGCGAGCCCGCAAATGCATGACTCGCCTGGGCCTGACCACCATCGGCGAACTGGTTCGCAAGTCGATGGACGATCTGCTGGAATGCAAAAACTTTGGCGTGACCAGCCTGACGGAGGTTCGTGAAAAGCTGGAACAGGCGGGCCTGAAGCTGCGAGGCGAGTAATTGCTCTGGCTTGAAAAGATATCACTCAGTCCGGGGATCGTAGGGTCGCCCGGACTTTTTTGTTGAATTCTGTTGTAGTGAACACGCCGTGTTGTCCGGCATCTGTCGTCCCTACGGGAATGGCTGTTCCTTCCTGGACGGTTAACCCTGGATTGAAATCCACGGCTACCTACTGCCGTGCCTTCGGTACTGATCACGTAGTTGCTGTTGAAAATGAATTGTTGAACCAATGAACATTGTCGTTTCGTTAGCCGGAAACAGCGGCTCGGAAGGAGCCTCGCCCACGGGTGGTAAAAATCAAAACCCGCTGCGTCAGCGAGGGAACAAAGGCTCGAACAATGAGGTCCCTCACTTACGTTTCGGGTTGTGAATCGGGCGCCAAGCAAATCGTTTCACCACCCCAGCCTCGCCCTCCTGATTCAATCAAATATCAAATATCAAACATCAACCTGAACTCTGAAACCTCAAACCACTGACCTCTCCATCCTTTCAATTCGAACTGCTGCATGTCGACAAACACTGTGGTGCGCGGCTGGGACGATTAACGACTCCACGCGGCGTGATCGATCTTCCCACCTTCATGCCTGTGGGCACGCTGGCCACCGTCAAGGGCCTGACAACCGGACTGGTCGAATCGACGGGCGCTCAGATTCTGCTGGGCAACACTTATCACCTGCACCTTCGGCCCGGCGCCGATGTGGTTGCTGAATTGGGAGGAGTCAGCTCGTTCATGGGCTGGAACAAACCGGTATTAACCGACAGCGGTGGCTTTCAGCTGTTCAGCCTGGCGAAGTTGACCAAGATCACGGAGGAGGGAGCCACGTTTCGGTCGCACATTGATGGTTCGAAGATCTCGTTGACTCCTGAGGAAAGCGTCGAGATTCAACAGCGACTCGGATCAGACATCGCGATGGTTCTGGATCACGTGGTCGAGCTTCCTTCGACTGCCGTTGTTGTCGAGGATGCCATGGAGCGGTCGATTCGATGGGCGAAACGGTGCCGCGACGCTCATACGCTCGAGTCACAAGTTCAGTTTGGAATTGTTCAGGGCGGACTGAATGAGAATCTTCGTCGAAAGTCGGCCGAGGGATTGATCGACCTTGATTTTCCGGGCTACGCTATCGGCGGACTGAGTGTCGGTGAGCCTCCCGCCGAAATGTACGCGACGCTCGATTTCACATGCCCGCTGTTGCCCTCGGACAGGCCACGCTATTTGATGGGTGTCGGAACTCCACAGGACCTGCTCGAGGGCGTCCGGCGAGGCGTCGATATGTTTGATTGCGTCATGCCAACTCGGAACGGACGCAACGCGACCGCATTTTCGGATCAAGGCAAGCTGAAACTGAGAAATTTGTGTCATGAACGTGACCCCAACCCGCTGCAGGCTGATTTGCCGGGCCCTTACGCTAATCTGAGTCGTGCCTATCTTCGTCATCTTTTCAAGGCCGATGAGATGCTTGGCCCGATTCTGCTTTCTCTACATAACCTGACTTACTACCAACACCTGATGAGGCAGGCCCGCGAGGCAATTGCCGCCGACTGTTTTGTCGATTTCCACCGAGAAAAATCCGCAGGCTGGGCGACCTGATCGGTTTACTCAGACAGTCGACCTGCTGGACCCTCAATCACCACGATAGACACCGGCCCAGCTGGTCACTCTCACGCTCTTCCCCGCACGTTTCACGTCGCAGATTGTGGCCTTGCTGGTATTCTGGCCCCCATTTAAGATGTCGGCTTGATTTTTGGGCATTTTTACGGGCTCCGTTGATGGGACAACTGATTCTTCTTTGCCACGTTTTTGGCATTCGCATGCTACTCGCTCAGACGCAGGTCGCTGAGGGAATTGCAGACGCTGCCGAAAAAGCGGTCGCAGACAAACCGCCAGGTTTTTGGGACAGCATGGGTTTCATGCTTCCTGCGATGATCGCGGTTACTGTGCTTTACTTGATCATGATGGGAAAACCACAGGATCGAGGCCAGACCAAGGCGGCCGATATGCTGGCCAAATTGAAAAAGAACGATCGTGTTGTCACAGCCGGAGGCATCCTTGGTACTGTCGTCAACGTTCGCTCTGACAACGACTATGTCACGATTCGAGTCGACGATTCCACCAATGCGAGGATGCAGGTGTTGGCAAGCTCGATCGCGCGAGTGCTTTCCGATGACGATTCGAAGCAATCTGCGTGATTCGTTTCGACATCCCATTGTTCGGTTGACCTGCAAAAGCCGGGAAAACTGCCTTGAAATCAAGCAAGTTTCGTCTGTGCAGATAACGCACTTGAACGAGCCTTGTGTATCGATCGGCTGGCACGAATGGTGCTCAAACTGTTATTTCGAGCGCAAGTGACTCACCCATACCCTATCCCTTAATCTGTTTACCACCAGGAATCGTTTGGATGTTCGATATCCTTTTTTGTCAGAGCCTGTTTCTTGCCCAAGCCGTTCAAGCGGGAGGTAACGAACCTGCTGCCGAGCCAATGATTTCGCCAGGAATGATCGTGTTCTTCATTCTGATTGCGACCATCGTGGCAGGATGGTTTTTGGGCGGCTTCATTTGCAAGGCGCTCAATACCGTTGACTACTCGGGACGCATGGCGACCGTGCTGATTCCTGTTCTTCTGGCACTGCTGATTATCGGATCGAAGTGGCCACCCAAGTTTGGTGTCGATCTCCGCGGTGGCATCAACATGGTCGGCTCATTGAATCTGGAGGCGTTGGGAGATAACGAAGGCGGCCCGCTTCCCCAGGCAAAAGACATCATTCCCAACCTCGTTCAACGAGTGAATCCGTCCGGCACCAAGGAGATCATGATTCGTGCTTTGGGAGCCGACAAGATCGAGGTCACGATTCCGTCCACAAACCTGCAAGACGCCGACAACATCTGGAAGCGACTTGTCGAGGCGGGCAAGCTTGAATTCCGTATCGTCGCCGAAGCTCAAAAGAACGCAGCCGAATTCGATCTGGCTCGTCAACAGGCAGCCAGTGGCAGTCGCAAACGCGAAGTCAAAAATGCGGAAGGTGACACCGTCGCAAAGTGGACCTCAGTCGCATCAATTGTGCCTCCTCAGAACGACCCAACTCGGCTGATGCCGCTGAAGCATGTTCCCAGTGCAAATAACCTGGTCCGAGATAAAAGCTCGGGACGAATCGTCAACTTCCAGGAATTTTCCGGTGTTTTGACGGGCGACATGGACGAAGCCGCTGCGAATCTGGCCATCTGGTGCGATCGTAACGGAATTCGCACCCTGCAAATTCTGATGCTCGAACCACCCAAGGACAAAGCGGTCAACGGTGTTCATCTGAGTAGTGTCAGCAACGGCACTGACGAGCGAGGTCGTGGCTGCGTGTATTTCAAAACCACCAGTGCCGGGACCAGCATGATGGGTTCTTTCACTGCGATCAACAAGAATCGCCCCATGGGTATCGTCGTCGATGACCAGCTTCACTCGGCACCCAACATCAACGAGGCGATTTACGGCAACGGTCAGATTACTGGCCAATTCACGCCTGAAGAAGTCGAAGAGTTGGTCATCAAGCTGAAAAGTGGCAAGCTGGAGGTCGCTTTGAACAAGGCCCCGATCAGCAAAGACTTCATTGAATCCACGCTTGGTCAGGAACTGAAGGAAAAAGGTATCTGGGCGATTACCGTGTCGCTGATCCTGGTGCTTATTTTCATGATGTTCTATTACCGCTTTGCCGGATTTGTTGCGACGGCGGCATTAGTGCTGAACCTGATCCTGATTCTTGCTTTGATCATGGCGATCAACCAGCCACTTACTCTCACGGGTCTGGCGGGTCTTGTCTTGACCGTGGGTATGTCCGTTGATGCGAACGTTCTGATCTTCGAACGTATTCGGGAAGAACTGGATCGTGGAGCTGCCTTGAGAATGGCGATCCGAAACGGTTTTGACAAAGCGACGACAACCATCGTTGACGCAAACGTTACCACGTTAATCACAGCGATCGTTCTTTATGTGATTGGAACTGAGCAGATCAAAGGTTTCTCGGTGACGTTGATTTTGGGAATCCTGATGAGTATGTTCACCGCGATTTTCTGTTCGCGACTGATTTTTGATATTGCAGAACGCAAACGCTTTCTCACAAAGCTGAGCATGACTCGACTGTTGTCGAAAAACAAAATGAATTTCCTGAACAAAGTCAGTCTGACCGGAGTCATGTCGGCAGCGTTGATTGTTGCTGGTGTCTACTCGATCTTCCATTTTGGGCCTCGGTTGTTGAACCACGATTTACGCGGTGGATCAACCGTCCGAATGGTGTTCAATGAAGCTCAGGATGTTGAAGAAATCCGAGACACATTGGAAGAAGCCGGAGTGGTTCACAACGATGAGAGAATCGATTTCAGCGTCACTGGATTCAACAACGACGACAATCCCGAGCTGAAAGATCGCGTTTTTAAAGTCGACAGCAGCCTTCCTGCGTGGGAAGGAGGAGACGAAGAGACTCGATTTGAACAACTCGACGAGCTTCTTTCTCGTTTGTTCAAAGACAAATTGCAGCTTCACCATGTCGACGTTGGAGATATTTCAACTCCTGCCACAGAAACCGACACCAGTTTGAACCAACCGAAGCTTCGGCTGAACATCGATCAATTACAACGAACGGGTGCTCAATGGTCTGCCGCCCCCGCCTCGATCATGTTCCCGACAGCCGCGTCCGCGTTTCTCCTTCAGGACGCGGGGACCACGGAAGGGTCCGGGGCTGGAGAATCACCGTCCGTGGAAACAGAAACAGACTCCGAACCAGGTCAGCTTGACTTGGACTCTGTGGATACTGATTCTATTCCCGATGACAAACCGGCTGCTCCGCAAGCGTCACCGTCTGAATTAGCAGAGCCGGAAACACCTGGGGCAGCTGAACAGAAAGTCACGACGGAATTGTCTTTCAATCAGCCGATCACGGGAAAGACGGTTCGCTCGCTGCTGGTCGATGCATCCAAAGAAGTCGAACTCGACCTGGAAGATTCGCAGGTGATCCTCGACTCGCCCGATGTGCAACCGGACGAATCTGCAGATTCCACGCTGTCCAAGAACTGGAGCGTCACGATGGAGGTCCAGCGGAAAGCGGACGCGGGTCAGATCATCAACCAGTGGGCTGACACGTTCAACACGAAACCGTACTTCCCCACCACCAGTAAAGTCGGTGGTCAGATTGCTCGTAAGACTCAATTGCAGGCGTTGGGAGCGATCGCAGCAAGTCTGATTGGAATCATCGCTTACATTTGGATTCGATTCCAAAATATTGCTTTCGGTCTTGCTGCCGTCATCGCGTTGATTCACGACGTGTTGATTGTTCTGGGAGCGATCGCGATCAGCCATTGGTTAGCAGGAGCTTTGGGCTTTTTGAAGATTGATGAATTCAAGATCAGCCTGGAAATTGTGGCGGCGCTGCTGACCGTGATTGGTTACTCGCTTAACGATACGATTGTTGTGTTCGACCGGATTCGAGAAGTTCGCGGCAAACGAACCGAGATCACGGCGGACATGATCAACGACAGTATCTCGCAAACGCTCAGCCGGACAATCCTGACCTCGCTGACAACGTTTATCGTGGTCTTCATTCTGTACTGGTTTGGAGGCGACGCGATTCACGGGTTCGCATTTGCTCTGGTCATTGGCGTCATTGTAGGAACGTACAGTTCGATTTTTGTCGCTTCTCCCGCTTTGTTGTGGTTGATGAATTCAGTCGGCTTGAATCCTGGCGTCGTTGATCCGGCCGCTGAGTAAGCTTGTAAGTCGCTGGCGGCGTGTATCTTAAAACCACACGCCGCCACTGCTGGTGCTTGGAGCCAGCCCTCGGCGAATGGCTACTTGTCCGCCGCCGACCAAACCGAACCGGTTATGACTCTCAGGTAAGAGAATCTACCTGTATCTCGGTTGGCACCTTCTTTTGTGGCATTTTCTCCGCCAGAAATCGTATTAAAAAACAGCCAAAATTGGGCGACCTGTTTACCCAGACCGAAAAACCCGCTTTCAGGTGCCATTTGAGCGAACGAATGTACCCGAATCTGCGTATTGGCGTGCGGTCGTGTGGCATATTTGCCGGTGCGAAGCATGCCCCAGCTGTTCAAAAAGAGTAAACTCGGGCACGCCTCACATCATCGTTCCGCCATGGATTGGCAACGGTCAGCGTCATCGAAGACGCAAGTCTGTTTCAGACTTTTGACAAACGTTGTCAGTACATTTGCGGAGAAAAACGTGGGCTCAATTCAACAATCGATTCTTGGCGTATTCTGTATCACGACCGCGTTTTTGCTCGGTCAGTACATTCGGAACCATCCCTCTCCCAAGTCACTTGAACAGCAACGCCAGCAACAAGCTTCGGTCGCCACCGCTCCGTCTCTTGCATTCGGTAGTACAGTGCCAACTGATTCGGCTGCCGCGAAAGTAGAATCTCCGCGTCTTCCTTCGCCGTCCGATGGGTTTGGTGTTGAGCAATCTGTGGATACTCAAACATTCCGTGACGCAGTATCGAATTCAAGTTCAACCGTGCAGCCTGTCGTTCGTGATATCAATCCTGCTATGCCGGCGGTTGTCGAGGAACGTACCATCGACATTCCTGATTTTTCAGAACTTGCCGCCAGCTTTCAAAACACGCCGCTTGAATTACCCCGCAGCAATTTGACAACTCCGGATCGTGAAACCGCCGCGCCTCGGACTCATTCAGGCTCGTTTTACATTCGGCCTGCTCAGGATCTGGCGTCAACTTCGCCTTCACAACCCGCGTCAATCGGCGCAAGCGGAGCCGCTGGGCGATCTGCATTCACAGGATCAAGACCTGAACCCGTTGCCCCACCAGAACCAACTGAGATCTATCAAATAAGCGAACGCCCCACATCATTTCAACGTGAAGACTTTCAGCCACGCCTGATCTCAAAAGAAACGTCTCGTCGAGATCAGGGGCGATCGCAAGTGAAACAATCATCCATCGATGTAGAGGCATCCCATCTTCGAATTGAATCGGGTAACCGACGAATTTCTCTCGCTCCACCACAGCAAGACGATTCGTTTCCGAATCCTGAGATTCCTGATCTGGAGGTCACAATACCCCGGGGGAATCGGTCTGAATCGGGAAATAAACAATCAGCTTTTGTTCGTGGCGGCAGGGCCAACAATCAAGTCCACTCGTACTACGATGTTGGGACTGTGGCAGGATCCAACTCCGTCCTCGATCGCAATGACTTTGAACGCAACAATACACTTCCAAGATCTGCCAATCGTCGAATTCCATTCGGGCTGAACGAACAGGGGCAGCGTGAATTGACAAAAATCCGTTCTCGACAGCAAACAAACATCGACTTGCAGACGAACCAATTCTCGGCTCACACGACACAAGTGGGCGACACGTTGCAGAGTCTTTCAACCGAGTACTACGGCAAACCTGATTTCTATCTGGATATCTACTTGGCGAACCAACAGCTGCTTCGCAACCCGACTGCGATCCCTCCCGGCATTCAACTGCGAATCCCAAAATACGAACAATAGAT
Source organism: uncultured Pirellulaceae bacterium (assembly GCA_964468915.1). Classification (GTDB taxonomy): domain Bacteria; phylum Planctomycetota; class Planctomycetia; order Pirellulales; family Pirellulaceae; genus Mariniblastus. Next base: position 54,330 of record CAYXWX010000003.1, read on the forward strand.
TGTGAAGGCCGCGGGCGAGACGTTTCAAACGGGCTCACCAAGCGTTCGATCGATCTCTTCGACGCGATACCCGAATCCTGGTCCACTGATCGTTGACAGATCCAGGACCCCATTGCGGCGTTGGTACAGCCCAGGGTGAATCGCTTGCTCTGGCTTCGATGCATCCGGGTAAAACTGCATACCATTTGATTCGACGCCCATGATCGTACCCGCATGAGCAGCAAGGCGAACGTGCGGCACCTGAGCCAACATCGGGTTAGTCAGATCCTGCACCATCAACGGCATGCCATGAGCCTTCGCCCAACAAAGACTCAACAGCGCACCCGTTTGAGTCTTGCACGTTTTCAATGCGACGCCGGACCAACCAAGTTTTCGCCCAAGTCGCACGTACTTCCAGTCGTGAGCACTTTCATCAAGAAACAGTGGCTTACGTTCTGACACCGAATGTACATCAATGCGATGGGCCTCAAGATCATATGGAAACGGCTGTTCGACATAGAGAATCGTGTCACTGATCGCTTTGTGATCTGATTCGAACCGATCCAGAATCTCATTCACGTACTGAGGATCGCGGACCGTGCAATTGAAATCGGCCGTCAGCCATTTGACTCCTGTCTTCAGTGACAACTGTCCGATTGCTAACAGCCGTTGATAGTCCCAGTCGGAATCGTTACCACGAAGTTTGATCTTCAGACACTCCAATCCGTCTCGTTCGATCCAGTCGCTCAGCAAAACCGGATATCCGTCATCAGGTTCGTCGCCAGTGAGTTCTTCAGGATCAATCGGATCAAGCCCGCCAACCAGGTGCCAGACCGGAAGCTGGGTCGGCGGTGTCTCAACCAGAAAATCAGTGGGGTACTTTCCGGCAAACGACACTTCTTCGTCCGACTCCGGTGGCAAAAAATGTGCAAGATCCCGAGACATGAATTCGTTGTTGTACGTTTTGTAGATATCGACACCATGCAACACGCCGTAGGCATCGTGAATCGCCTGATCGAATACGCTTGCGGCGACAAGTCCTGCGAGGTAAGGCATCGGCTCACCGCCTCGCGCCGCATTGAATTCGTCTTGTCGTGAGTGCAATACGCCCTGCTGAAACGAATGAGACAACTCGATCGGATGCCCCATCTCGCCGAAGATTCGCCACTCTTCCGCAAGGACCTTGCAGAACTCAATCAACGCTTCATGACGATCGGAATAGGGCAGGGTACTTGGCCAGACCCACTGCACAGACAGCGGAGTTTCGCCCCATCCAGACGCAACGTTTCCATCACGATCTTCCAGCGTGACTTTGGCTCGGGCACACGTGACGCTTTTCAGTGTTTCCGAACCGAACTTCAACGGAACTCGGGTTTCTACCGGAAGCAGGTAGAGCGAGACATCTTTGACTCCGGCATCGGTTTTCAGAGAAGTTTGAGGCATTGAATTGACTTGAGAATTGATAGTGACAGGATTGAATTGGAGTAACGGATCAGGAGATCTTGGGAACAGTGTAATTCTTGCGATACTGTCGTTTCAAAAAGCGATTTGCCAAAGCAGCGTGTTCGCCAACGAATGTTTCCGTTTCTGGATCGTGTTGAAGTACGGGGCTGGAAACAAGTTGATCCGTCACAACTCCAAAAGTTGACAGTTGCGTTTCCATCTGTGCAACCAGCAACGGCCATGCCTCAAGAGAGTTGACGGAACGAATGTCTTCCGAATCATACGCCTGCCCCGACCTGAACCCGATGTTAGCAAGATTGGCCCAGCTCGTACTGTGATGCCCCATTTCGATTGGAGCATTCAAGATCGAAGAATCGCGATCTCGTACTGCGTTGATAAAGTTCTGAACGTGCAGTGGAACAATCTCGCCGCCTTCAAATTCACGAATGGTTTTTCCTTCCAGATCAACGGCCCGGCCGCTCTGCCGCTCACCGAAATAGTAACCACCTTCGCATGCGATCACATAACCGCTGCTGGGGCCATCGACGGGCATCCCCGCGCGAACCGACCAACCCTTTTTCTTTCCCTTTTCATCTGGTTTCTGATCAGGAGTTTTCGGCAAGTTGCTGATCGTGATCATCGTCGGGAAAGAATCCGTTTCAAATATTGCAAAATGCACATTAGGAGTATCGGCACCGTCGTTCCAGATCACTCTTCCACCTGCCGCGACAATACTTTTTGGAATCGTCACCGTATCCAGGTAGGCAACATTACGAATGTCATCCAGAATGTGCACACCCCAGTTGCCCATTTCACCACCACCGGTATTGAAGTCCCAGTGCCAATCATAGTGCAGCTTATCACGGTAAATCGGCTGATTCGCTGCCGGGCCAAGCCACAGGTTGTAGTCGACGTCCGGCGGTACCTGCAGAGGAACCTTTCTTTTGCCGACGCTTTCGCGGACCCCCAATCGATTCGCTTGAGCATATTTTATTTCGCCAAGCGATTTGTTCTCATGCAAGAACTGTTTTACTTCCGTTTGCATCGGGTCGCTACGCTGCTGAGTTCCGAACGCGACGATCCGGTCACTTTTGGCAGCCGCGTTGACGACCTGCCGCCCTTCCCATTGAGTATGCGACAACGGCTTCTCGACGTAAACATCCTTGCCAGCATTCAGTGCCCAGATGGTCGCAAGACAGTGCCAATGATTGCAAGTCGATATCGCAACGGCGTCGACATTCGGATCGTCAAAAACGTTGCGTAAGTCCGTGTAAGCCTCGCCTGAATAAATGTCAGCAAGCTTCCCGCTGCGCTTTGCGTCGGGATCGGCGAACGCCACCAGTCGACAGCCGCGAGTTTTGGAAAACGCTTCTGCCAGTTGCCCGCCTCGCCAGCCCGAGCCAAGAATTGCAACGCGGATCTCATCATTGGCCGATACTCGAATCGGTTCGGCGCTGGCCATTGACGTAAAACCTGCCGCAGCAGCGCCCAACAGGAACGAGCGACGATCAGGCTTCATGTGAACAAACTCCTAAAACTATCCAAAAGTCCCAGACCACGTTCTGACCAGTTGGACAAACGGTCAATATCATTCCGCTTCGGACAAACCATGACAAAGGCCTATGACAAAGGCCTCTAAGGTCAACAAGTCTAACCTCAGGCCAGCATTAGAGTCACTTTCCACGCCAAAACTTATCGTAAAACGAGACAAAAGAGTTTACAATGACGCTGTCGTCGTTTGCCTCAGACAAGCCAACCTTCCCGCCCCATCATCAAAGGGATTTGCCCCCATGATAAACGCAAGAGTGTTCCTATCGGTTTTCGGATCAGCTGTGTTGTCTGCCAGTCAGCTCCTAATGTCACAGATAGTTTTTACGAACGACTTTGAAGACGATCCATTTGGGCAATACTCGCGATCCAACCTCGAAGCCGACTGGAATTCACCTTCTGGCAGCAACGGCGTCGACGAGGGTCGGGTGTCGATCGTGAACGAGGACGGAAGCAAGGTCTTGAGGGTCGAGTATCCCGAAGGCTTGTTTGGCAGCGGTGACGATCGAACGGGAGCCCAGTGGAGAACGATTCTGGATCAAGGCTACGAAGCGATTGAGCTTGAGTATCGAATAAAATTTGAAGATGGCTTCGACTTCGTGCGCGGTGGTAAACTTCCGGGCCTGGCCGGCGGCACGGGTAACTCGGGAGGCAACAGGCCCAACGGAACCGACGGCTTCAGCGCTCGAATGCATTGGCGCACAGACGGCTCGTCCGGTTCACCGCTTGACTCAGACGAGACCGATCGAGCAAACATTGCCCAGTATTTGTATCATCCAGATCAAACGACTAACAATGGAGTCAACGGAGATGATCTGGACTATGACGATGGCCCATCAGGCAATTGGGAAGAGTTCGAATCGGATCGTTGGTATCACCTTCGACATCGCATCATCATGAATACGCCAGGGACCAACGGTGGCCAGGGTTTGCGTGATGGAGTCATTCAGGCATGGTTGGATGGAGTTCAGGTGCTTGACGTTGACGATATTCGTTTCCGTGACGTCGCGTCTTTACAGATTGACCAGCTGTACTTCAGCACATTCTTCGGCGGTGGCTCAAGCCGTTGGGCCACCTCCAAAGATGAGGTTGCCTATTTCGACGATTTTGTTGTCAGGGAACTTGGCCAACTCGGAGACTTTGATTTCGATGGCGATGTCGACCTGGACGATCTTGATCAGTACAACGGAAACATCGGTGCGTCACCAACGGGAGCCCTCGAAGCTTTGGACCTGGACGCGGACGGCAACATCGATCAAGACGATATGATTCAGCACTACACCCAACTTGTGCAAACGTCTGACGGAGGCCAGGGGACGGTCGCTGGTGACGCAAACCTTGATGGGACGGTCAATGTCCTCGGCGACGGATTTTTGTTGGTTGCCAACCTTGGAAATTCTTCCACCAGTTGGGCCCAGGGTGATTTTAATGGTGACCAGACGGTTGACGTGCTGAGGGACGGCTTCGCGCTTGTTGCGAATCTTGGGGCAACCAACGGTAATGCCAGCAGTACGTCATCGGTGTCCGCGATCCCGGAAGCCGGCAGCATTTCGTTACTGACCCTGACTGGGATTGCCATGACGGTTCGCCGACGCCGGTCTGTCGGGCGAACCGCACACGAGCACTGATGCGGGACAATCAATCGATTGGCGAAAATGATGATCGAGCAGAAACTGCCTCGCACTCATCAGTGGCCCATCAACTTTTGCAGCACACCAAAATCACGTTTGATCGCCGCGACATTGGCCGCGACGCCCGCCTTGGGCAGATACTCAACGTGTAACGTCACCAAAGCACGTGCGAAATCTTTCTGGAACTCTTTCAAGAATTTCTGGTAGTCAACTTGCCCTTGCCCCAAGGGGCCGTGCAAAGCAGAAAGTCTTTCGTCTTTCTCTTTTTTTAAGCCCCAGTTGAAATCTTTCGCCGACAACGCCGAAATGTGGGGCTTGATGATGTCATAGTAGATTGGCCAGGCTGAGCCACCTTCGGCGACCGCGTGGCGAATGTCAAAGATGCACCCGATTTCCTCAACTGGAATGTCACGTAGCACTTGCTCAAGGTCCCACAGCGTTGCGCTCATGTATTTGGCTCCGGCGTGATTCTGATACACCGCAGTGACGCCCGCCTCTCGATTCATTGCCGCCAACTCTTTGAATTGAGGCTTGATCGATTCCAGCTGTGGTTTGATGGGTGCTTTCAAATCGTACCGACAGAATCCCATTCGGTATCGTTGAATTCCAAGTTTTGACGCTGTCGCAAGAATGGATTCAACGTTGGGTGTATCGGGCCCCTCAATGTCCGTGGTCAGAATGTTGATTTTCAAGTCGTGTTCGTTGAACACTTCCGCAAGTTCAGGCAATTCGTCGGCAGCGGCCTCAGGAGCGATGTAGCCACCTTTGCGAACCGTCACCTCAGCACCGTCCAACCCAATTTCCTTGAGAGTCGCAGCCAATTCTTCGTGAGACAAATCCTGAATGAATTTGATAAACGTGCAATATTCGTAAGGCTTGTCCTGTCGTACGCTCGCACCTTTGGCATTCGACTTCGGTAATGCAAGGGCACCAAGTGCCGACGCTACACCAACCCCGAACTTACGACGGTTCAATTTGGATGCATTCATTGGGTTCTCTTTCAGAATTTTTGTTGTCGCCCGCGTCACCCGTGCGCTGTCTGACGTTCAGGTGCTGAAGTATTTTCTCAATTGGTCCATCGCTCCCGGCACGTTTTCAAATGGAGCCTCTTCTTCGTACTCCATGACAACATTGCCGCGATAATTTGAGTCTTTCAGAATCTTGCTGACACGCTCCATGTCTGCTGGAATCTTTTCGCCTTTGGTCATCGTTTTCATTTTCACTTTGACCTGGACGTGAACGGCGTAAGGAGCACATTGCTCCATCTCAGCGTAAGGGTCATCTGACACAAAGTTACCTGTGTCAAGATTCACTCCGTACCAATCGCTTTTGATCCCTTTGACAATTTCAATGACCTGATCACCTGTCAGGTTGCCATGGTTTTCGACTCCAACAAACACACCAGCTTCCGCTGCGTAGTCAACGCATTCCTGCAACGCCTCGATAGCGATCTTCATGGTTTCCGGCGCTTCTTCGATATCTTTCCGCTTGCCCGCGAAAAATCGAATATGAGGAGCCCCCATTTGAACCGCACGGTCGATCCAACGTTTTGCGTCTGCAATCTGAGCGTCCAGTTTGCCACCCTTTGGGGTCGTGAAATTATTGCCAATCGCGGTACCGACAATTGGGACACCGTTCAGGAAAGCGTGACGTTTGATCTTTCGAAAATACGCTTCATCCGCATCTGGCGGAAAAAAGTAGCTGGTAAGCTCAGCTCCACAGTTCTGATCGGCGCAGTAGTCGATGAACTCGAACATGTCGATGGGTTTACCATCAAGTGGCTTCTGCGCCTTCCCTTTAACCCACTTAAAGTGAGGCTTGAAGGAATAGGCGGCAAGCCCGAGATTGAATATCGGACCGTCACCCGTCTGGAGCGGATTTTGGATGGTTGAACTTGATGGTCGAGCAACAGCAGGGCCACACAAAGCGACCGAACCAACGGCACCGCACGAAGCTGTTTTCAAAAATCCACGTCGACTGTAAGGCATGATTTACTCCGCGTTTGAACTTCTGTTAGTTGACATCGGCTGAGTTTTTGTGAGGCACTAACGGAATGTCGAAGCTGACTCCAACGTCGTCAGGCGTCAGAGGTCCGAAAGCCTTCGTGCCGTTGGCTCCAGACACTTCTTCGGCACCGACATCGGCAGAAAACGCTGGGCGTATCTGACCGAAAATATCTCGTTCGACTCGAACATTGCATTGCACTGCTGAATCGGCGGCTGGGCCGGCCTTGTCCGGGCGGATCAGGCCACTGATCTCACTTAATTTCAGATCAGCCGTGATGCCTTCGACATCGGCTCCAACAGGTGCTCCATGGAAAACGTTCCCCAACCATTTCAGCTTTGTGGCATTCAGATCGTCTTTGATCAATGGCCCATGAGAACTGCTGATAAGGTTGTTGGCGATGAGGCCAGTCGGAGCCCGAGAACCTTTTGTGTTGTTCAGGAAAATGCTCCGCTTGCAATTGAAAAAGGAATTGTGCACGACGGTTATCTCGTCGACCGCCTGATATCCGTTGCTTGAACCACCGGAGTTTTCATCGCCACCCAAAATCGAAAACGCTGCGTTCCACTTCGTTCCCGTGAGATCCTGAAAATAATTGTTGACGATCAGGTGGTGGCTGTCGACGACACGGATTCCTCCCGCGTCCGCCGCACCGTCACCAATGAAAAAGTTTCCTTCGACTCTGGTATGGTGACCGTGCCTGAGCACCAACGAACCATTGCATTGGCGGAGTGTGTTTCGCTCAAACGAATTGTAGCTGGATTTACTGCTGATGATCTCCGGCTCGCCGTCGCACCGAAAAAAGTAGTTGTCACGAACAACGCAAGAAGCTGGTTTGTGCTGGTCCTCGCTGCTTCCAATCCGGATCGTTTCGTTGTCATTTCCTGCTTGAGGGAGAAAGTCCCCGAAGTAGTTTCGAGTGATCAAGTGGTCGGCTGTTTCGCCATCGCCAAGACATCCAAGCTCAACAGTGACCAAAGCTCCTTTGCTATTTTTACCGCTGAAGTGACAATTCTCAATCGCATTCGATTGCCCAAAGATCAAAACCCATTTCGAAGTCTCCTTTTCGGTTTTCAGATTCGTAAATGCACAATTGGCGAGCGTTACGTTGCGAGCCGCGCGTCCACCATTGCTGCGAAACTGAAAAGTGTTGTACGCGTTCGACTCGTCTTCCGAGCCATCAAAATGAAATCCTTTGATGGTCCAGTTAGCAGCTCCAATCTTGAACTGAGATTTACCAGGGAACACCACCGATCCCGGTGTTTCGGCTTTCAAGGTAATCGGCTTGCTGAGCGAACCGTCAACGCCCTCGACGTTTAAAGCGACATCGTTGTATTCTCCTTTGGTCCAGGCAATCGTGTCCCCTGCAGCAACCTTTCCCGAATCGAGCAGCCTTTCGACTTCCTCGGATGAGCTGACTTTGAACGTCTGCTGAGTGTGCGCGATCTTCGGAGCGTACAAAAGACAAATTATCAGCGGTATTATCACTTTCATTGGTTCGACACCCGCCGCCACTCTGGTCCGGTATTGCGGCGTGAGGCCAACTCCCGCAGCTCGTTTTCAGGATCGTCGCAACCGGCGACCGCGGTTTCTGAACGTGGCTGTCCATCAATATCGAGCTTGATCTCCAATTCTGACAACGCGTCGGTTTTGAGATTCTGCGAATCAAGTGGACGCATCAAATGGTCATCCGTTCTTGTCAGTCTGAGTGCCACCCGTTCGAAATCAATCGGCATATCGTCGTAGTCTCGACCAATCTGCTGCTTGTTTCCACGACATACAAACTCTACCGGATCAGCGTGAAGACGAAACGGCGTCCACTTCCCGGACGAGATTACATTGTTCGCAAAGAGGCATTTCTTTGGAGCAACCGATCGCTTTCTTGTCCCCGAGCCAACGCCAATCTCAAACGTAACCTTGCAATCGACGAACGTGTTGTGAGCAACAATCGCGTCTTCGACAGGTGCAAACCCATTTAATGGGCTATCCGGAATTCCATTCATCAGGCAGATCGTTGCGCGTTCGGCATCACCGCGCAATCCCTCGAAGTAATTATTGATCACTCGATGCCCACGGCCAATGATCCTGACGCCGCCTGTCCCGGCTTGTTCGTTTCCGAGAAACACATTCCCATCCACGAGACATCGATGCCCATGTCGCAAGGTCAACGCGCCGGAGCATTCCTCGACAACGTTGTGACGATAGATGTTTTCGCAAGACTTGTTTGAGATCAATTCGGCCTCGCCATCGCATTTGAAGAAGTAATTCTCTTCCACGATCGTTTTGCACACGAATTCAGAATCTTTGCTCGAACCAATTCGAATCGTTTCGCCTCCGTTCTGCCCAAGCTTTGGGCGCGGTCCAAAGTAGTTGTGATCGACGCGATGATCTTCAGGCTCCTCACCCACCCAAATCACAATGGTCGCGCCTCGAGTCTTCTTGCCGCCGAAATAACAATGGTCAATTCGATGGTTGGATCCGTAAACCGCAAGCCATGTTGTTTCCTTGTTCGATTCAACTGCTTTCGGTTGGTCGAAAACGCAATTGGTCACTCGACAATGTTCAGCCGGCAGTTCGTCGTCTGATCGCAACTCTAAAACATTATCGACGCCAACACAGTCGCGAAAAACGAGTCCCGAAACGACAACATGTTCCCCCGAAACCCGAAGCTGGATCTTTCCTGACAGGACAACCTCGCCCAGCGTTTCAGCAACGATAGAGATGGGAGACTCTGGAGTGCCATAGAGTGAACTGAATTCCAGCTCGACGTCTCTCCAGTCACCGTTTTGCAGAACGATTGAATCGCCCGCGACGACTTTCTGACAGAGCTTCTTCAAATCTGTTTTGGGCGTGACGAGGTGCTGTTCGGCATGGGCATTGCCAATGAGCAACAGAGTCAGACCAATCGACTTGAGAACGCAATTCACCACGGCACAAATTCCCTCAAGATGAGCACGTCGTTGGTTACGACCACGGATCGCGTTCTTCACGAACGAGCATCTTGTTGGCGGCTTCGTTGTTGATGAATCGTTCGGATTCGGCATCCCACTTCGCCACCACACCCGGACCAGTTTCCGGATACAGACGAATCATGGCATTGGCAATGTGACACAAAACGGCCGAGGCGTTCCCAACTTCCACCGGAGCACGGGGTTCCTTGCGTGACTTGACGCAATCCATGAAGTTGGCCATGTGAGAACTGTGAGGATCTTCTTTCCCTTTTGGCTTTTCCGGGCAATCCTTGATCAATTCATAATCAGATGCGGACACGCCGCGATTACCGGTCTGCAGGTAGCCATCTTCTCCTTCAAAGCGAGTCTGCACACTTTCCGATCCACTTTCACAGAAAAGCTCAACCCCGTTTTCGTACTTGCACCGAAAACGAGTTTCGGTCGCTGTGTTGAACAAGCTGCCTTCAGGAAGGAAGCCGGCACCTTCGCATTCGACTTCGATCGGTCCACCCGTATCGAGTCCCATGCCCCAATGAGCCATGTCGTTACAATGGGCACCAAAGTTGGTGATCTGACCGCCCGAATAATCGTAGTGGAAACGGAACCGATACAGGCAGCGATCCTGATGGTACGGCTGATCCGGTGCCGGGCCGAGCCACGTCCGATAGTCAAAACCTTTTGGCACCGGCATCGGCTTCCAGCCAGGCTTCGGGCTGATCTTGTTGTTGAAACCAACCTTGGTCACGATCTTCTTGAGCTTACCAATTTTTCCGGCTTTTGCGGCCTCGCAGATAAACATGCTCTGCGGGTTGGAACGCTCATGACTTCCCGTCTGGAAGATTCGATCGTTCTTTCGAACCGCATCGATCAATGCCTTGCCATCAGACACCGCGAACGTCAGCGGCTTCTCGCAGTACACGTCTTTGCCGGCTTCCAATGCCATTACGGCAATGATTCTGTGCCAATGGTCAGGCACGATAATAAATACCGCGTCGATGTCATCGCGAATCAGCACTTCGCGGAAGTCATTGTAAACATCGCACTTCGCGGGATTCCCGCTTTTTGATTTCTTTACATTGTGATTATCGACCATTTTTCTGGCCGGTTCACGACCGTAGAAATGCTCTTCTTCCTTGTAGCCGAAGCTTCCCTCGTTGACGTCGCAGACAGCCAGAACGTTACCAAGGTCTCGAGCCAAAAATCGTTTGAGTAATCCCATTCCCTGATTACCGGTTCCAATGAAACCAACGTTGATCCGCTCACTGGGCGCATCGGCACCAAACAAATGCGGACTGACGATCAAAGGAGTGGCCACAGCCAAAGACTGTTTTAGAAAGATACGACGACTACTCATGAACAAAACCTTCTAGCTTTTGAATGATTGCGATTCGGATGCAGCTTTAAAATCAAAAACTACCTTCGACGCTTCTTCTTTTCTTCATCAGTTTCGCCAATTTCGAAATCGGCGTTATCAAGACCACCTTCGGGTACTCGGAACGTGGTCATTGATTTTCTTGAAATGGCTCCGCGCCTTTTCGTTTCGCTTACCGTGTGATTAATTTTCGCCTTGTACTTTTCGGCTTCTTCATTCGTCAAAGCCCGACCTAACGCGAATTTCAAATCACCGACGTTCTCGAGATCGACGTACTTGAAACTGATTCTGTGGGTGCCAGCGATCGCGCCCCGTTTGCCATCCCGCGCCTCGAGTTCGTAGCGTCCCGTCGCATCCGTAACTCCAACCGACGGTGGACCTGGACTATTGGTTTTGTCTGTTGCCAAAGGAGCGAAAACAACTTGCACATTTCCCCTCGGCTCTCCGTTGACGGTGATGGTGCCAGAAACGGAACTGTACTCGCCCTTCCAACAACCCGCCAAAAGAACGAAAGAGCATAAAGCGAGGATGCGGAACTCAGAATATGATTTCATTTGATTGAAGCAACAGGTAGCGGAACAGAAGCCAAAAACGAGGCCACACGCGATGAGACGAGACCAAACGATACAAAGGCGAAGTCGGCGGTTTTCTGACACCTCGATCCACCATCGTTCGATTAGCATCTCAGATCAAAACTCACCGACGACGGCTCCGTCGCTCATCATCGCAAGGCGTCCCAGCGTTTCGTAAGCCATGTTGTCGGTAATGAACCTTACGGAACCGTCACCCATTCCGATGTTACCGCCACCCGGGTGAAAGCTGGAAATAAGCCCCATCGCCTGTTGCGTTCCGTTGACCCCTCTTTCGAAAACCGAGTAAACACCAGCGTCAGAAAACCCCGTGTACTCGGCGGGAACGCCGATTCTGGCCATCAACCCGATCCCTTCGGACCAGCCCCATCGTTGGTCCGCATTGCCATCAAGATGAGTGTTACTCCTGTTGGATCGGCCAGCCCAAACAGCGCCGTAAGGCACGGTTTCCGGGTCTTCACCGGGAGGACTGATTTTTAAACTTGAACGCTCACCAAAAAATATCACGTTACTGGAGCCATCCTCTAACTCCTGAAACTCTGTTTTTGAGTTTCTGCCAAACGGCCCCCACAGGACTCTAAACTCTGGATCGCTCGATTGACTGAACCAGCGTACAGCGCCGATGTTCGCGACGTAATTCGACTTGCCCGCGAGGAAACTCGTCCGCCTGACTACTGCACGAGGCGTGTAATACGAATTGAAGTTCTCATTTGGGTTCACGTCACTGGAACAGATAAAAACCGGTACCGCAGTATATGGCACTTCCGACATCAGAGTGGTCCCGACCAACGCATCGTTAAATGGGTCATTCACAAACCCATTTGTGTCTGACTCCATCTGCGTATACAGGTTCCCTTGCTCGAGAAACGGCAACAGGAAAGTTCCCCAACCGAACCTGACCGCGTAAGTGCTGCCGGGACGATCAAACATTGGGGCACCTCTCGCGAAACCTGGCGAACCGGGGGAAGCACCCGGATCATAAGTGTGGTTCAATCCATGCGGAAAGTGCTGACGAGCACTTTCGAAGTTGTGACATGCCAATACAAGTTGCTTCACGTTGTTCTGACAGGCCGACCGACGAGCAGCCTCACGAACCTGTTGAACGGCAGGGAGAAGCATTCCGATCAAAATTCCAATGATGGCAATTACGACCAGAAGCTCGACAAGCGTGAACGCGGAACGGTCCGTTTTTTTCATAGCAAAGACCTCTCGTCATAGAAATAAATACAGCCTCGCATCCTTAAATTGGAAACCAAAGGATACGGATCCGGTAAGCAACTTTAACGGGTTACATGGCTTATTATTTTAACCGTATATTGACACCGGTTTCAAGCCTGTTATGCTGAAAGCATCGTTTCGAACTCAAAAAAATGCCCACCTACGGAACCCGTCATCGTTTTCACAACTTCCTCGCTGATAGAAAAACAAGAAAGAGGCGATTATGAAATTCTCTAAACCCACCCTTTTAACTTCGTTTTGTGCCTGCGTGGCATTGGCACTCTGCGCAACATTTGCTCACGCCGAAGAACTCGTTCTTTTCGATGGTGAACAAACGCCATTCGATAACTCTGCAGGCGGTGCCTTTGAAAACTGGGCGAACGTATCCGGCAACGCGGGCTTCGATGCAGGCGGCAATTCAGCATTAATGACTGATTATGGAATCACGCTGGTCGACGCGGTCGACAACCCGTTTGGCACTGGCAACGCAATGCGAATCTTTGATCTCGCTCCCGATGAAAAGCCGGAAGTTCAAGGCGAGTTTGGAGAGTTCGATATGGCTGACCCTCCTGCGTTTACCAGTACCCCCATGACGGAACCTTTCCGAATCGACATCGATTTCAATAACCGCAACGTGTATGTCCCCTCAAGCGAATCGGACACCGACGGCAATCATGCGATTCGCTTTCGCATGGCCAATTCGGGCCAGAGTATTACCAGCGAATCACGTTCTGCATTTTCAGTTTCGTTCCAGGCCGACGGTAGAATGTCGATTAAGTACAGTGGCTTGGGTGATGTCGATGGAAATGGCGATCCTGCCCCAAACCCAAACGACGTCGACACCATCTTTACTGATCCGTTAGTTGGACCGCAAACGGTGACGATTGTTGCCAACGGTAACATAGCGTTAGACAATGACTTTATTACTCCGCTGGAGGGGGTGGCAGACTACACGTACACGTTGTTTGGTCAGACGCGGACACTCCATAGTTTGCATTACGATGTTTACCTAAATGGAGTACTGGTTAACGACGACTCGGGTCCAGATGAAGCCAATGGATTGCAATTTCACACGGAAAGATCGACCAGCTATTTCGCTGACGACGGACTTGGAAGGTTCGGTTTGGTCGGCAGCAGTAACTCGGATACGCTTCCCGATTACGATATGGACAACATTGTGGTGCGGACCGGAGACGATATCGAAGGCTCAGCTGCTGTGGTGGGCGACTTCGACGGCGATGGCGACGTCGATTGTGCTGACCTTGATGGTTATGTAGGCAACATCGGATCCGCAGCGACGGGAGCACTTGAGGCTCTTGATATCGATGATGACGGCACGATCAGCGCTGCTGATGCCAACACTCACATTACAACGCTGGTCATGACTTCGAATGGTCAGACGGGAACGTTTCCGGGAGACCTCAACTGCGACGGTACCGTCAACGTTCTTGGTGATGCTTTTGCGTTGGTCGGTAACCTCGGAAACGCCGTTACGAGCTACTCCGCAGGCGATATCAACTTTGACGGAACGGTCAACGTTCTTGGGGATGCCTTCACATTGATCGGTAACCTTGGAAACTCCAACGCGCCGTAGGTTCGCAAGCGATTGTTAGATCGCTGGAAATAACTGCCCGCGGACACTCGTCCCGGGCAGTATTTTCGTTATTTCAGCTTGTTATGAGAAATTCCGGAAAACCGTAAACATTTGCTGGTACCCCAGAAAAATCCATTCATAATGCGAGAATTCATAACAAGTCGATGTTCACGGAGCCGTTGTTAAGTCTGGGTTCAGCAACCCGGATCATCGCCTCCTTCCGTCCACCTTCCTGATTCAACTAGAAAGTCACAGCTATGAAATTAATCCATTCACTAAGTGCGGCATTGGCACTGGCGGTGTTCGCAACATCCGGCTTTGGAGACACCGTCGTTGACGACAACTTTGCGGTCGACGGCACCGCTGTCACAGACGCTGACTACTACGGTTCGTCCACTTCCAATGCGATTGAATTCAATTCAAATTCAATCGGCCTGGTCAGTGGAAGTTCAGGGCGTCAGATTCACGCCTTGTTCGCGACGCAAACGCTGGCTGCTGCAGGCGACAAGCTGACCGCTTCGATCGACTTCACGACGCCGGCCACCGTTGCAGCTGGCAATGAAGATATTCGCGTTGGCTTTTTTGACCATCTTGGCCGGACTGGCCCAACCCAACTTGGCCAGAACACCAGCTACAACAGCGGTTCACCCAACGCTGACTACAGCGGATTGCCGGGTTTCTATACCGAGATCGATGTTGAAAGTGCCGATCCAGGCACCAACTTCAACGTACGATCCTCCAACCCTTCGACCACTGGCCGCCTGTTGGCCACCAGCTCCGGTTTCACCAACGTGGGATCCAGCCCGGCTGTTGGTTACACGGTCGTTGCCAACACCGACTACACGATTGATGTGATGATCGAACGTGTAGCCAGTGGCGATCTGGAGATTACCACCGGATTCGCAGGTAGCTCCGACACCGAAACCATCACTTCACCGCTATCATACGACTTTGGGATGCTTGCGATGGGTTCTTCCAGTGGTGCTTTTGGAAGTTCAAACTCACCCGGCGACCCTGATAACGGCATCGACATAACCAGCTTCACGTTAGAATTTGAAACGGCAGCCATCCCCGAACCGGGCTCGGCCACATTTTTGATTGGCAGCCTCGTTTCGTTGGGACTTGTTCGACGTAGAAATTAATCCCTTCAACGACCCGTTGATCCATTTGCGACATAGACTGCCCGATGCGACTTGCCATCGGGCAGTTTTTTTATGCTTCAACAGCGGTTGCCAACCGTTGCCCATCACCTGCCCAATCGCTCACGCCACGGATAAGCAACCTGACGACTAAGGATCGCCTGTTTCACAAAATTGTCGATGAAGCGAAACACTCCCTGTGATTTGGGCGATGCAATCAATTCAGATCCCGGCTTGTTCTCACGGGGAACCGGGCCGCTGACAAACGTTTTCATCGGATCAATCGGAGGCGGGGGAGGCACTACCTTGGGTTGTTCTTTATCAGGTTCGCTTTCTCCAGCGGCTGCAACGGGTTCTTCCTCTTGTCTCTGCTCCGCCATCTTCTTTTGTTCCGCCATCGTCTCTCGCCAAGCCTTCGCGTACCGAGATCGCCCTTTTTTGATCCCGTCATAGATCTCAGTCGACTGTTCCACCGATTCAGGATGAGACGCCGAATAGATGACCAGCATCGGCAGTGGCTCAGCCCGCTCGCCCACAAACAGAGGGTGCTTGAGTAACGGTTTGATCGACAAGCCTTTCAATTTCTGTTCAGGCGCGATCAGGATCAACGACTTGACATCCTGCCCTTGTTTGATCGATCCAACGGGAGCCCAACTCCAATCACTGATGGCCCATTGCATTGCAAGGATCGCTGATTTGCCGACCGCGGCAACATTCAGCAGATCGATATTCAACTCGCCTGCATCGTTCTTTCGCATCAGAAATTTCTTGCAGGCCTCAACATCACCCAGCAGAGTGGCCATTTCTTTTTTACGAAAACGCGATCGATCGATTGGACGTTTTGATCCGGCAACGGTCAGACTTTCCCCATGCCCGCGGAAATCTGGCACGATTACCGCGTGACCTGAAAGCTGTAAAAATCTCCCCAGGTAAAGCAGATCCTCACGCGAACGATCCCAATCGTGCAGCAAAATAAACGGAGCAGTTGATTTTCCTTTTGCACTGACCTGAGTGGTCGATGTTGCTGCATTTCCGCCAGCCCCACGCGAAGCTGCCGCACCTTCCGGGGCAAACCACGTGCAAGTGAGCGTCACGCCGTCCTTCGTTTCAACAGTCACTGTCTCCGGCGCAGGAAATTTGCTCGCCTTTCCCTTTGCGGCAGGCTTGCGTTGGGGCTGCCGACGAGCGGGCGTCCTCTGAGTTTGCTGAGAGTTGCCCGAACGATTCGCTTTCGGCGGGCTCGAGAAGTCCGGCGTTTGAGCCAGACACGCATGGTCACTGGCTAAAAAGTACGCGACTGCAAACATCGCCACAAAAATGAACATCACGCGATCAAAGTTGACCATTGCCATCGTCACACCTGAAAAACGAAAACAGAACACGCTCCAACGGCGTTTCCATGAAACCGATTTTAGGGTGAATCACCGATCCTTGCAGCGTCTTTCAATCGTTTTTATTCGATTCCATCCTCACGGTCGATGGACAGTCGAGTAACCAAAGGCCAAATGCAAACGATCCGTCCGGCAATCTACAGGTGATCCAACGACATGGCGTCTCGTGCAACCTGATCAACTCGGTCAAAGGGACAGAATTGATGAGAAATATGCTCGGTCAGGTTCGCCAGAAAAAATGCCTCGAACTGCCGGTCGCTGGTCTGAATCGCCGGTCGCCCGTTCTTGGGAAACGAATACTCGGTCGGACCATACATGAAATCGATGACACCATCTTTCTTCAAATCGTAGACCGTGACACTCAGGTCCGTCCGGCCTTTGTACAGGGTCGAACCTTCGTGAATCGAGTAGGCTCCGATCTCGATGGCAACCACTTTGTCCGCTCCGACTCCTTTGCCGAGTTTCACAAAGTCTGATTCGTCCCAACCCTTTCGATCAATCCAATCATTGACCGTTGTTGCGGGGACGATGTTGATGTCGCGCCCTGTTCGCTGCATCTTCATCGCGACGGCCTGAGCAACCGTGGTCGTCAGCATATCAGGTCCGTAGGCAGACGCATCCGACACACACACCACGGCTACGGTCGAGTCCTCCAGACCCGTGTAGGCTGGTTCGACATTTGTCCCTTTGACGACGTAGATCAATTGAGAAATCGCGCCGACACAGCCAGTGCTGGCGATCAACGCAACCAACAACAACAGCCTGCCAAATGAAACAATTCGGGTTCTCGCGTTGTCCATCGTTGTCCGTCCGGGCTCATTCTTCGATTGAAATCGGCCGACAATCCATTCGCAGATCG
The DNA here is from genome assembly GCA_964468915.1 of uncultured Pirellulaceae bacterium. Classification (GTDB taxonomy): domain Bacteria; phylum Planctomycetota; class Planctomycetia; order Pirellulales; family Pirellulaceae; genus Mariniblastus. The sequence goes on from CAYXWX010000003.1 coordinate 72,049, forward strand.
GCGTGCACGAGCGAACGTTAGCGGCCTGAGCACGTGCTATCAAGATCAGAAAAGTGACAGCAATGTTAGGATCGATTTGAACTATTGCTCAAACGAATCTTCGTACTCACGAGCCTGGCGCTCATCGACTTTGATCCGACGAATACCGACTGCTTTCCCAGTTTTTCGGTCGACATCGATGATGACCCCGGAAATCTGCACATCTTTTTTGGCCACATCGAACGGGACCGGGCGAAACGTCAGCGTTGCTTCCATGACTTTCTCGATCTTGCGACCAAGAATACTTTCGTGCGGCCCCGTCATCCCGACATCTGAGATAAAGGCGGTACCTTTGGGAAGAACTCGCTCGTCTGCGGTCGGGACATGCGTGTGCGTCCCGCAGACAGCGGTGGTTCGGCCGTCCAGGAATCTTCCCATCAGCTGCTTGTCGCTGGTTGCTTCGGCGTGAAAATCGCAAAACCGAACCACGACGTCTTCCGGGATCTCTTCAAGCACTCGCTCGGCTGCCTGATACGGACAGTCGACCGGTCGCATAAAGACTCGTCCCATCACACTGAAAACCGCGACCTTCACTCCGTTAGCTGCCTTCACCACCGTCCAACCTCGCCCCGGTGCGGTAGCTGGGTAGTTAGCCGGAATGATGATGTTCTCTTTCTCTTCGAGGATCGGAATAATTTCCTTTTTCCGATAGACGTGATCACCAAGCGTGATGCAATCAACGCCTGCGGCAATCAATTTTCGGTAGATCGACGAGTTGATTCCTGATCCCGAGTCCGAGTTTTCACCGTTGGCGATGATCAGATCAATCGACTCTTCCATGCGAAGGCCCGGCAGAGCCTGCAGCGTGATCTCCACACCGGGCTTGCCTACGATATCGCCAATAAAGAGTATTCGCACGTTTAGCTTTCTTTTCGAGTGCCGTTACTTGGCAAGCTCAGTGAATCGAGATTCGCGAATCACCACAACCTTGATTTCGCCAGGATACGACAACCGTTCCTCAAACGCTTCTGCGATATCGCGACATATTTTTGCGGCGTGGTTATCGTCGGTATCGCGAGCCCCAACAATGACACGAACTTCGCGTCCTGCCTGAACGGCAAACGCATGTCGGACACCTTTGAACTCCTTGGCGATCGTTTCCAGCTCTTCCATTCGCTTGATGTATCGATCCAGCGACTCGCGTCGTGCTCCCGGTCGCGAAGCGCTGCACGCATCTCCAGTCGCAACAATGACCGTATACGGATACTCGACCAGAATTTCGTCGTGATGACCAAAGGCAGCGTGGACGACCTCCTCACCTTCGCCATAACGCTTGAGCAAATCAGCTCCGATCTTCGGGTGACCACCTTCCATGTCATGATCAGCCGCTTTGCCGATGTCGTGCAACAGCCCCGCACGCCGAGCCAGATCGCCATCCATGCCCATCATCTCCGCCAGCATTCCCGACAGAAAGGCAACCTCAACACTGTGCCGCAACACGTTCTGGCTGTAGCTGGTTCGGAAATGCAACCGCCCCAGCAGTTCAATCACCGGTTTCTTCAGACCCGAGACACCAACTTCCTCCGCCGCTTCGGTTCCTTTGCGGAGAATAACTTTCGAGATCTCGGTTTCGTTTTCGCGAACGACTTCTTCGATTCTGGACGGATGAATTCTTCCGTCATTGATCAGTTGCTCAAGCGAGCGACGAGCGATTTCTCGTCTGACGGGGTCGAATCCACTGACAATCACCACGCCGGGAGTATCGTCAATGATGACATCAATCCCCGTTTCCTTTTCAAAGGCACGGATGTTTCGTCCCTCACGCCCGATGATCCGCCCTTTCAATTCGTCACTGGGAATATCTACCGTGCTGGTGGTGTGATCCGAGGTTTGAGCCGCAGCATAACGTTGCATGGTCATCAACAGGATTTCACGAGATTTCTCTTCGCAGACTTCCTGCATCATTTTTTCATGCTTCAGAATTCGACCGCCTACCTCGTCAGACAGTTCATCTTCCAGAAGCTTCAACAGTCGAGAGGAAGCCTCTTCCTTACTCAGTCCGGTTACTTCATGAAGCTGAGTGCGTTGCTTTTTAAGAACCTCGTCCAGATCTTTCTCGGTTTGGGAAACCTGATCCAGTTTCACCTTCAACCGGTTTTGGGTTGATTCGATAAACTGCTCCTGCTTTTTCAGCCCGTCGCCCTGCTGCTCGAGCAACGTTTCCCGCTTGTCGAGCGCGCGTTCACGCTGGTGAATCTTCTCGCGGGACTTGCTCAAAGCGCGTTCGGCATCAGCCTCACGTTTCAGCTCCATCTCTTTGATGGAAGACTCGGCATCGCGAATTTTCAGGTCGGCCTGCCGTTGGCCTTCGTCGAGAATCGCCTGAGCTTTCGCCTTCGCACCACGCCCGATCAGCAGCGAGTACAACACGATCGCGCCCGCACCCAGCAGCAGGCCGCCGATTCCGAAAAGTAACTCCGTTTGTCCCATCACGCACCTTGGTCGTTGTGCGCGGGGCAGTCAAATGCAGACGGATTGACAGAAAAAATCAGATTTTGATCGCAAATCGTTCCAAAGCATGCCCGTCGCATTCGTCAGTACGGCGATGCCGGTGAACCGACGATGTTGACGGCCAGCCATAAGCCTGATGGAGTTGCGTCATCAATCGAGATTTCAATGGTCGGTCGGCCACCTGCAAAGGTGACGCCATGTAGAACAGACGATTGAACAAAGAACGTTCCTTCAGGCAACGCCTCTGCGGATGAAGCGCCGGCAGACCGACTGCTCGCAGAAGTAAGCTCAGGATGAGGAACAGGAAACTCACGATTGGCTGAACCGAAACTCGGAAAACGTCGGGTGAAACAACAACATCTGAATCAAAAACAGCATTTTTTCACTCAAACCGACCTTCGCTGCAGGCTGACTGCCTCGCAATGTCGTATTGAATTGACGCAGCCAGACCAATGGAAACCTTGAGGAGGCTCCTTTGAAGACAAGTGGCTGCCCTCGTAGTTTAGCACTATCCCGACGAAGTACAATCTCAACATCCTGTCGCAAGTTTGTGGTACGTCGTTTTTCGTGCTTCGTTTTTTCGCGCTTTGTTTTCTCTGCCTCCCGATTCCATTGACAACATTCATGACTCACGCTTCGTTGACAGAATCAGTCGAGAACAGGATTAAGTTCATGTGGCCCGTCGAAAGGTGGGGGGGGACACTTTCAATCGTCGCGGTATCAGGCGGAGCTGACAGCATCGCGTTGCTGCACGCGTTGACGCGAATCAGCGAATCAAGCAGCCCGTCTCGACTGATTGTCGCGCACGTCAATCATGGAACTCGCGGCGAATCTTCGGACGCCGACGCTGAATTTGTGAAGGCGCACGCCCAAAAGCTCTCGCTGCCGTTCTACCTCGGCAGCCGCTCAAGCACCGATCCGTCGCCAACGGGAAATTCTGAATCCTCGTTGCGTGAGTTTCGGTATCGTCACCTGCGAGAAGCAGCCCAAGCGCACGGAGCACGCTATCTGGTGACCGGTCATACGCTGGACGACCAGATCGAAACGGTTTTATTTCGCATTTTTCGAGGAACCGGTTTACGAGGCCTGACAGGAATCCCGGCATTTCGAAAACTTGGTGATCAATTAACCCTCGTCCGACCAATGTTGTCGGTCACACGTGGCGAAACTCAAGCGTACGTCCATGCGATTGGCCAGACCTATCGAACGGACGCGTCGAACGAGGATTCAAAGTACACTCGAAATTTTCTTCGAAACGAGCTGCTCCCACTGGCTCGAAAAAGGTTCCCTGATATCGATCATGCGATTGCTCGCCTGTGCCAGTCGGTGCAGGACCAGCAAAGTGAGATCCCCGAACTGGTCACGGCAGCTCGAGGGTTCATCGATGCAAATCTGAGCGATCAGAAACTGACGATCAACTGCCAGAAGATCGCCTGTTACCCTGGTTCGGTGATCGTTGACGCTCTGATTGAGACCTGGGCAAAAATGGACTGGCCTCGCGGCGACGTGAATCGATCGACGTGGTTGCAACTGGCCCAGCTGGTTCGATCGGACGATACCAGCCAGACACAACCGTTGAACCTGCCCGGGAACCTGCGGGCAAAGCGCGAAGGTGGTTCTTTAACGGTCAAAAGGTGCGGCGACTGACCGCCCCTTAATGAGCAGCGTCACCGCCGATGGTGACCGGACGATACCCACCCTTTGACTTGAAGTAGAAGATCAGGATCAAGTACGCGATCAACATGGCCAGCGGGAACACGGTGATCTTCGCCAACGCACCTTGCTTGGCCTCTTTGACGATCCCGCGAACTTCGGCTGCCTTCTCCTCGCCCAATGAATCGATCTTTGGGTCATCCACAGCTGTGTACTCGCCAAGAATGTACGAGTCCGTCCGCGAAATTGATTCGTAGACACCCGACTCGGCCTGCTTCAAAGCCGCTTTCGCCGAATCTTCCTGCATTTGACCGATCAGCGGACCACCAATAATTCCAACGGTCAACATTCCAATGCCTGCGATCGCATTCAACGTCAACGCGCCACCTTTGGGAAACTGTTCAGCAACCACGCCCAACATGGTCGGCCAGAAGTAGGTCTTGGCAACTCCGTACAGCGTTGCAGCCGCGAAAATCGCGAACATCGTCTGAGTAAACGAAAGGAAGTACAAGCCGGCGATCGCCCCAACCGCACAAGTCGCCAGCAGGCCCAGAGGCGTGAGTGCCTGAATCACGGGTCCCGCAAAGAATCGCAACACCATCATGATTGCCGATGTGTAGATCAGAACCCAGAGTGGGTTATACCCCGCCTTCGTCATCGGCTCTTCCATGATTCCCGTGATCGCGCCATCGGTTCCCAGCTCTGTGGTTGCCAAAGGCATCATGATCAGGCACAACAAAATCAGCATCGGTCGCCCCAACGATTGGCAATAGATACCGTAGGCGACAACCACCACACCAAGCAGAACATAAACGACGGTGTCACTGAAACCAAAAACCATGCCCAACTGTTTGAGCACCAGAAACGCTGCAATCGCCGCGCCGATGATGCCAAACTCGGCCAGCATCTCGCGATAGGTTGCTCCACCAGCAACTCGTTCGCTGACTGGAAACTTTGCGCCGATCAGCATCAACAGATAGACAAGAGCCGGGATGGCAATGATGTAAATCAACAAGCGCCAGTCTTCTGTGGCTCGATCACCCAACCCGAGTGAAATCAAACCACCAAGAACCAGTCCGCCCGGCCACCCCGCGTGCAGAATATTCAGCCATTTGGTCTTGGCCTGATGGAACATGGTGGCCACAACCGGATTGATGAACGCTTCGACCGTTCCGTTGCCCAGGCCCAGAATGATTGAACCGTAAGTCAGCAACTTCAAACCTTTTGCCTGCGCCGCAGCGAGTGCTTCTCCTTCCAACCCTGTGCCGACGACCGTTGAATGAGCCAGCAACGCAAGTGCAGCGTAAACGGCATAGCAAACGAAGCTGAAGATCATGGCCACTCGATAACCAATCTTGTCGATCACCAGACTGAACAGAATGATGCTGATCGCAAACGGCCAGATTCCATGACCAAACAAAGTCTGTGCCTGCACATTGTCCAGCCCGAAGTCAGAAGGCCACATCGCCGGGTTCGTCGCCATGAACGCACGCGTGATAAAAGCGAACGACGTTGTGATCAAGGCGATGAAACATCCCCAGAACATCAACTGAGACGGTTTCTGATCGATTGTCGAAGTGGTCGAGTCGGTCATCTTGGGCAGTTGCCTCCGGTACTAGCAGTTTGGCCCTGGCGGGCCACAGGTTGAGTGGTCAATGGTCCGAACGGGTGTGGTCGTTCGTGTGGTTGAAGGGTCAGCTTGTCATCGAATGAGAAGCTATACAGGTAGATTAATTCACGCAGCCAGAAATTGCTATCGCATTCATGCTTGCAGCCAAACATCTTCAGAACCTGAGCCCCGCCCATCGTCAAACGCGGCAGGAATTCACTGATCGCTCCATTTTTTGCGTGAACGGCTTCTCTGGTGGCTCGTGAAAACCGTTTTTCAGATTCACCTAGGTCAAACCGGGGCGTTTTCCTACTATTCCGCTCGATTCACCTCGTTTACGCCCACCTTCAGGTGCTGCTTTCGTTGCCCAATGTCGCTGCCCAAAATCGGTTTTCTGGCTGGAGCTTGATCAAGACGATCTTGTTTCTGATCGCGATCGCCTGCGCGGGCTGGCTGCTTTTCCGACAAACGGTTCAGAATCAACTGGGCAGTAAAGTTCAGCTTCGCGTGGACGAACTGCTGCGCGGGACCAACATCGAAACACGGATTCGCCACGCTTCTTTCGTTGACGGACAAGGTGTGGAACTGAGAAACGTTTCGATTGGCACTTCTTCGTCAGATTCGACGCTCGGTTCGGCTGGTTCCGTGATTGAAATCTATGAAGCGTTTGTTCGGTCTCCTGTCTGCATGACGCAGTTGGTCGCCGGTGACATGCCAATCCGATCAATCGAGATCCGTCGCGCACGATTAAACCTGCTGAAGGATGAGGCAGGAACCTGGAATATCGAATCGTTGATTCAATCGCTGCAGAAATTCAAGCCGCCCGGCGATTCCAATGTGCCGGTGATCCTTCGCGACTGCCAGATCGAACTGATGGACCAGTCTGACATCGATCATCAACGCCAGATTCGAATATCCAATCTGATGTTAAGCGTCATGCCAATCGACCACCACGGTCGCCGCCTGACTCAGATCAGCGGACAGTTCTCCTGCAGCGAGGTGTCAAACGTTCATTTCACCGCATGGATTGATTCCGCCAATGGTACGTGGAAAGCGGATCTTGATGCGAAGGATCTGCGATTGCACCGCGATTCTCTGATGCTGTTACCAGCGAGTCTGGCAAATCAATTAAAACCGTTACGTCGACTTGGCGGTCGTGTTTCGTTGACGGGAAGCGTCACCGGGGACACGTCCCTCGCCCAAACCCCCATGATTCGTTTGCACGGCAATTGTGCCGACATCGCCGTCAGTGATTCACGTTTACCGTGGACCATTGAAGACACTTCGTTCCGTTTCCAGATGACCAACGCCGGATTCACCATTGAATCTGCGCTTGGAACGATCGGCAAAGGGCGCTTCCAGGGAAACTACGGCCAAACGGGCTGGTTGAAACGCAGCAACTGGTACTTGAATGGGCAAGTTGAAGATTACCGACATCGATCAGACCGAAGACTGGATACGATCCTGCCAACCTACTGCACGAAGTTCTGTCACGACTTCAAACCGGAGGGCTACTGCGATGTGCGATTTGATATGAGTTTCGATGGCAGATCGCTGGATCGCGTGATCAAAGCGCAATTAAAAGATGCAGCTTTCACGTTCGTGAGCCTGCCGTACAAGATTCGCCATTGCACGGGCATCGTGAACATTGTTGATTCTGATTGCCGGTTTAAAGTTCGCGCGACTGAAGGAGAACAACCGATCGACATTGATGGCATTGTCAACCGAATGGGCGAAGGAGCCACTTTCACATGCGACATTTCCGTACCCGGCGGACTGCCAATCAATGAAAAAATGTTCAACGCAATCAAGCCGCTACCGAGTCTTTCGCGAGTCATCTCGGCCTTCAACCCGGTTGGCCACGCGGGAGGAACCGCCAGGCTTGAACGAACCGTTGCGGGCGGGCCGGTTCACAAAACACTGAATGTGAACTTGAAAAACATCGACATCCGTCACGAAAGCTTTCCATACCCCATTCGCGATGTGACCGGCGTCGTTCAAACTCGGGACGATCTATATCGCTTCATGGATTTGCGAGGGCGAAACGGGGATGGTGAAGTCAGTTGCGAAGGTACATGGAATCCGACCGATGGCCTGAACGCGAATCTCGTGTGTTCAGAGGTGCCGCTGGACGATCAACTTCGAATCGCTCTGAAGCCCTCGCTGCGAGAAATCTGGCACGGCTTCCGACCGCGCGGTACCGTCAACAAGATGTTCGTCGAACTGCGTTTGCCTGTTGGGCAGCCGGAGTGCGACGTCACCGTCGAAGCTCATCTGCCAAAGCGAAATCAACTGACGGACATCGGTTCGGTTTCGATCCAGCCGACATGGTTCCCTTATGAGATTCAGGATCTGACGGGTGTCATTAAAATCGGAGAAGGGCAGGTCACTCTTTCTCAGATCGAGGGCCACCATGATCGCAGCTGGGTCAAGTGCAACGGGGACGGAAAGTACTCGGATGAAGCATGGTTTATCCGGTTAAACGATTTGCTTGTTCTCAGCCTGTCCGTCGATGACGACCTGATCGATGCGGTACCGACCTCGCTGGCCCCGCAAGTGCGAAACCTTCAGTACGAAGGCAAAGTCAATGCACAAGGAGAAATGACACTCGCCGGCAGATACGTCAAACCTCTTGAACTCAACTCAGCTGCCAACGTCGTTTCGTCAACGGCCCCGGTGCATGGGCTGAGCAGTTCTGTCTTCAGTCTCGCCTGGAACGTCCAACTTGACATGACGGGTGCGCGAATGATGGTGGGCGTGCCGATCGAAAACGTGTTCGGTGCCGTGAAGCTGATCGGACAGTACGATGGTCAACTTGCCGAATGCCGCGGCGAATTGGATGTGGACTCGATGATGATTTATGACAATCAGATCACGTCGGTCAGCGGCCCAATCTGGCTGGACAACGATCGGGCCGCCGCAGGATTGTTCGCCAGGAAGGTCCCCGATGCCAATTCGGAAGCCAGTCCAATTCCACCGGAAAAACCCAAGTCGTTGACCGGAACGATGCACGGAGGCAAAGTCCATCTGGATGCACAGATAAACTCGGGCGAACTGGGTGAGTTCTACATGCAGTCAACTTTGGAAGAGGGAAAACTGGAGGCCGTTTGCCGCGAGGCCTGCCCGTCCATGCGAGACATAACCGGCAAGACTTACGCCGCCGTTCGGCTTACCGGCAACTGCACGGGGACTCACACCTACCGCGGTGATGGCACGATGCAGCTGCGCGACGCAACGATCTACGAACTGCCTCCCGTTCTGGCACTGTTCAAACAATTGCGGATCGGTCGCTCGGATCGCACCGCGTTTGACTCAAGCAACGTCAGCTTCACGATCTCGGGTGAAACGATCGAGTTAAACCGAATTGAGTTGCTGGGCGACGCGATATCACTGCTGGGCAACGGGCAGTTGAATATGGATCGAAAAATCGATCTGAATTTCTACTCAATCATGGGGCGCAACCGTTTTCACATTCCGGTCGTCAGCGAAATGGTTCACGCGGGTAGTCAACAAGCGATGTGGATTCGAGTTAACGGGACAATGGACGATCCGAAGATGACGCGAACGGTGCTTCCGCAGCTGAACGATTCGTTGAGACAGCTGTTTCAGTCAAACGCTTCAGCCGGCCCGCAACGAGTCGCCGGAAGCCGTCCGTACGAGCCATCGGGGCGAAGTGCTTTTCAAAGCCCAGCCTCAGGATCCAACGGCAAAAACAGGCTGATTCGCTAACACGCGATACCAATCACAAGGTCAAGGGAATTTCGATGCTTTGTTGCGACAAGCCACCAACGTGGTTGCGTTTGAGGAACACTCAATCCCAACGGTCGCAATTTCAAGCTCGGAACATTGGAATTTTTGGTTTCGCGTCAGTCTGGCAAGCCGGGCATGGCAGTTGCTGATTGTTCTCCGGCACGCCCTGTCACTGGAGAAATCGATGCCTAACTCAACCGCCCAGAACCACTACGATGTTCTCGAAGTCAGCCGGAATGCTTCACAAGAAGCAATTGAAAAAATGTTTCGGCATCTGGCAACCAAACATCATCCGGACGCTGGCGGGGATGCCCAAACCTTCAATCGGTTGGTGGAAGCATTTGAGGTATTACGCAATGACGATAACCGATCTGCTTACGACGCAGAGCTGATCAGCGAAACTCAAGAGATCTCACGACTGGTCGAGAACTCGAAACAGGCGGGCCCCGACGCCGCCATTCGCCACGAACTGCTGTGTCTTTTTTACGCTCGCCGTCGCGAGCAAGGCTCGTCCCCCGCACTGGGTGAAGTCGCTATTCAAAAGACACTGAATCAGCCCGAACACGTGATTGAGTTCCATCTGTGGTACTTCAAGGAAAAAGGATGGATCGCGCGTTGGGAAAACGGAGGTTACACGATCACGGCAGAGGGCGTTGATCAGATTGACGCGACAGAATTGAGGCTGGCCAATCCTTTGCGAATCGCATCTTCCAGGTTTGCTGAGCACGGATCATTGGTGCCCGCGTAGCAACCAGGCAAGACCGTGTTGTCAAATGCGAACGTTCGTTCAGGTTACTGATATCCCTTCGCCTGGATCTCGAACAGATGCGCATACTGTCCATTGTGTTGCATCAATTCTTCATGCGAACCTCGCTCGATGATTTTCCCTTTGGACAAGACAACGATCTGATCAGCCATGCGGACCGTGCTGAAACGATGGCTGATCAGGATCGCCATCTGCTGCTCAGTCGCCTCGCGGAAGTGATCAAAGATTCGAGCCTCCGCTTCCGCATCCATGGCAGACGTCGGCTCGTCCAGTACCAGAATGTCGGCCTGTTTTCGCATGAATGCTCGGGACAAAGCAACCTTCTGCCACTGCCCACCCGAAAGTTCGCGACCATCTTGGAACCAACGCCCGAGCTGAGTGTCGTAGCCGTCCTGCATCTCCTCGATGAATGGGTCCGCCATGCCTTTCTGCGCTGCGACACGCTGTTGATCTCGAACGTTAACGTTCTGCACGTCCCCCACACCAATATTCTCGCCCACGTTCAGCTGATAGCGAACGAAGTCCTGAAAGATCACGCCAATACGGTCTCGCAATGCGTCCAGTTGCCATTCGTTCAAATCAAGTCCATCCAGCAGAATACGTCCCTCGGTTGGGATGTACAGGCGAGTCAACAATTTGATCAACGTCGTCTTTCCCGAGCCATTCTCTCCGACGAGGGCCAACTTCTGGCCAGGTTGCAGATGCAAATTGATTCGATCGACCGCTGGGGGCGCGTCGGCAGGTGAACCGGGATACACAAACGACACATCCTCAAACCGAACGCCGTCGCCCGGTGTGGGACCCGAAACTGCAGTTCCATCAGAGACTTCAACTTTTTCATCCAGGAACTCGTACAGGTTGGAAAGGTACAAGTTGTCTTCGTACATCTTTCCAATCGCGGTCAACATGGCAGCAATCGCGGATTGACCCTGTTTGAAAATCAGCAGGTACATCGTCATGCCTCCGAGGGTGATCCAACCCATCACGGCCGACCAACCGATCCACCCGTAAGCGCCATAAAATGCAACGCTGCTGAGCACTCCCAGCAGGAAACCCCACATGCCACGCTTTAAAGTGAGCGATCTGTCTTCGGCGTACAACGTTTCAAAGATCTCGCGATATCGGGAAAGGAACAGATCGCCCGTGCCAAAAAGCTTGAGCTCCTTGATGTAGTCTTCTCGAGCCAACAGCCATTCCAGGTAATTTCGTTTTCGCGTTTCGGGCACCTGCCATCGAAACAACCGAAACGCGGCTCCCGAGAAATACGTTTCGACGAAGAAGGCGGGCAGGGCAGCCACCAACAACCCCAAGACCGCTAACCAAGAAAACTGAATCAACAACCATCCGTAGGTCAAAAGCGTGATTCCGTTTTGAACCAACCCGAACGTTTTGGTCACCAGACTCAAAGGTCGGGACGATGCCTCGCGACGAGCACGCGTGAGTTTGTCGTAAAACTCTGAGTCTTCAAAATGACTCAACTGTAGCGTTTGAGCTTTCTCCAGCACCATCATGTTCACTCGTTGTCCCAGAAGCGCTCGCAACAATGAGTTCGCGATCATCAGCCCTCGTTGGGCTGCCGCCAGCAGAATGACAAG
>CAYXWX010000004.1:0-46430 GCA_964468915.1 uncultured Pirellulaceae bacterium
CCAAAACCCTCTATTCTTCCAACTTTTCAACATCCCAGCCTCGCCCTCCCCCAGATTCTGCCTTGCTTTGACTCTATGGATTCTCAAACTCAAACCATTCTGACCACGACGATGGCGATTTTTCTGATCGTTGCCATTGGTTTTGTGACTCGAAGAGCGGGCATCATTCGCGGTGAGTCAGAGGGGAACATCCTGAAACTTGCTGTCTGGGTGTTGGTGCCTTGTTTCATCCTGTCCAAGGTTCCCGGCAATCCCAGTCTGCAAAATCCGCTAACTGTCGCCGGCGCGATGGGTGCGGGGTTTCTGATTGTCGCCGCCAGCTTCGCGGTTTGTTACGTTGCCGGAAGAATGATCGGAATGACGGACGAAAGCGGTGTCGGAACCTTTGGAATGGCGGCCGGACTGCAGAATTTCGGGTTCATTCCCGTTCCGTTGATCGAAAGCCTGTTTCCAGAGCAGGGCGATCGGATCCTTGGCGTGCTGTTCGTTCACAACCTGGGCGTCGAGTTCGCTCTGTGGACGCTGGGGATCATGATGCTCAGTGGCTCAGCCGCCGGAGCGTGGAAGCGGTTGATCAATGGACCGTCGATTGCGATCACCGTTGGATTGATTTTGAATTATGTCCAACCATGGAATTTGATCCCGACTGCCGCGCTACCGATCGTTGAGGTATTTCACCGGACCGTGACGTTGATGGGCGTGTGCGCGATTCCAATCAGTGTGATGCTGGTCGGCGTCACCCTGAGCGGCGTTCTGGAGCGTGAAAAATGGAAGCCGGATTGGCGAGTGATTCTGGCTCTGCCGGTACTTCGTTTCGCCATCTTGCCCGCGATGATTCTGTTGATCGCAAGTCAGGTCACGTTTTCGAATGAGCTGACGCAGGTTTTGATTGTTCAGGCAGCCATGCCGACGGGAATCTTTCCAATCGTGCTCTCCCAACACTACGGGGGCAAAGTCAGCGTCGCTGTTCAGGTAGCTGTGTTGTCATCCGCTTTGAGCCTCGTCCTGACGCCACTGCTATTGACCCTTGGGCTTCATTTGGTTGGAAACGTCAGCCAATAGTCACAACAGACGCTGCGATCGTTCGCCTCACGTAAACCGCAGGTGTTACTCTTCCGGCACAGTTTCGAATTCATGTGCAAAGGTCGCGCGGTTACCGCCGGGAAGCCGGGCGTAGACGCGAACTTTTTTCAGCTGGTTGTATTGCAGTTGGAAGCGAGCACCAGAACGAGTGAGAAATTTCTCAAGCTTGTAGCTTTTGGATTCACCAGCCGGAATCGGTTCGATATCGTGAATCTGATAGAAGCCGTTGACCTGTATATTTAAATGGCTCCAGTCTTCGTCCGTGTTGTTTGTCAGAATCAGTTCGCCGCCTTGCCATGGCGGTCGCAAATCGTACCGAACCAGGTAAAAATCAGCCGGTGGCAATCCATCGGCAGACGCAGTCGCGTCCAGCTGACCTTCGTATACCTGAGGCAGATAAGTCCAAATTGCGAGCACAGTTCCGACTGGAATCACGGTCATGATCAACAGGGCGAGCGTCAGCCCTTTGGCGCCCAACCGTGGAGCTTTTCTTTGGGCTGTTGATTCGACCGCAGGAATCGCTTGAGTTGCGAGTGCGTCCGAAGTTTCGGTTTCGAGATCGTGTTCTTGTGTCATTACCATGTTCATCGTTCGCTGTTTCGCGATCGTAAAATCCAAGTGTGATATGATAGCAGGAATCTAACACATTCCCCGTGTCCGCAGGTCTGTTTTCATGGCTCGTACTGATGTTTAACGCGACCGCTCGATATCAAAGGAACGCAGCATGGCTGATCCAGCTGCGGTGGGTCGCTGTGATCGGGCAGATTGTAACGACCGCGGCCGTTTGGCTGCTGGGAATCGAAATTCCCATGGCGAAAACGGTTCTCGGTTTGATTCTGTTGACGGCAATCTCCAACGTCTTGTTGACGGTGTTGTTTCAGAAGTGGAAGGCCCGCAGCGACAGCGACAGCTACCCATGGAATTTAATGTTGGGGCTGATCCTGATTGTCGATCTGCTTTCATTGACCGGCTTGTTGTACGTGACGGGCGGACCTAACAATCCATTTTTCCTGTTCTTCTTCGTCAATCTGAGCCTCTGTGCTCTGTTGTTGGACCGAAACTGGACGCTGGCGATTAACGCACTGACGGTTTTGTGTTTCGCGGGGCTGCTGATTCAACATCAATCGCTACCTCCGCTGGACCTGGGGTTTGAATCACTCGAATCCGGAGGTCAGCTGACAATGCAACATCTGGGCTCGCTGGTCGCGTTTTCGACCTGTAGCGGAGTGATTGTGTATTTCATGACGCGGTTGACGGGCGAACTGGCGGAGCAGCAGGCTGCCGTTCGCGAGGCCGAAGCGGTTCAGGCTCGCAGTGAAAAAATTGAAGCCCTCGGGACTTTGGCGGCAGGAGCCGCTCATGAGCTGGCGACTCCATTGAGCACGATCGCGGTCGTTGCCAAAGAGGTTGAACAGGCGGTCGATGAGCAGTCTGTGGAATTTCCTGAATTTGTTGACATTGTTGAAGATGTGCAACTGATCCGCAATCAACTGGCCAGATGTCGAGCGATTCTGGATCGAATGGCCGGTCATGCGGGAGAAACAATCGGTGAATCGATCAAGCCTTACTCAATCAAACAGTTGTCTGACGCGACCGTTGACGGTTTGGCACAATCGAGCCGAGTTCAGGTATCGCTTCCGTCGGATTCCGATCAGCAAACGATTCTCGCGCCGCTAGACGGTCTTACCCAGGCTTTGCGGTGTTTAATCCAGAATGCGATCGATGCAGACCCATCGGGACAACCCGTTCTGGTGAATATATTTCGTGAACCACTTGCTTCAGGAGATGTCTGGAAGTGGGAGATTCGCGATCGGGGAATCGGTATGTCGGCGAAACAGCTGGAGCGAGTGAGCGAACCATTTTTCACGACAAAACCTCCGGGGAAAGGAATGGGATTGGGAGTGTTCCTGGCACAGAACGTTTTGACTCGACTTGATGGAAGTTTGCATTTCGAATCTACGCCAGGGCAGGGAACTTGCGTAACCATTTGCCTGCCCGGATAGTCCTTAATTGATTGTTTTTTATTGTTCAGGAGACAGGCAGGCAGTAATTTGTTTAAATGCGACCGGCAAGCATAGGTTGTATAAACCGATCAACGAGTCGTTTGATGGTAAATTCAATCCCGCCCTTAAAACGAAAATGAACGCTTACATGGATATTTCGATGGAAGCCACAAAAACAATTCTGGTCGTCGACGACGATGATGTACTTCGCAACCGTTTGGAAAAAGCGTTTTCCAAGCGAGGCCTGATTGTCACGATTGCGGGTGAATACGAACAAGCGATCGACATTGCCGCTCGCCATAAGCCTGACATGGCCGTGCTTGACTTGAAGATGCCCGGCAAAACAGGGATGGAACTTTTAAAGTCGATCCGGGAACATTCGCCTGACACGAAAGTTGTTATCCTGACCGGATACGGCAGCATCACCAACGCGGTCGAAGCCGTAAAACTGGGAGCGGTCGGCTACGTGACCAAGCCTGCAGACGCCGACCAGGTTCTGGCTGCGTTTGAAGACAATCCTGGTCCGCTGCCAACGCCCGAAATTCCCCCTCCCTCACTGGCCGAGGCTCAATGGGAGCACATTCAGCGGGTACTACACGATTCGGGCGGAAACATCTCTGAGGCAGCACGACGTCTCGATATTCCTCGTCGAACGCTCCAGCGAAAACTGAAAAAGAACGCTCCGTGAAAGTGCGATGGACGCGTTTTTCGCGTGGGCCAATTACTGTCGGCCAGTTGCTAGCGGGCTATTTGCCTTGAGCGCAACAGATCGATTTTCTACAAGCAACAAGTCCGTTTGCAACTTTGCTTGTGCGCCCCACCATGCCCACTGTGAAAACTCTCAATCGATACGTCGACATGTGGGCCGTTCCGGGGATCCATCCGACGAATTCGGACTTCCTGCAAAGCTACAAAATGTCTGACTCTTCGCATTTCACGCGAGGCATGGATGTAGTGGGAACGATATCCGAAGAACAGGAAGGCGACTGGGAGAAAACGTTTTTGATCGGGATTCGCACGGACATCTGGAAGCCTGACAAAAACGAAGTTGCCGCCACATTGAAATGTCTGCATGAGAAACGCCGCCGCGAGTTGAAGAAAGAAATCAAAAAGAGCGGGCGATTAGACGCCAAGCAGAAATCTCAACTTCAAAAGGAGCTGGAGCAAGACAAAATCATGAAGCTGCAGACCGACGATATCGTGCAACGTCGACTGGTGATGAAATTGTTCAAGACGACCGGTAAGCGGTTGAACTGGTCCGGCACGATCGAACAGATTACGACTCAGGAGGTTCAGAATTCGATCGGTTCCAGACGAACGCTGCTTTCGTTTGCCGTGATTCTTCCTCGCCAAGACATGATCGTTTATGTGACACAGAATCATCGTACGTTTTCGTTTACTTCGGTTTTCACCTTCAGCTATTACTGCGACGGACGAATGTGGCCGGTTTGCCTTCATCAGCGATGGGGCTCGATGACGCCGGACTATGAAGTGTTGGTGGACGGTCAGAGAATCGGTTTTGTCAAAGGCGTGCTGTTCGCCATGGGCAGTGATTCGTACGTCGAACTGTACGAACACAAGCTTTGCCATGAATCCGGATTTTCTGAACTTCTGACGTTGTTCGCTGCTTCGATTGGTTATCACAAAGCGATGTGTAAAAGCGTGAAGCGGCGAGTCTCCGCATGCAAATCGGGAGACTGGCAAAAATGCCTGATCGAAGATGAAGAATTGAAGATCTATAAAAACGGGCGAGTCGCGTAGTGCTCTGTTCCAACTCATTTTTGGGTTGTTGCTTGCGTCAGATCTCGTCTCATCTTTTGCTTTTGAGGCTCACGGAATGATGATACGGTGGGTCCAACCCTAATTTTCAGTTGAAACAAAGCACTGGCCGCTGAACTTACGTTGCAATTTTTGCTGGCCTTGCCAGCTATCTGCGCGACTCCGCATCACGGCATCACCGTAATCGTATTTCCTCGGATCGTGCTGGATTATTTGTCGACAGCCGCTCGAGCGTCGAAGGACTGACGAAGTTCAGCCTTGACTCAATGGCCAATTTTACGATCCCCGTTGAGCGGTTTCGCCCATTGAAACGTTGTGCGGGCCGCTTCGAGCCTATTCCCCAAAAAACCCGCTGTCTCTCTCGATAAACTTTCGAGGTGGAAAACTCTGGATCAGGCTCCGACTCAATCCCGCAAAGCCACCCCAACCCACCTCGTTTATTATCCCGCCGGCCACTTTACATCCACCCGTATGAGTGGGACACTTTTGCGTCTCGTTAGGCAGGTTACTTTGGTTTATGTTTTGCGATTGAATATGTAATCTAGTACTGCCGACAGAAGTGATTTCGGACCTCGTCAATGGCTGATCTCACACCGGTTTTTACAGCTTGTAAAGGCCAAATCTCACGTTAACGAATTTCGGGTGATTCTCGATGCAAGAGTTCCACTTTCCCACTTGGGTCAACAAATTTACCGCTTTGGCGGCCATCACTGCTTTGGCGGTCGGAGGTTATCTGGCGACGTGCCTGTTCGCAGCGATTCATCCATCGATTGTGAATGTAGGCCATCAGCCAAGGCAGCCAGTTCCCTTCAGTCACAAGCTGCATGCCGGCAAACTGAAGATGGACTGCCGCTATTGCCACAATACGGTGGAAAAAGCTGGCCATGCGGCGGTGCCTCCGACGGCAACTTGCGGCAATTGCCACGGTGGAAATCGAACTGCCGCCGATGGCCGGACACTTGGGGTGATTCACGCCGAAAGCACATTACTGGATCCGGTTCGCAAGAGTCTTGAATCGGGTGAACCGGTTCCGTGGAAGCGAGTGCACGATCTGCCGGACTTCGTTTACTTCAATCACAGTGCTCACATCAATAAAGGAGTCAGCTGTGTGTCTTGTCACGGCAGAATTGATCAAATGGAAGTCGTGACCCAAGTGGAATCACTGTCCATGAAGTGGTGTCTGGATTGCCACCGTAAGAGCACCGAAAAAGGCCAGCTTCCCGTTCGTGATCCAAGCCTTGTGACTCAATTGGATCTGGAGATCGAAAATCCGAATGAGTATCACGCTGAATGGGCAGAAAAACTGGAAGTGAATCCGAAAGTCAATTGCTCGACTTGCCACCGATAGCCGGCACTTGATAACCAAGCGTTGCACCCAACAACTGACCTTCGTTCCTTTCGCCAATGGAACTCGTTTCAACGACAACGATTCAAATGAATAAACCTCGCTCAACAGCCAACCACATGAACCCTGAATCCCTGGCCGACTTGCCCGGGTTTGACGAAGCGATTGACCACGACTTTGGCGCCGCCACGGATTATCACGACGATGGACTTTCGCGCCGTCGCTGGTTGCAACTGATGGGGGCGTCGCTCGCATTGGGTGGAGCCGTCGGATGCCGTTACGAAGAGGAAACGATTGCTCCATTTGCGTTTCGTCCCCAGGGGCGGATTCCCGGCATTCCCGAGAAGTATGCCACGATGCTGGACTATGGCGGGGTCGCTCAGCCGCTGATTTCAACGAACTATGATGGTCGGCCGATCAAGCTGGATGGTAATCCTGACCATGCCGGATCGATGGGAGGCTCGTCATCGTTTACTCAAGCTCGAATGCTGGAGTTTTACGACCCGGACCGTTTGCGAGCACCGCTGAAAGCGTCTGGGACAGGTGATCAACAGGCCGAAACAACGTGGGAGTCCTTGTCCGGTGAATTCGGGAAAATCCTTTCCAAGGATGATCTTGCCGGAGTGGCGATTCTTGCCGAACCCAGCTCATCGCCAAGTCTTTTTCGTCTTCAGGGCGAGTTCATGAAGAAGGGCGGAGCGTGGTTCACTTTCGCCGCTGTATCAGACGACAACACTCGGGCTGGAAGCAAGCTGGCGTTTGGCAAACCGCATCGAGCGAACTACTCCTTGGACAAAGCGAAAGTCATCGTGACGCTTGACGCCGATGTTCTGGGATTGGATCCGGCGGCAACGGCCAATAGCTTCACATTCGCGATGGGACGCGATGTGGACAGCGGCAATGGCATGAGTCGGATGTACTCAATTGAAAGTCAGTTTTCTGTCACCGGTGCGGCGGCCGACCATCGACTTGCATTACCGTCTCAACGCATCGCCGAATTCGTCGGCGCATTGGCAGACGCGATCAAGGCTGGAAAGACAGAGGTCGACGAGTCGTTGCCCTATCGCGAGAAAATGCTTGCTGCAATCGCGTCCGATTTGCTGAAGCACAAAGGCGAAGGCGTGATTGTCGCTGGCGAGCGTCAGCCTGCTTCGGTGCATGCGGTTGTTCATCAGTTGAATGAAGAACTTGGCAACAATGGCAAGACGGTCACTTTCAGCGAAGTGCCTGACCCAGACCGTGTTTCGACACTTGATTCGATCACGGATCTTGCCAACCAGATCGAAGGCGGGCAGATCAAGAGCCTGGTCATTCTTGGTGGCAACCCGGTTTACTCGGCTCCGCGGTCTTTAAAGCTGGGCTCGTTGATCAAAGGCCTCGAACATTCACTGCACGTGAGCTGTTACAACAACGAAACAAGCCGCTATTGCCAGTGGGTCAGTGCCATGGCTCATCCGCTTGAGTCATGGCAGGATGGCTACGCGTTTGATGGCTCGGTTCTGATTGGCCAGCGATTGATTAACCCGCTGTTCGGTGGCAAATCAGATCTTGAAACACTATCTGCGTTAATGGGACTCGAGGAAGTCGATAGTCAGCAGATTGTTCAAAAGACTCATGGCCTTGGCGAATCAGAATGGCAGCAGGCGGTTCACGACGGCTTTATTTCCGATTCCGCGCCCGAGGCAGCTGCTCCGTCTGCTGGTGCAGAGAACTCGATCGCAGATTTCAGCGATTGGGCGAAGCCTTGGGATGGCGAAACCGTTGAGGTCGTGTTCGCAACCAGTAACTCGGTCTACGATGGTCGACATGCCAATAACAGCTGGCTGCAGGAGCTTCCTGATTTCTTTACGAAAATATCGTGGGACAATGTTGTCAGCGTCAGCCCGGCGACTGGAAAAAAGCTCGGCCTGAAACAGGGCAAGTTGATGACCCTGAAGATCAATGGGGCAGAAGTCTCGTTGCCCGTCAACATCCAGCCAGGCCAGGCGGACGGCTCTCTGGGCGTCGAGATCGGCTACGGTCGCACAGCGGCTGGTCGAGTCGGCGGTGACAAGACGAAGAACATCGATTCCATCGGAGTGGATGTGTCGCCGCTGCGATCGCTGGATAACTGGCTGTTGGTTTCGTCACTGAAGACAGGTGCTGTTCAACCCACCGGAACCAGCTACAAGCTGGCCGTCGTTCAGGAACCGTGGACGATCGACAGCACGGGGCGAGACGAGATTCAGGATCGAATGTTCCGTGACGCCAACAAGTCCGAAACCAAGCGAAGTTCCTTGCTGCGTGAAGGTTCGTTTGCCAGTTACAGCGAGTTCTTAAAAAAGCATCCGATCGAAGAAAGCCATGAAGATCATGGCGAACATCACGATGACCACGATCACTCGAAAGAAAAAAAGGATGAGGGCCACGCGTCTCTGCTGAAGAGCGGCGAGCTGCCGATCATCGGACAGGTCAGCTTCACTCGACCTGCAGATTCAAAAGAGGAAGGTGATTCCAAGTCACATGAGGGTGAAGCCCATGAGAGTGAATCCCATGGAGGCGACGATCATGCCGAGGGCGATCACGGGCACGCTCATCATGCTCCACAGTGGCCTGAAGCATTCCACATGCACCACGAGCTGTTTGACTTGACGCCCGGAGTTCGCCAAAGCTATGCCAGCGAGGATCCTGAAAAGTACTACGGCAAGGATCCAACGACGACCAACATCTGGGGGATGTCGATCGACTTGAACAAGTGCACCGGCTGCAACAGCTGCGTGGTTGCCTGTCAGTCAGAAAACAATATCCCAGTCGTTGGAAAAGCGGATGTCTGGCGTGGTCGTGAAATGCACTGGATGCGTATCGACCGTTATTATGGAGACAACTTGTACAGCGAAGCGGCAATCGAAGATGGTGACAAACAGATCGTTCATCAGCCGGTCACTTGTCATCACTGCGAAAACGCTCCGTGCGAAACGGTTTGCCCGGTTGCTGCCACCGTTCACAGCAGCGAAGGCTTGAACGACATGGTTTACAACCGCTGCATCGGGACTCGATACTGCGGAAACAACTGTCCCTACAAAGTGCGTCGTTTCAATTTCTTCAACTATGCCGATGCGAAGACGTTTTTGAAGTACCCCGGAGCAGACAAATTGCAACCGGGTGATCGTGACCTTCAGCACTTGATGATGAACCCTGAGGTGACCGTTCGAACGCGCGGAGTCATGGAAAAGTGCACGTACTGCGTGCAGCGGATTCAGAACACGAAGATCCAGGCAATTAACGAGGGCCGTCGACCGATTGGCCCGAACGAGATCACGACCGCGTGTCAGGATGCATGTCCAACCAAAGCGATCAAGTTTGGCGATTTAAAAAACAAGGACAGCGATGTCGCGAAAGCTCACGCGAACCCGCGAGCGTACGTGATGCTGGAGGAACTGAACAATCGGCCACGGACCAAGTATTTGGCACGGGTTCGCAATGTTCACCCGGCCTTGCTCGACTTCGACGATCGCGACTCGGTTCCAAAATACCTGCATGGTGGCCACGATGAAGGTCATGATCATCACGAAAAAGGAACCGATCATGGACACGATCACGAGGATCATGATCACGACGAAGAGAAGAAAAACGCCTGACGGAAAATCTGAAGCGGCATCAGCTCCACGGTAGTGGAACTCGAAAGAAATTTTGCGACGAACTTATTAACGAGATAACTCAATGGCTTCGGTCAACCCAGCAATCGACATCGACAATACGAACGAAGAGCCGGGCACACGTGCTCCTCTGGTTCTAGGCGGCCTGGACTACGCCGGCGTTACGGAGACTGTTTGTGCTCCATGGGAAGCCGAAAATCCACCGAAAATCTGGTGGTTAGTGATGGCCGCGGCAGTTTCCCTGCTACTGGTGCTGGGCGGATGTGTTAACCACTTGTTAATGAAAGGCGTTGGCGTCTGGGGCAACAACAACCCTGCCTACTGGGGTTGGCCGATTGTCAACTTTGTGTTCTGGGTCGGTATCGGTCATGCAGGAACATTGATTAGTGCGATTCTGTTCCTGTTTCGACAGAACTGGCGAACCAGCATTAACCGCGCAGCAGAAGCGATGACCATTTTTGCGGTTGTCTGTGCGGGCCTGTTCCCTGGGATTCACATTGGTCGCGTCTGGGTTTTCTACTGGCTGTTTCCCATTCCGACTGAACACCTTGCCATGTGGCCCAACTTCCGCAGCCCATTGCTGTGGGACGTATTCGCGGTTTCGACTTATGCGACCGTTTCCATCCTGTTCTGGTATATGGGCATGGTGCCGGATATCGCAACGTTCCGCGATCGATGTAAATCAAAAATTGGAAAGATCGCTTACGGAATCCTGTCGCTTGGCTGGACAGGTTCGGCGCGGAACTGGCACCGCTACGAAATCGCCTACACCATCCTTGCCGCACTTGCCACACCGTTGGTTCTATCGGTGCATACGATCGTTAGTTTCGACTTCGCGGTTTCACAGCTGCCAGGTTGGCACACGACGATCTTCCCACCTTACTTTGTGGCGGGTGCGATCTTCAGTGGTTTTGCTGCGGTGGTGACCTTGCTTGTTCCAGCCAGAGCGATCTATGGCCTGCAGAATCTGATTACGCTTCGACATCTTGAAAACATGAATAAGATCATCATGGCGACAGGCATGATGGTGGGTACCGCCTATGGGATTGAGTTCTTCATTGCGTGGTACTCGGGTGTTCCAAACGAACAATTTGCGTTCATCAATCGCGCGTTTGGAAACTTCTGGTGGGCTTATTGGATCATGGTGACCTGTAACGTGGTGATCCCTCAGTTGTTCTGGTTCAAGTGGTGCCGCACGACGCCGTGGTTCATGGTGATCGTTTGCATCTTCGTGAACATCGGTATGTGGTTCGAGCGTTTCGTAATCACCATTACGTCATTGTGTCGTGACTTCCTGCCTTCCAGCTGGGCCTATTTCCACCCAACGGGTGTCGACATCATGATGTTGATCGGTAGTTTCGGGCTGTTCACCACATTGTTCCTGTTGTTCTGCCGATTTCTGCCGGTCATCGCGATGGCGGAAGTGAAAAGCATCATGCCTCACGGCGACGGACATCATTAATCGAAATAGCATTTGAGACCAACGACCATGTGTTGCATCCGGGTAAGACTCGATGTGACGACTTGTTCTGTATAAAGAAAAAACGTTATGGCAGATAAAAACGACAACGATTCAAAACTGATCGGCTTGCTGGCTCAGTTTGATGATCCAGACTCGCTGGTGAACGCGTGCAATGAAGCTCGTCTGGCTGGCTACAAGTCGATGGATGCCTACAGCCCGTTTCCCGTGCATGGGATCGATCCCGCAATCGGGATTCAGCGGTCGCTTTTGCCGTTCCTCGTGTTCGCCGTCGGTTTCGGAGCGTGCTTCGCAGGACTCGGCATGCAGTATTACACCAATGCTGCTGACTGGTCACCCATTTTTCCCGGCTACGCGTTCAAGATCAGTGGGAAGCCTCTGTTCAGTTTTCCGGCTAACATCCCGGTCACGTTTGAGATCATTGTTCTCTCCAGTGCGTTTGCAACATTTCTGGGAATGTGGGGATTGAACAAGTTACCGATGTTCTCAAATCCGTTGCACCGGATTTCTCGTTTCAAACGAGCGACAAACGACAAGTTCTTTCTGATGATTGAAACGAAGGACGAGAACTTTGATCGCGGTGAAACGGAAGCTCAATTGAATCAGTGGGGCGCGGTAGCGATCGAAGAGTGCCGTCAGGATCTGACGGACAACCAACTTCCGTCATGGGTGCGTCTTGTCGGGTTGCTTGGCGTCTTTCTGTTGATGCTGCCTCCAGTCATGATTTTCCGAAATTTGGGAATGACCAGCCGCCATCCGCGTTTGCATGTTGTTCCTGATATGGACTGGCAACATAAGGAAAAAACTCAGGTACTCAGCCCTGTCATGGAGAATGGCGACTACCTGTTCACCGACGAGCGTGCGATGAGGTGGCCGGTTGATGGCGCGATTCCAAGAGGGCAGCTGACAATCGATGCCGAAATGTATCGGGGCATGAAAAAGGACTACAAGCCCGATACAGCATCTGCATCAGCAAAGACAAATGCTCAACTGGTTTCCGCCTCACTTGAAGACAAGGAAGATGCTCCTGCTGCTGACGCGGCTGCCGAAGACGTTTCAATGTGGATGACCGAGTTTCCCGCAGGGATCACCGTCGACAAGGAATTCGTTGAGCGAGGGCAGCAGCGTTTTGACATTTACTGCTCCGCCTGCCACGGCTACGACGCCAATGGCAACGGCTTGGTCAACCAAAGAGCGATGGCATTGGGTGCCAATGGCCAGGCCCAATGGACAGCCGCGAAATCACTCCATGACGAGATTGTGAAGGATGATTCGAAAAACCCACTGGGTCGGATTTTTGACACGATCACCAACGGCCGAAACACAATGGGCCCATACGGATCTCAAATCCCCGTCGAAGATCGCTGGGCAATTGTGGCCTACGTGAAAGCATTGCAACAAACGGGAATTAAGCCTGTGTCGGCTGTTGCAGACGAGGAGGCAGCAGCGACAGACGAAACCGATGCTGCGGATGACGCTGACTCAAAAGACGAAACCAGCTGAAACAATTTATTTGACCGAACCATATAACTGATCCACTGACGGGAATGATTGATTCCCCGGAACGAACACGATCATGCACGAAACTCGACCTGCAAAAATCACTTCGGACGTTGTCACGCTTAACGACGGCCACCTCAAAGCGATGCCACTATTACTTATCGTTGGCGCGATCGGTTTGGGCGTGTCGTTGTTGTTGACTGGGTTCAATTTCGAGCGATTCTCGTTCATCTACCTGGTGAACTTCTGCTTTTTGCTTTCGATTTCACTTGGTTGCTTGTTCTTTGTGATTATCTCGCACCTGACACGAGCGGGCTGGAACGTGACTGTTCGACGGCTGGCCGAGTTATTTGCGATGTGCACCTTTCCACTGGGGATCCTGTTCATTGTGATCCTCGCTCCCGTCGTTCTTGGATACGACTTTGTTTACCCATGGAACGAGTCGGGCTGGTCGGCCCATAGTACGGAGCAGGCCGAGACGATCGCGACTCTCGATGCGGCTGCAAAGCCACCCATCGAGCAGTTGAAAGATGACTATTTGAATCCCGTATTCTTCACGATCCGAGCCATTGCTTACTTTCTGATCTGGGGCGCCATGGGCTGGTTCTTCTTGAAGACCTCACTGGCGCAGGACGAGTCGGGCGATGTCAGCCTGACCAAACGAATGCAGGCGCTGTCGGCACCGTTACTGATTCTGTTTGCAGTGACGATTGTATTTTCGTCGTTTGACTTTGAAATGTCGCTCGCACCGTTGTGGTTCAGCACCATGTTCCCGGTTTACTTTTTCGCCGGAGCTTTCATGAGTGGTCTGATCACGATCACTTTAACGGCCATGTGGTTACAGAAGAGTGGGCGAGTCACCGACGAAATCACGACCGAGCATTACCACGACCTTGGCAAGCTGACTTTCGGTTTTGTTGTCTTCTGGGGTTATATCGCATTCAGTCAGTTCCTGTTGATCTGGTACGCAAATATTCCGGAAGAGACTTTTTGGTACGACTATCGAATCAACACCACCGGCTGGGGGATCTGGTCATTGATCCTCGTTGTCGGACATCTGTTTATTCCATTCCTTGCCATCATGGGACGTACAGCCAGGCGAAATCGAGCATTTCTGGCCGGAGCTGGAATCTTCCTGCTGGTGATGCACTGGGTCGATCACTACTGGTTGATCATGCCTCAAATGGACGCCTACAACCACGTATTTACTTTTAATCCGCTTGTGGATATTCCCTGTGCGGTGGGCATGATTGCAATTTACATTGCGATTTTCTGCTTCGTTGCGAGGAACCGCCCTTTGGTTCCGCTTAAAGATCCAAGGCTGGGTGAAGCACTGAACCATGCGGTTCATTAATCCGCACTCAGACACAATGTCACACGACCGCGAATAATTTTTGCATAAAATCATTACCACAGATCCTGTCGAACGATCACAACCATGAGCCATAACAACGATTCAAACGAAGCCGGTTCCGCCGTCGAGCGTCCAAGTTACGATGACGTGAACACTCCGGTTATTGTCCTGATCGGAGCCATCAGCGCGATCGTGACTCTGCTGGTTGTGATGTTTGTCCAAGGCCTGTGTTATCACCTTCAGAATAGTTACGAGCGACAGCGAGCTGCTCAGGTTGAACATCGCCCCTCACGCGAGGTTGTCGAGGCTCAGAAGAAGGTACTTGATGGCGGCGATGGAGTTATCGCAATTAGTGACGCCATGACAAAAGTTGTTTCGACTTACGGTAAATAACACAGACCATTTCGTCTCTGAATGGTTTTATAAACATGCCAGCCGCAATGAAAACTCGAAACCTGCTGACGGAGCGTCATCGCGTTTTCGTCTGGCTGATGACGTGTGCGATTGTGATGACGATCGCTGTTGCGTTGAACGCGGACGAAACAACAAATCCTGCCCAGGAGTCACCGGCCCAAAACGCATCCACGAAAGTTTCGGATCCTGCGAATTCGGATCCTGCGAATGGGGATCCTTATGGAATCAACAAGAAGCCTGAAGCTTCGGAAGGCATCGGTGTAGATGACCATGTCGGCCAGTTTGTGTCCGGCGAACAGAAGTTCGACAATCACGATAACAATCACGTTGCGATCGGTCACTTCTTTGATGGCGAGCAACCGGTGATGCTGTCATTCAATTACTCGAACTGCCCGAAACTGTGTAGCGTGCAGCTTCAAAACATGACCAGTTGCCTTCGAGAAGTCGACTTCGAAGTCGGCAAGGATTTTCAACTGGTCTCTGTCAGCATTGATCCGAATGAACAGACTTCGCGAGCTCGTGACACCCGTGAGAAGTTCATGGGACAGTACAACCGTCCGGAAAGCGAATCTGGCTGGCATTTTCTCACTGGTGATCGAGACCAGATCGCATGGTTGGCGAACGAGTGTGGATTCCGGTACAAGTACGTTCGCGAACAAAAGCTGTTTTCCCACCCGCCGGTGTTTATTCTGCTGTCGCCCAAAGGAAAAATCGTTCGGTATATCCATGGGTTGAACTACGATCCTGTAACAATTCGCCGGGCATTGATTGAAGCAGCGGAAGGCAAAATCGGTTCACCCATCAATCAGCTTGCTTATGGGCTGGGCTGTTTTGTGTTTGATGAATCGACCGGTAAATACACGATGCAGGCGATGGCGATCATGCGTATCGGAGGGCTGGTAACCGCTGGGCTTCTGTTGGTGTGCCTGACCCCATACTGGTTTTTCAGCAGCCGCAATAAAGCCCGCGTTGAATCGGGAGATTCACCTGCAGAGCCATCCGCTGTGCCGCAACAACTGTAGACAACGATCAGAATAACTTTCGACCGAATTACTTTCACTCGATTTGATTCACATGAACTGGCAAATCCCAACTTTGTTTGGACAAACCAAAACCGTTTTGGAGCGTGTTCAGGAAACGACTCTGCCTGGAACCGCCGTTCCTCAGTCGTCTATCGAGCGTCCAGAATCGGGAGTCACCTACTGGTTCCCGGAACAGGCCTCAACATTCGCTCAGGGCGTGGACGATCTGTACATGTTCATTTTCTGGGTGTCGGCGGTTTTCTTTCTGGCGATTGTGGTTGCGATGGTGTATTTGGTTTTCAAGTACCGTCGTAAAGGCAAAGAGATCGTTGTCGAGCCAAGTAGTTCGCACAACACAAACCTTGAGATCGCATGGTCAGTCCTTCCCAGCATCCTGCTGGTTCCGATGTTTTGGTGGGGAGCTACCGGGTACTTTGACTCGAGAATTCCGCGTGATGACGCAGAAGAAATTCTGGTTACTGCCAGCCGTTACAACTGGTTGTTCACCTACCCCGACGGCGATAGCTCGTCCGAGTTGCATCTGGTTCGCGACAGGCCTGTCACGTTGAAAATGCAGTCCAATGACGTATTGCACAGTATGTACGTACCGGCCTTCCGCCAGAAAATGGACATCGTACCAGGCCGTTATACATACGCGTACATTGTTCCGACGAAGACCGGGCAATTCCGACTGGCATGCACCGAGTATTGCGGCGAAGGCCACTCGAAAATGAGGACCTTGGCCGAGGTACACATCGACGACAACGACCGTAAGCAGAACACTCAGTGGATTAAGGCTGAACACCCACCGTGGGAGAATGGCGCCCGGATTTACAAAATTCACTGTTCCGGCTGCCACCGAATTGATGGACAAGCCGCGACCGGACCCGCATTGAATCTCACGTGGAACCGAGAAGGTGAAACAATTACTGGTGAAAAGTTCAAAGCGGACGATAATTACATCCAGGAGTCGATCTGGTATCCCGGCGCGAAAGTCATCAAGGGCTATGGACCGGTATCCAAGATGAACTCGTTCAAAGGGATCTTGAATCAGGAAGACATTTCCCATGTGATCGCATACCTGAAATACCTTCAGGACCCAAGTCTGGCTGCCTCTTCTGAACCGGCCAGCACCGAAGAGGCTGCGACTTCTGACGAGGAATCAGTAGAAGCAGACAACGAGAAAGTTTCGGCAGACGACGAAACTGACTCTGACGCATAGCTGTCAAAACCTAGTGTAACGACTTAGAGCCGGATCTGATTCGGCTCACAACGATCAGACAGTCGCTGAAGCCTGTCAACAACTACGAGGTTGAAACCATGTCAAGTGAAGCCATCAGAAACACCTTCGGTACGCCTGAAACTCATTTCCTGAATCACGAAAAGGGATGGAAGTCGTGGGCGTTTACGCTGGATCACAAACGAATCGGGATCATGTACCTGATCGGAGTCACCGTTGCCCTGATTCTGGCAGGCGTCTTTGCGTTGGTGTTGAGAACTCATCTCTGGTCATTTGATGGAACCGGGCCGGTCAAGTTATCCAATGCTGCCTACAACCAGATGTTCACCCTTCACGGGGCGATCATGGTTTTCGCATTTATTATCCCGAGCGTTCCGGCAGCGTTGGGCAACATTGTTTTGCCGATGATGCTCGGGGCCAAGGATGTGGCGTTTCCGCGTATGAACCTTGCCAGTTTTTACCTGTGGGTGGCTGGAACCGGTTGCCTGTTGTTTGCGATCCTCGCGGGGCATGGTCTTGATACGGGTTGGACGTTCTACACCCCGTACAGTATCGAAACAGAAACTGGAGTGATTTACGCAACGTTTGGTGCGTTTATTCTTGGCTTCAGTTCGATTTTCACCGGGCTGAATTTCCTGGTCACCGTCAACACGATGCGTGCCAAGGGGCAAACGTGGTTCAAGCTTCCGTTGTTTCTGTGGTCTTTGTACGCAACCTCGATCATTCAGGTTTTGGCCACCCCCGTTTTGGGAATCACACTGTTGATGTTGATCGCTGAGAAGACGATGCATATCGGAATTTTCGATCCCAAGTACGGCGGAGATCCGGTGCTGTTCCAACACTTCTTCTGGTTCTACAGTCACCCGGCAGTCTACATCATGATTCTTCCAGCCATGGGTGTGATCAGCGAGTTGATTTCCGTTTACAGCCAGAAAAAGATTTTTGGTTACTCGTTCATCGCATTTTCCAGCATCGCGATCGCTCTGCTTGGATTCCTCGTCTGGGGCCACCACATGTTCACCAGTGGTCAATCGCAGGTCGTCACATTGATCTTCAGTGCGATCACCTTCACCGTCGCGATTCCATCGGCTGTGAAAGTTTTTAACTGGCTCGCGACGCTGTACAAAGGGTCAATCCTTCTGTCGACACCCATGTGTTACGCTCTGTCGTTTATCTTCCTGTTTGGAATTGGTGGACTGACAGGCTTGTTCCTCGGAGCTCTCTCAACTGACATTCATCTTCATGACACCTACTTTGTTGTGGCTCACTTTCACTTTGTGATGGTGGGTGGAACGCTGACAGCTCTGCTGGGAGGCGTGTTCCATTGGTGGCCAAAAGTGTTCGGTCGCATGTACAATGATTTTCTGGGTCGAGTCTCGTGTTTCCTGGTATTCGCTGGTTTCAACCTGACATTCTTCCCTCAGTTTGTGATGGGTGCGCGAGGAATGCCTCGACGATACGCGACCTACGATCCAGAATTCCAGATTTTCCATCAGTACTCGACCATTGGCGCTTTTGTGCTGGGTATTGGTATCGTGATGGCCTACGCCGTACTGGTTTATGCTGCGTTCCGGGGGCCTCGCTGTGGCAGCAACCCGTTCCGTGCCGCATCGCTGGAATGGCAGTCAAGTTCACCCCCTGACTTCCACAACTTCACTCACAAAGTCGTGATGGCGGATCCTTACGATTTTGATACCCAGGTTTACGACGAAGAGCTGGATACCTACATTCACCGTGAACTGGCTGAACCAACCAAACCAATCGAGGTGGATCCTCAACCGGCGGCCCACTAGGGGTTCGGTCCTGGTCGGGTGCCAGACTGACAATTTACCAATGCAGATCGCAGGCCATTTACCGCCTGCGTTTTGCTGTTTACATAAACAAGTTTTTAATTTGACCCGGTCCATTTGCCGACCGTTTTTCGGAGCCTTGCGATGGCAGTTGCCGATTCACACGACACCGCTCACGATGACCACCACGACCACGGTGAGTTTATCGCTCATCACTTTGACTCACCCGAACAGCAGTTCGATTCGGGCAAGTTGGGCATCTGGATCTTTCTGGTCACAGAAGTCTTGTTCTTCAGCGGCCTGTTCGTTGCTTACACGCTGTGGAGAAACCACCACCCGGATGTTTTTGAACAGGCTCACGTGTTCCTTGACAAGATCCTTGGCGGATTGAACACGGTGGTGCTGTTGTTCAGCAGTTTGACTATGGCGTTGGCAGTTCGAAGCGCTCAGTTGGGCAAGAACAAACAATGCAGCTTGTTTTTGTTAATTACGATGGTCTGTGCTTCCATGTTCCTGGGTGTGAAAGCAGTTGAGTACAGCCACAAGTGGGACATGGGCATCTTTGTCCGAAGCGAGTTTGCGTATACCGGAGGTCACGATACGTCCGGGCTGTTTGGGCTGTCGCAATACCTTGTAAATCTGAGCGTCATTCCAGCTTTGTTGCTGGCCGCATGTGTTGTGGCGGCAGTTGTTGGCAAGCTTACCAACAAAGCTCTGTTCGGCAGCTTCATGATCGGCATGGCCATTACGGTCGGTGGTTATTTTCTGGGAGCATTCAGCGGCGTGGTCTATATGAGCGCTACTGGAGGCGGCACCGGTGGTTCTCACGCGTCTCATATTATTGATTCACAACCGCTGATGCTTCACGCGATGACCGTCGACGAGAAATCTGATGAACATGACACGGATCACGCCGAGACCGACGGAGAAGAGCATTCGCATGAGGACGGAGATTCTCATGAACATGCTGATGGCGACGCACACGATGCCCACTCGGCCGATCATCATGATGATGCCCATGGGGCGGACCATGGCCCGGATCCAACAAAGTTCGACAAGGACATTGGGACATTCTTCAGTATTTATTATTGCATGACTGGCCTGCATGCGATCCACATCATCGGTGGCATCATCGCGTTGGCTTGGCTGTATTGGCGGTCTCTGGCCGCTCACTGGCGACCAGATTATTTTGGTCCCGTTGATTTTGTCGGCCTTTACTGGCACTTGGTCGACCTGATCTGGATTTACCTGTTTCCATTGCTGTATCTGATTGAGTAACTCACATCATGGCTGATCATCACGATGACCACCCTTCGTTTAACCATCCGGCTCCATTGAAGCTGCTTTACGCTGTTTTCTTCGCGCTGATTGGTTTGACGATCCTGACCGTGGTTGTTTCCAGTTTAGGGCTTCCGCCGGCGATCGCGTTCCCTGTTGCGATGTTGATTGCAACCGCGAAAGCGTTTTTAGTTTGCGCGTTTTTCATGCACATGTTGTGGGACAAGGGTTTCAACATTCTGTTTTTCCTGTCGTCCGTGTTGTTTGTCAGCCTGTTCATCGGTCTGACCCTTACGGATACGTCCGAGTACCAGAACACGATCGACGCGTTTCCGAGAGCTGAAGATACCGCCGCTCCGTAGAAGCCGGTTGTACGGCGGGCTCGGAATTTTTAGATTTGGACTCGCCGATCGTGCGGAACATCAATCAGTTAGAGTTGGTTGCCAATTGCTGACCCTCGAGTTTCGCCTTTGAATCATGCTGAAACAATCAATCAATTTGATTCCGGCAAGGCCCGAGCTTTACCAGGCAAAGCTTCTGTTCTACCTGTTCATTGCCTCGCTGGGCATGTTTTTCGTAGCCAGTTTGATCACCTACATCACGATCCGCGATCAGGCATTCAATCCTGTTGCCGACGCGATCCCCGGATCGATTCTGACTCAAGGTCCTGAAACCTATCAGGATCTCCGCATTCCAACCACCTTTTGGGTAAGCACGCTTCTGCTGATCGTTACGAGCTTTTTTCTCCACCGGGCATGCTGCATGGTGCGACGAGAAAAACAGATTCTTTTTCGCCGATGGTTGTTGATTGCGATGGGCGGAGCGATCGCGTTCACTGTTCTGCAAACTTTCGGACTTTACGATCTGCTGACTGTTCATTTCAGCCACGATGATGGATCGACAAAGGTGTACGGAATGTCGTTCACACTATCCTTCATTCACGCACTTCACGTGATCGGTGGAATCGCATTTCTTGGCTTTGTTATCGTGCAGGCGTTTCGCAACCGTTACGATCACGAACGACACTGGGCCGTCGACAACTGTGCCAGTTATTGGCACTTTCTGGATGTTGTGTGGGCCTGCATGTTGATTGTCTTTCTGATCACCCGGTAACACCCAATCGGATCACGGAATAACTTTGGCCAACAAAGGAAGTCGCTCACGCTTGGATTGGACAACTCCCCCAGGCTGCTCGATAGTTACCGCAAACATAGTTGCCTCAGTAATCGGCAACTTCGCAGTGATGGGGACAATCACTCTACCTCGTTCCGCGATATCAAATATTCCTCCATCGACCGGCAAAGCGTCGTCACGAGCCTTGTCAAAAATCCATAGTTGATACTGCTGGATGGTCGGATCGTTGACCTCCAGGTCGTCGAATACCATAAAGCCACGCTGTTCCAGATCACTCCAGACGATTTCTCCTGCGGCGTCGATTGAAGCAGCGTCATTGGTCGGGTTCGACCAGGGAACCACTCGCAAGTCGCCTGACCGGTTAGCACGCAACTGCGCTAATTGCGCCTCAATTGACGGAGCATCCAGACGGTTAACGGGTTTCAAACCTCTCGAGCCGGAAAAACTGGCCACCGCGATCAGGAGGCTGGCGGCAGTCACAAAAGCCAACATAATTTCGCGCGTCGACCAACCTGAATCAGACACGGAATCGTGAGAACGTCGCAGGTCTGTCGCAGAAACAGAAGCTTCAGGGCAGGCATCCGCGCTCGAAGTCGATCCAACATACTGCGAAGCTTCTTGAATAATTTTGTCTCGAAGTTGAACAGGAAAACCGTCCGGCAGGTTGTCAGCTTGGTTAACTTTGGCATCAAAGGCTGAGTCGAGCACTCCGATAACCTGTTCAAAACGCTCGTCTTCCGATACGTCAAACTGCTGGATCAATTCATCCAGTTCCAGTTGCTCCGTTGCATCCAATCCGTACAGCGCCAGTTGCACCAGCAAATCATCGCAACGTTCTCGTCTGGATTCGGGAGTTTTTGACATTAGTGATTACCCCCTTGTTTGAACACCACGTTCTTCGCGAGCGTTTCACGAACTCGAACAAGTCCACGACGAATATGAGTTTTGATTGTGCCCAAGGGCAGGTTCATCCGTGCCGCAATCTGCGGATGAGTCAAACCATTGTAGACAGATAATTTTATTGCTTCCTGCTGTTCATTGGGGAGACTCGCGATCAATCGCGTCGCCTTTGACGCTTCATCGCTGATTTCCAGATTGACCGCTGGATCGTTGACTGCTGACTCTCCGATGGCATCCGTCGCTTGCAAAGGATCAGACGAGACAGTGCGTTGCCTCTGTCGATTCCAGTCGATCAATCGACGTCGAGCGATCATGGAAATAAAGGTAGGCTCAGAGCTCTTGGTTGCATCAAACCGTTTAGCCGATTTCCACAACGAGATAAATATTTCCTGAACTGCATCCTCAGTATCTGCGTCGCATGACGTGAACCGACGTGCCAACGACCAGACAAGTCCGCTGTACCGATCAACACAATCGGCTACCGCGGACTTGTCGCCACTTGCTATCTTTTCGAGGACAGAGTCTGGCACGTTCGATTCAATTTCCTTGGATCAAGTGCACCAAATCTGTTGACAAAGACAGATTTGATGTGGGTCACTGCGATGGAGGAAGGATAACCGCATCAATCACGTGAATTACACCGTTCGAACAAACAATGTCCGTTTTCACGATGTTGGCTCCGCCAATCGTAAGCCCAACCGGAGCCTTTCCACCTTGAAGCGTCTCAACTTCTGCTGCCTTGAGCACATCACCCGCGAGGATTTTTCCCGCGACGACATGGTACTTGAGGATCGCTTGTAACTTTTCCTTGCTTTCAGGCTTCAAAAGATCGGCGACAACGCCTTCTGGGAGGGCTGCAAAAGCTTCATCTGTCGGCGCAAACACCGTGAACGGCCCCTCTCCTTGAAGTGCTCCGACCAAATCCGCTGCGCCCAAAGCTGCGGCCAGCGTCTTGAACGAGCCGGCTTCGACCGCGGTCGTGACAATATCCTTTTCCGCGGGAGTCATGATTGCTGACACCAGATGCGTTTGCGTCGCTGGCTGATGAACCTGCTGCGCTGTCTGCTGGCTGGAGTACGGACACTGCTGGGCAAACGCGTTTGAACCGGCAAAAACTGCGGTGATCAAAGCAAGTGAAAAAATTGACTTGAACATTCTGAATTCCTTAATCTTGGTTTTCTTGAGTAAAAACGAACCATGGAGATCGCCGTGGCCACAGGGCTTATCTCTTGGTTTCATTCGGTTATTCGTTGACCCGCTCGATCCAGATTCAAAATTCTGAAATTTTTTTCAGGGTCGACGATTCGTCACGTTTCAAGTGCTGGGCTTGCTAGCGAAGTAGAACGAGCAACGAATCCGGTTACCGGTTAAATCGACATTGCACTAAAATTCTCGACATCCACTTCGCTGTCACAGCAATATCCGTCACTCCTGGAGCAAACATGAAACTCTTTCAAATAACACTCGCCTTGCTGACCGTTTCCGCGCTTAGCCCTCATAGCCCTCAGGCTGATGCTCAGAACTTTCGTGCTCAGGGAACTCGCCAAGGCGCAGTTGCAGGAGCGATCATCGGCGGCATCATCGGGAATCAAAACAACGAAACTGCCGCCGGCATCATCGTGGGCGGACTCGTTGGCGGCGTGGCTGGCCGCGCGATTGGGACTCAGCAAGATCGCCGATTTTACGGAGGCGGATACGGGCAGTCATACCATTCTGGCAATACCTATTACCAGCAACCAACCTACTACCCGGCACAACGTTACCACGCACCGCCAGCTCAGGTTCATTACTATCGCCAACCAGCGTATGCGCCGCGCTACTACGGTGGTGGATACGGACGTAGCTGCCACGGTGGTTGGTAGCCAGGATCATACCAATCCATTGGCGCACTTGTGAAACGGAATGGCGAAATGGAATGGCGATCTTCTGAATCCCCGCGTGTTTGCACTCGGGGATTCCGCCATTGGGGAATAACGACCGGCATACAGTGGCAACCGATTCACCACACGATCCCGAAAAGAAAGTTACTCGAAAGACAGCTGTTTTCTGCTCAGAACTTCCTTGTACTTCTTGCTGCCTTTGAAAGTCTTCATCTTCTTTTTGACCCATTCACGGTCAGTGGTCTCGTTCTCCAGAGCCAACCACGCCATCGCGAAAGCATCTTCGTCGCCAAACATTTCGGCCGAAAAGCTGACGCCACCCTTTAACGGGCACCCCGGCCAGCGAGCGTACCAACGGCAGTACTGATATTCCTGTCCTTCGCGTTTGTGAGTCGACAATCGAGGCCAGATTCCGACAATTCCGGATTGATTTCGCCTGGTCATCCGACCTTTTCGGGGAGCCGGAGGGGGCAACTCCTTCAGCATTGACTTGACCCACTTTTGAGCCGCCTTCTCCGCCGCTGTCCACGTCTTATATTTTCGCAGCGTGAAATTCTTCTGATGAGCGGTGCCCTGCCGTGTGATACGGGCCATCACGCACTTGGAAACTTTATTTTTGGTAGTATTCATTCTTTTATAATTGGCAAAACGATAATCGCATTTGCGATCTGAAGCGGTGGTCCAACCGGTCTCAGTATCATGGAAAGAACAAGTTGGTAGTTTGTCTCTTTTCGATCCGCGAAAGGTGCACTGTTTTTCCCGTAACACGCACAGCCTATTCCGCAACCTCAAAACCCGACGCGTCACAGCATATTGATTTAGTGCCAAACATAATGTCGATGGATAAATCTAAACCCGAAACGTGAGTGAGGGACGAAAGATCCCTCGCTGACGCAGCGGATTGTGATTAAACCAACACACCGTGACGCGTCGGGTTGTGATTGCTTATGCGATATTGGGACAGGCTCTTGAACCCGAGTAAAATCGTGTTGTCTCGCTGCCACGTCTGTTCGCGGTTCTTTCGGTTCAATTTCAGTCACATCGTTATTCTACCACGACCGTCTCGAACTCGCACAGAATCACGTCTGTGAAATCAAGTTTTACAACACAAACTCTGGATGAATTATAGCAGATCGTTGCATTAAAATGTCTTTGTTTGAATCAAGTGAGAAAGCTGCATTGGAAGCCGTGAAACCGCTACCAGCCCGGATGCGTCCGCAAACGCTCGAGCAATTCGTTGGACAGAATCACTTTCTAGCGCCCGGTCAGCTTCTGCATCGACTTGTAAGTGAAGATCGCCTCCGTTCGGTGCTGTTTTTCGGGCCGCCCGGCACCGGAAAAACAACGCTCGCTCGCATTCTCGCACATCAGACCAAACGCCACTTTGCTCAGCTCAGCGCCATCATGCATGGCGTTAAGGACTTGCGAGAAATTCTTGCTGACGCCCGCGACCGGGTCGCAACGGGTGGACGAGGAACATTATTGTTCATTGACGAAATCCATCGATTCAACAAAGCACAACAAGACGCTCTGCTTGCCGATGTCGAGGAGGGTATCATTACGCTGATTGGTGCCACAACATCCAACCCTTCATTTGCGGTCAACGGGGCTCTTGTCAGCCGCAGCCAAGTGTTCCAGTTCGAACCTTTGACTCCCGTTGAGATCAAGACGCTGATTCGGCGAGCAGTAGAGGACCCGAATCGAGGCCTTGGAAAGCGAAATGTCGAACTTTCAGCCGAAGCAATGGACTATTTGGCTGAAATTTGCGACGGCGACGCCCGAAAAAGCCTCTCGATCCTCGAAACTGCGGTGATCGCGGCGGGGGACTCTGACGATTCTGCAGCACGGATCACCGTCGATCTCGAGACGATGATTCTTGCGGTCGGCCAACGAGCCGTTCAGTACGACCCGACTGGCAGTGAGCACTACGATTGCGCCAGTGCATTGATCAAGAGTATTCGGGGTAGCGATCCCGATGCAGGACTTTACTGGCTGGCCCGAATGCTCGAAGGGGGAGAAGACGTCCGGTTTCTGTGTCGTCGATTGATCATTTTGGCCAGTGAAGACGTTGGCAACGCCGATCCTCACGCGTTACCTTTGGCTGTGGCATGTTCGCAAGCTTGCGAGCAGATTGGATTGCCCGAATGTCAATTGACGCTTTCACAGACGGTGACCTACCTGGCATGTGCACCCAAATCTAACGCCGCGACCGCAGCC
This sequence comes from uncultured Pirellulaceae bacterium, assembly GCA_964468915.1. GTDB lineage: Bacteria > Planctomycetota > Planctomycetia > Pirellulales > Pirellulaceae > Mariniblastus. Next base: position 26,055 of record CAYXWX010000004.1, read on the forward strand.
ATCAGTGCTGCAAGGTCTGATGTTCGGGAGCAGCGAGTGCTTCCGGTTCCAAAGCACCTGCGAGACGGTCACTACAAGGGAGCCGCCGGGCTGGGTCATGGAGAAGGATATCAGTATTCTCACAGCGAACCGGATGGCGTGTCGGCTCAGGATTATCTGGGAGTCGATCGATTGTACTACGAACCGGTCGATCGCGGATTTGAGGCCGAACTGAAACAGCGGTTGGAAACCATCCGCGAGAAACTCACCCATGGAAAATCTTCCGTGAAAGACTCACCCCAAGCCAAGCCCGAGTAATCGCGCAGAGCAATGACAAACGTCAGGCAGTTTGCGATTCTTCATACTCCCGAACGTTTTTCAACAGATCATTGATCGCGGATGAGATCGATGGATAGGTTGCCTCGTGATACACTGAATCTGCGGGCAACTGTTCGGTCAAGCGTCGATGAGCGATGCCAAGATTGTGATACGGAATACGCGGAAACAGGTGATGCAACGCATGATAGCGCAAGCCCAGCGGGCACAGCAATTCTGTCAGCCAGTTCCCCGTAACGTTGGTTGAATCAAGAAACTGATCAAGATGAGAAATCGTTTCTCCGTCACTTGTGTAGCGATGGGCTGCCAACGTGCGAATGTGATTTAACGTCAGAGCAAATACGGCCAGCATGAATATCTTTGGCAACCGCACAAAAGGCATCACTCCACAGAGAACAAGAGCCAGCATCACCCAGGCTCGAAAGCACGTAAACAGCTCCCAAAAGGTGTCCGATGACGATTGCCCGTGCGGCTTCAAGTCCTTTTGATACTGAAAATTGATAACCAGCGAACTGGCGTGCGTCAGTGTCCACTTCCGCAACGCCGGATGAAGAAACGAAACCGGAGTTCCGATCGCATAACGCAAGAACACGAGCACGGGCTGAGAAACAACTTGCGTCAAGAAAATCAGAATATCTTTAAGGGATCCATGAGCCAGCGGCAAATACTCGCCGTCTTCCTCGGTTCCATAGTGCCGGCTGCTGTGATGATGCAAGTGACTGGTGTATGAGAACGAAGGCACCATCATCGGCACACCCGCAAAGAAATTCCAGGTTCGACGAAACCACTTCATCTGACTGGCGGGTAAGTGGACCAGTTCATGAATGAACATGGATGCTCGATAGAGCAATACTCCGCCTGAAACAAATGCGAACCAGCTGACAGCCGACGTCATTGGAAGCGCAAGCCAGAGACTTGCCAGTACGTATGCTGCGACCGTCGACACAATGAAGTCGGTCCAGAACAGCCGAGGATTTGGCTGAAACAGATCGGCTACCATTCCGCGAGCCTGTACGTAAAACTCGCGTTGCTGTTCAAGCTGGGAATCTTGTGATGTTGTACGTTGCGGACGTTGATTCATCTGTGTCTCTCATCCATCCCCACTTCTGCCAATCAACGCGGCGAAGAAGCGATAATCTCTCTTGTTTTTCGGAAAGCTCGAGCTTTCAACAAAACCATTGGTTACAAAACCAGTCGTCTCTTTCACTAATCTATTGTTATTAAAAAGACGCTTTCTGCAACAATTTTCGCACTCCGACAAACCATGTTCCTGAAACAGTCCTCCGAGGAAGATTCGAAATTGAGGATTGCGAAAAACGAAACGACATCCGAGCCGCCTCGTCCATTTGCATGGGTGTGCTATCACACCAAAGCCCATAAAAGCCGGCATTTGATTGATCTTCGAGCCATTTCGAAAAATTGCTACGATCCATCGAATTGAACTGAGATTATCTCCCAGACGAATTCAATGGCTCGGCTGACGAAGGGAACCGTGAAGGCAAAGATCAGCACAATGGCGATCGCTTGAAAAAGCCGTCGGTTGGTTTGAAAAAGTCCGTTGGCAGGCCGCCGGTCCTGTTCCATCACAAAGTAGCCACAGCTGGGGCACATTTCGCTGTCTTCGTCAATTGAACGATTGCATTCGGGGCAATCAATCAGTGAGTCGTGATAGTCTTCGGTGTTCATATCGACAACGTAACAAATTAGTTGAGTCGGAATAATGCAATCTCTAAAAAGCACCTTCGTCGCCGTCCTGTTGTTTGGCCTGTCGTTGGGTTTGTATCAGATTTCAGATACTTCTGAATCATCAATCGACGACAGCCTGATCCCTGCCGTCGATATTTCTGATGGAAGCGATCTGTTGGTTGAACAGCAGGCTCCGACTGCGGCGACGACGCCGAACTCGTTTGCAATCGCAGCGCCATCGGCCCTCACACCTCCCAGACTTCAGCAATCGAATAGTGGACAGCCTCAAGCTCCGTTTCGCGTCGCGTCTGTCGATTCGAAAACGGACGCTGGTGCCAAACTGCGTGTTCCGGCCCCCAATAAGGATAACGTTCAGTCGTTTGATTACTCGGGAATCAACGAATCAAACATCGTCGCAACAACCGAACCCATCGACGACGTCCGACAGCGTACGCTTATACAGAAAGACCGAGACCAGGGCCTGATCAACGCTTTGCAGAATCAGACTCAATCCCAGCCAACCGCCGATTTCGCCAGTGGTGATTTCAATGTGAAAGCAAACGAAATCCCTCCCGCTTCAACCGAACTGACAATCGTCGCGCCGGAACGGAAGTCCGACAATCGATATCAGTTTGCGTCAACCGAGCCCGTATCGGGAACCGCTCAGCCAATCGGTGCCGCTGATTCATCTGTAACTCAGTTGGCCGGCAGCAAGATGCCAGAGATCGGTAACAACAACATTCAATTGGCAGGTAGTGAACCCGACCTGAGTTCAATCCCCTTGAACGCGGCGTGGACCGAGGTCGATCGCCTCGTGGCCGAGACGCGATATCGTGACGCGTTGAAACTGTTATCGCGGTTTTATGAAACCGAAGAAGCCAACGGTCCTCAGCGACAACGATTGCTGGGTTGGCTGGACGCGTTGGCAGGAAAAGTGATTTTTTCCGCAGAGCATCATCTTCGCGATCAACCTTATGTCGTGTCTGAGAACGATTCTTTAGTTGATCTGGCTCAACAATGGCAAGTGCCTGCTCAGTTGATCTACAACATCAATCGCGCCGAGATTCCCAATCCAGTATCACTGGCACCGGGAACGCAATTGAAAATGGTCGATCGCCCGTTCGACGCGAAGATCGATTTGAAATCAAACGTCATGACATTATTTTTTGATGGATTGTACGCGGGAAGATACCCGGTTCGAATTGGAGTGTCCGGTAACGTCACGGCTGGCGACTATCGAGTGCTTGCCAAAGCGGTTGAAGGTTTCCGCTGGCGAGACTCATCCGGTGCCGAGTACGCGCCTGATTCTCCTCTCAACGGCTACGGTCCGCACTGGATCGGGCTTTCAGGCAGTCTTTGCATGCACGCCTTGAAAGACGGTGCGACGGAGGGACATCATGGTTGTATCGGCCTCAATCCAACCGATGCGGCGGACGTTTTTCAGATTCTTTCGCAGGCATCGACCGTTTCGATTGTCGATTAGCGCACAATCCTGAGTTTCCAAGTTGAACCGCTGCGTGTTTGGCGTAAACTCAAACAGATACGGCGTACGTTTCAGCAACCAGCACTCTCAGGATTTTCATGCGCGACATCTCAAGGCATCCAAGATTCGCGTTCACGCTGGTCGAGCTTCTGGTCGTGATCGCGATTATCGGCATCCTGGTTGGGATGCTGTTGCCTGCGGTTCAGCAGGTTCGTGAAGCTGCCAGACGAACGAGCTGCCTGAACAATATGAAACAGCTTGGCCTGGCAATCCATGGATACGAAGGTGTCACTCAACAGATTCCGCCTTCGCGACGAGCCGATCGTTTTCTGACCTGGCCAATTTTACTGATGCCGTTCATGGAAGCAAACAACACATACGATCTGTTCGACTTGCGTGTTGCTTACCGGAATCAAACGACTCAGGCAATCACCAGCGTTGTCCCGACTTTGTTTTGTCCGACTCGTCGTGGACCGGGTTCTGACTCGATTAGTTTGTCCGAACGAGAGTCTGACGATCCCGTGGGTGCGACTGGCGACTATGCGGGCAATGCCGGCTCGGCCGAATCTTTGCTGAACGATGCATGGGCCAGTTTCGATGAGGATGCCAAACCCGATGGCATTTTCAATTCAGCTTACACTCGAGGAAACGTTGATCCCGTTGACGCCGGATCCGGTCGGTTGGTCACTCGTACTTTCGCTCGATATCAGTTCAGCGATGTGGACGACGGTCTTTCGAACACCATTTTTATCGGCGAGAAAGCAGTCAACGCCAGCTGGATGGGACACCCGGAAGGTTGGGCAGACGGAAGCATCTACAACGGAGACGATCCAAATACTTCGACTCGCGTGGGAGGACTGCTGATGCCCATCGCAGGTAATACCGACGTTCAGCCCGGGCCGCTCGGCATTCGTGTTTGGGGAAGTGCTCACGGACAAATTTGCAACTTCACACTCGGCGACGGAAGCGTCAAAACCATTTCGGCAAATCTTGACGAGCAGACGCTTCACTATCTCTCGGCACGAAATGACGGCGCCATCATCGGGGACTATTGAATTCTCGGATGTTCGGTAGGATGCGATTGTGCCGAGCGTGAATTTACTCGCGGCCACCATGGAACGCTTTCTTCAAGACGATGGATCATCGGATGAGCCACCTGCGAATCTTCACTTTGTTTGCTGCTGCGATTATCGTTGCGTTTTCGAACGCGAATCACGTTAATGCTTTGCAACAGGCATCGACCGAGCAGCTGATTCAGCAACGGTACGCGAAAACTGAGTATCGTGTTCCGATGCGAGACGGTAAATTCCTACACACAACTGTTTATTCGCCACGCGATCAGTCTCAGAAGTGGCCGATCCTGATGAACCGAACGCCGTACAGCGTGCAGCCGTATGGCCCCGATCGTTATCCGTACTCGATTGCACCGTCTCGCTACATTCAAGATGAGACTTACATCTTCGTGCATCAGGATGTTCGAGGCCGTTGGATGTCCGAAGGTCAGTACGACAATCTGCGACCCAACATTCCCGGCAACGACCTCAGCGACACGACCGCAATCGACGAAAGCAGCGACACCTACGACACGATCGAGTGGTTGCTGAAAAACGTTCCCAATCACAACGGGAAGGTCGGTATGTGGGGAATTTCTTACCCGGGATTTTACTGTGCTGCTGCGTTGCCCGATCATCACCCTGCGTTGGTGGCGGTTTCACCTCAGGCTCCGATTTCCGATTTCTTTTTTGATGACTTTCACCATCACGGTGCGTATTTGCTCAGCTACTTTCTGGCAACATCGACGTTCGGTTATCAACATGACGGTCCGACAAAGCGGCAGTGGTATAAAAACTATCAGCCGCAGGTATCGGATGCGTGGAGCTTTTACATGGGGCTGGGCACGATGCAGCAAGCGGGTCGAGTGTTCGGACCGGATAACTTTTTCTGGAACCAGATCAAGTCACATCCGAACTACGATCAATTCTGGCAGGATCGAGCCATTGTCCCTCACTTGAAAAACGTAACTGCCAATGTAATGACGGTCGGTGGCTTTTTCGACGCGGAAGATCTGTACGGCCCTTTGAGCATCTACCGCCACATCGAAGATCAAAATCCGAACGCATTCAACATTCTGGTAATGGGGCCCTGGAGCCACGGCGACTGGTCGGTCAAGCACCGTTACGCGAAGGTTGGAAAGATCGCGTTTGGAAAAAATGTATCCGATTTCTATCAGCGAAAAATGGAAGCTCCGTTCTTCCGCTATTTTCTGAAAGGGCAGGGCACGCCTCCCGAATATGAAGCGTTCATGTACGACACGGGTCGGCGGCAATGGTATGGGTTCAAGAAATGGCCGCCCGCGAAAGCAGAAAGCCGGCGATTGCACCTGTCCGCCGATCACAAACTGACATTCGATTCAGTTGAAGTTGATTCGGAAGCGGTCTCGCAAACCGATCGTTCAGCGACGTTCAGCCAATTCATCAGCGACCCGGACGACCCGGTTCCGTACCGACAACGACAGGACATCAAGCTGCAATTTACTCCTCGCGGTTACATGTCGGATGACCAACGCTTTGCATCCAGCCGACCCGATGTTTTGACATTTCAAACGCCGCCTTTGACCGAAGACCTGACGATCAGCGGCAAGTTGTTGGCTCATTTGAGTGTTTCGACAACCGGAAGTTCTGCCGACTGGATCGTGAAATTGATTGATGTGTTCCCTGAGGGCGCACCTCCCACCGAGGGCTCTGATCCCAGTGCGAACTTCAGTAGCATGCAAATGATGATTCGCAGTGAGATCCTTCGCGGTCGTTTTCGCAACAGCTATGAGCAGCCCGAACCGTTTGTTCCAAACGAAATCACGCAGATCAAACTTCCTCTTCAGGACGTGCTGCACACCTTCAAAAAAGGCCACCGGGTGATGGTCCAGATTCACAGCACCTGGTTTCCGTTAATCGATCGGAACCCGCAACGGTACGTGGACAATATTTTCGAGGCTCAACCCGATGACTTCATCAAGGCCACTCACCGCGTGTATCATTCGGCCGAACACCCCAGCTGGATCGAATTCAAAGTGAAGTCAAAGTAACTCAGGTAACAATCAAGAGCAGATTTTCGATTGCTGGCGGGCCTGAGCGTTAATTTGCAAACATTTGAGATGGATTTTCGCAAACAAAATTATGGAGATCACGTAGAATCCGTAACGAATCCAATACTCGACACAATTCACAATCTGTTGACTGATTCGTTGGTCAACAAAACTTCACGTTCTCTTTTCTGGAGCATCTCTAATGAATTCCACCTTATGCCGACTGACTGGAACCGTTTTCTGCGCCGCGATCATGTTGCTGCTGTCAAACAGCACCGCTTCGGCTCAATACGTGCAACACTACTATCCATCCAACAACTACGGATGGAACTATCAGGCCAGCCAGCCTGTCACCCGTTATTACTCCGCTCCCCGAACGACCAGTTATCGTTCAACACCAAGACCCGTCAGTGGCTATGGTTCCAACCTGCATCGGAACTTCACGATTCGCCAGGAGCAATTACGGTCGCAACGAACGGGCCTGCCGCCCCGCAATCGAGGCAACATCAGGTGGTTTCGGTAGGCGTAACCGGGTAACAACGAAACCGTCAGATGGACTTACTTTCCGATATCGCTCAGTAATACAACCAAAAATCCCAAAAATGGTAGAACTTCGAGTGGTAGGCGATCATGACGGCAATTAACGTCATTGTTGCAAACAGCGAGTGAATCGAAAGCTGGAACTTTGAATCATTTGTTTGTCGGATAGATGAACTTCTGATCAATCGATAGGTCACGAAGGTCAGCCAAGCATAGACTCCAAGCCGTCCTACAATCGAAGTCAGCAGCCACAATGTTGCAACGCTCGCGTTGAGGCTGACGAATTTGGTAACATCCCATGTTCCAATTCGCCAGACACCCAGCTTTTCAGCTGGAAACTGTTTCCATCTCAAAGAGGTTATGATCAATGCGACGATCGCGATCCCTTGATAGGTTGTTGATTCCGCAAGTGCTTCGTACAGCGCGACCGGTGCGCCTCTGGCCCAAGTCACCCGCATCTTGATTTGGAAAATGCCCAGATAGCTGGTCAAGTAATGAATAATGGGGCCTGTGAAAAGGCAATGCAATCCCGCAAGTAGAAACAGTCTGCTTCGAAACAGATGTGCAAGAATCGCCACGCACCCAAAAACTGGTGCGAGTCCGAGCGTCATGTAGACAGGACGGACGTACTGTCGGTAGCTTCCGGTCCGAAAAATCGGGTCCAACACCGATTCAGAATAAGCGCACCCAACACGGTAACTTGCTGCGGCAACAGCCAAGACCGCGACCAAAGAAATCGCAAACCCACCCCATCCTGCGAATCGATCGGCGTGAGAGTTCGTTTCCATCAACCTGCGTTCACTTCGTCAGCCGTCACTGGGGAACCTGATTCATCTGCAGCACCTGCCTTCAGCTTTAGCTTCATCACGGCGGACCAGTTTCCATTGGTGTCACCCTGAACCAGCCAGTGAGGCTGAACACTGACGCATTGGTGCACTAATTCGAAACCGGCTTCACTCTGACTGACCGTTTGAACCGGGTAAGTGAAAATCCCCCCCAGCTGATTGCTCTGCAAACTGATATCAAGGCCCAGCCATTGGTCAGAAAGTCGAATCTCCTGTGCGTCGCCAAGACTCAACTGCGACTGCATCTGACCAAGAAACTGGCCATCGGCGTCACTGTAAAAGCGATCGTCCTGGCCAGCTGGCAAACCGGCAAAGTTGAATTCGATCCCGAAGTGCAGGGCACGATCCTGTGGCAGACCTTCGATCAAATACGCAATTTCCAGTTCGTCACTGCCCGCATTCAGCGTCACACCTTTGGTGATAGTCAATGGAATACCCCAGGCGTTCCCCTGACGCGTCATCTGCACCTGGATCCGATTGGGGTTCCGACGAATTTTAGTTTCGAAAACACCATCGGCAAAATCTCCCCGCTCCATCGCTTCGCCACGAGCGATTGCGTCCAGCTGAACATCCTCGTCCCAAAAATGATCAATCAGGCTGTTTCGCAACCGACTGTCATAGTGCAACTGCTTGTCCAGATCCGCCTGTTTGAAAACAACGCGATCGTGAATACTTGCCGCAACGTCATCGCCACCGGGTTCCCCCTGAAGAACTTTCGAGTGGTAAATCTCCTCGCGACGAGCAATGCCAGCGTTCAGATTGTGACCAATATTTCGCAAATCGAGTTCGTAGATCTGACCGCCCGTTGCTCCTGAAATCCATGCAACCAGTTGCTCGTTGGCCAATCGAGTTTCAGTTTGGCCGTCAAACAGATAGTCGTCTGCAGTCGCTTCGACCCATTGGTTCGGTCGACCGTTTGCTCGTTCCAGTAATGTTTCAGCATTGAGCAAATGCTGGTAGATCGCGTTGCGGAGGTGCGGAAGATAAATTCCACCAAATGCTCCGTGCCAGTACGGACAGTTACATTGCCCTTGGTACAAGTGATCCTGGGCGGCATCGATCACCTGTTGATTGACTCCTTGTTCCTTCGCACGTTCCAAAAGCCCGCTCACATACATCATGCGAGCGTACATGTGATTTGTTTCAGGATACTTCACTTTGAAGTTTCGCCAGAATCCGCCCGCCATAAATGACTGGATCGTTTTCCATTGCGGGTGCTGGTCAATCGAATGAACCAGATGTTCGAACTCGACCTGACGGCTGACTGGCTGCGACCACTCGGTCATCTCACGATAACTGGCGTCAGGCAGGTAGATCTTTCCACATGGCTGAGTCGTTTGCACCGCCTGCTGAAGTGTCGAGGCCTGCAACCACTCGCGATTGTCCGTCAATGCCTGGAAGAAGTTTTTCAGCCAACCATTTTGATAGACGTGTTCCTGAGTATCGGGCCACGTGCCGAACTTCTCGCCATCGTCTCCAAACACAGCGACACAACCCGGGTTGGCGGACGCGAGTGCTCGACAGTGGTCGATCGTCTGCTCGGGCGTGGCAAACGGAATCAAATAACGCAGCTGTTCGCTTCCGGGAAAGACTCGAAGCGTACGACCTTCTTCTTCAACCACGAAGTATCCGTTGAGCTGTTCGCTTTTCAGTCCCGCACGGCGAAAGTGATAGTCGTCCAACACTGTGTACTTGATACCGGCATCTACGATGGACGACGCAAGCCCGGATTCCCAGACACGCTCGGGCATCCACATCCCGTGGACGCTTGAGCAAACATGGTCTTTCAGCCAATTCGAAAAACTTGCGATTTGACCAACACGATCTCGCTGAGGAATCATCGCCAGAATCGGCTCATAGAACGCACCGCCGATGATTTCGACGCGACCCGCCTCGACCAGGTTGGCAATTCGATTCAGATATTCAGGGTGGTTCGCCTGCAACCAATGCATCAACGGTCCGCTGGTGTGCAACGAGATCCGTAGATGCTCGTAGGGCTCAAACACTTCCAGGAACGGAAGGTAGCTGTCCTGATAAGCAGCCTCGAAAACGTTATCGAAATTTCCAACCGGCTGATGATTATGCAGGACAAGGCAAAGCTGAAGGGACGGTTGGCTCATGGCAGGATTCGCTGGGCAAAACGATGTTCACAAAGAATTGGTTGTAACTTATTTCGGTCAACGAATCACGCACCATCTGCACTTTCGGGCCAAAACCGAGACAAGGACCAATTTACCCAAACCGAAAAAATCGCAAGGTCCAAAATCTCATAGAGCTTGCACTAAAGTCTGTTTACGGGTTCTGAAGTCAACGTCGCAAACGCATCGCTGCGTCCTCCGGGCTGACCGGATTGATCCAGATATCGGTCCCCCATTCGAGCCCCGCGGGGCGGGTCAAGCGTGGCATGATCTCGACATACCAGTGGTTGTGTTCGGCCATTTCGAATGGAGCCTCATGCAGCATCAGGTTGTAAGGTGGTCCATCGAGAACACGATCAAGTCGGCGAATCAATTTACGAGTCAACAAAGCCAGTTCGTCTCGCACCTTGCGATCGACTTCCGTGAAATCGTGAATCGAATTCTTCGGAATGACCCAGATCTGATAAGCCGTGCGACTTGCAAACGGACAGACGACCATGAAATCTTCTGTTTCGATCAGTACGCGTTGTTTCTTCTTACGCTCCCACGCGATCACCGACTGCATCAAAGTCTGCCGGTGCTCGATCGCGAATTCCTGGCGGCGCGAAATCGAATCCTTCATCGCATGAGTCAGAACCGGTGAGCCGATCAACTGCAGATGCGCGTGGGCCAGCGAAGCGCCGGCAGCGGATCGGCAATTCATGAACAGCATCGCATGCTCGATCCCTTCTTTCTCTTTCATGAATCTGAGGCGAGTCTGCGAGGCAGCCCAGCAGATCATCGCCTCCGTTTTCGTCAGCTCACCGAAGCTACTGACATGTCGAGGTGTCGGAATAATCAGCTCCTGAACCCCCGGCAATCGACTTTGGTTGTAGGGTCCGAAGTCCTGAATCAGATCCGAAAGATCTTTTGTGTCGTAAGGATCCAGCGGGGCGTCAGATGGAAACGCAGGGAACTTGTTTGGAACAACTCGTGTTGACCAGTCGAAGTTGGGATCATCAGTCTCAACTCGCTGGCCATCGTGCCCCCAAACTTCCAGCTGAGTCGGAGTTTCACTCTCGTTCCCCTTGCAGAACGGACAAACCAGATCCGAAGTCAGCGTCTCTCCCAACGGAACAAATTCCATGGGTCGGGCAAGGCGATTCGAGGCAATCGCAACCCAGCGGGCAGAAATCGGATCGAATCGAAAATCGGGCATGAATACGAAAATTAAGAGGTTCGGCTGGCTGAATGTTCCACTTTACCCCCTTAACGGGTGTCGCACAAACAAGTTTTTCCCTGCAACACGCTTGTTTTCAACGCTTTGGAAAAATGCGCCGCCCCAATTCTGCATCAAGGCGCCCGGATCATCCCCTTGTCGGTTTTACTGACCGCCTCGCTTTTGCGAAATAATTGTCTGGTACAGATCTACGTACTGTCTCGCACTGGCTGTCCACGACCAATCGCGTCGCATGCCAGTCCGGATCAACTGTTGCCAGACGTCGCCGCGAGTGTGATACATGTCGACTGCTCGACTGAGTGCCGCTTCGAGTGCCACGGGTGAAAAGTCAACGAAGCTGAATCCGTTTGCGCTACGGTGCTCAATCGCGGCAGGAGTCGCATCGACCACCGTATCGGCCAGTCCGCCGGTCTGCCTGACGATTGGAATCGTTCCGTAAGCCATGCTGTACATCTGGTTCAGACCACAAGGCTCGTACTGGCTGGGCATGATAAACATGTCAACGCCCGCTTCGATCTGATGAGCCTGCTCGTTGCTGAAGCCGAGGTTCAATCCGAACTTGTCTGGATAAGAACGATGCAAGCTTTCAAGTACGCGATGGTATTCCGCGTCACCCGTGCCAAGCACGATCCACTGGACGTCTTCGGTCGCCAGCCATTTTCGCATCACGGGCAGAATCAGGGACCAACCTTTCTGAGTCGCCAGACGCCCCACGATCCCGATCAAAGGAGTCCGCTCGTTTTCGTACAACTTGAAACGCCGCTGCAGATCCGCTTTGCAGTTCCGTTTCCCCTCGGCAACATTGTCGGCCGAATAGTTGAACGGCAAGTGCATGTCGGTTTCGGGATTCCAGTCAGTGACGTCAATCCCATTCAAAATTCCTGAAAGAACATCGCGTCGGTTTGCAAGCAGACCTTCCAGCCCGCACCCTTGTTCCAGGCCTTGAATTTCCATCGCGTATGTCGGACTGACGGTGTTGATCGCGTCAGCAAAAACCAATCCGGATTTAAGCAGGTTCAAGTTGCCATAACTTTCCATGTACTCCCACGTGTAGTACTTCCAGTCGATTCCGGTCAGTTCCAGTTCCTCGTACCAGAAACTTCCCTGATAGGCGAGATTGTGGATCGTGATCAGTGACGCGATGTTCTCGTACAGCGGGCTGTCAGAGTATTCGACTTTCAACAAAGTCGGGATCAGCCCGGTTTGCCAGTCATTCGCATGAATCAGGTCGGGTTTCCAGTCGAGCAATCGAATCGACTCGAGGACCGCCCGGCAAAAGAATGTATATCGCTCACAGTTGTCCTTGAATTCACCGCTCTCATCACCATAAATTCCCTGACGATCGAAGTAGTCCGCTTGCTCAACCAGATACACCGTGACATCGTTCCCGGGCAAGTGAGTCTTCGCCAGGGTCCCTGAGACGATTCGGTCGGCAATAGGAATCTCCAGTTCGATCCCGGTTGGCTCGATCGCAACGCCTTGGTCGTAGCAACCGTGGTAGGCCGGCGTGAACACGACCACCTCGTGCCCCAATGGCTGCACCGCACCAGGCAACGCACCACAGACATCGGCAAGGCCTCCCGTCTTCGAAAACGGAACAACTTCGCTACTGGCCAACAGAATTTTCATGTATTTTCCAATCGGGAATCAATCAAAGCTGCACATGCACTGCAAGTATAACATTGCGTAGTGGAAAAGCGCCGGTTTTGATACCATAAGGCAATCTTCCACGGAAACGGAAACATGCTCGCGCCTGATATTAACACCCGCTGTGTCCAAGCTCTCGCCCTGCTCAGGCATGCTTTGGCGTTTTTTATCGCTTTAGGGTTTTTCGGTGGATCGATCGCTTCTGCTGACTATCCGGAAATCGTTCTGCACTTGCCGATGACCACTGCGGGCCCGAATTCGCTGGATCCCGTTCGCGGATCTTCCGCCTATGACAATAAAGCGTGCAACTACATTTACGAATCGTTGCTCGAATATGAATATCTTCATCGACCGTTCAAGCTGAAACCTTGCCTGCTTGAGGCGATGCCCGAATCCTTCGACAACGGTAAACGTTTTCGGTTCCAATTGAAAAAAGGAATTCGATTCCACGATGACCCTTGCTTCCCGGATGGAAAGGGGCGCGAGGTTGTGGCGGACGATTTTTTCTATTCGCTGAAGCGGATGGCTGACAACGAGAATCAACCCAAAGGTTGGTGGTTACTCAAAGATACCATCGTCGGCTTTGATGAATATCGCAAAGAGCAGAACCAAGCCGATCAATTCGACTACGATCAACCCGTCGAAGGCATGGTCAAAATCTCAGATCATGAATTTGAGATTTTGCTCAACGAACCGTTTTATCGATTCATCTATACGCTGGCGATGTTTCAAACCGCGATCGTGCCCCGGGAAGCAGTCGAGTTTTATGGTGATCGCTTCTCTCGTCATCCCGTTGGAACAGGTCCTTATCTGCTGAAACGCTGGCAGACAGGATCTCGAATGACCTACGTTCGCAATCCGACGTATCGATTGGAAACTTATCCTGCCGATCCCGGCATGAACGCAGACGGTACCGAACCCTACCCGGGCTATCAGGAAGACGTCGACCTTGGTTTTTATGAAGATGCCGGCAAGCCTCTGCCGATCAGCGACCGCATCGAGGTAACCATGTTCGTCGAATCCCAACCGATGTGGCTGAAGTTTCTCAACCGGGAGATCGAATACTCCACCGTTCCGCGCAGTGCTTACGAGCAGGCGTTTATCAAACGCAATCGCCGTCTGAGAGACACTTACGCCGATCAGGGAATCCGATCGGCACCTGTTCCGTTGCTGGACATGATCTACAACGGCTTCAACATGGAAGACCCTGACTTCGGCGGTTACGAAGACAGCAAGAAGTACGTCCGCCAGGCAATCTCGTTGATGTACAACTACGACGAGATCAACGAAGCATTTTACGCCGGTCAGAATCTGATTTACGACGGCCCGATTCCCGCCGGGATGGACGGTCATCCGGAGAATCACAACGCTCCGAAAAACTATCGTGGTCCCAACATTCAAAAGGCCAGAAAGCTGCTTGAGAAAGCCGGTTACCCAAATGGGAAAGGCCTTCCACCGTTGCAATATTACACCAGCCGCCAGCCGGAAAGCCTCGCCATGGCGGAGATGAACAAACGAAATCTGGCCGAGATCGGCATCAAGATGAAAATTGATTCCGTCGACTTCGCCACCTTGTCAGAAATGCTTCGAGAAAAACGCGCCACCTTCTTTGGCCTGGCGTGGGGCAGCGATTATCCCGATGCCGAAAACAATTTGCAGTTGTTTTACGGTCCCTACAAGTCACCGATGTCCAACAACTTCAATTACGACCGCCCCGAATTCAACAAACTGTACGAGGAAGTTCGTGTCATGCCTCCGTCGGACGAGCGCACGAAAAAGTACATCCAGATGCGGGACATGATTATCGAAGACTGCCCGATGATTGGCTCGATGGCTCGCACAAGAAACTACCTGATTCACGAACATCTGAAAAACTTCAAACCGGTGGAAGTTTTTTCCAACTGGCCCAAGTACCTGAACATTGAGCGCCCCTAGAGTCTCTTCATGCTCGCATTCACACTTCGCAAAATCGTTTACAACATTCCCATCTATCTGGCGGTTGTCCTGATCATGATGGGCCTGTTGCGAATGCGCGATCCGGTGGCGGGTAAACTGGGCAAAAACGCGACCGAGGAAGATTACATCGCCAAGAAAGCTGAACTCGGTCTGGACAAGCCGTTTCTCACACAATACGGCAACCTGCTGTGGTCCATCGCCACCCTCGATTTCAACCGGGAACTGTGGAACGAACCCGGTGTGACCGTTGGAGAAAAGCTCAGCGATGCCGTTCCAACCTCGATCGCCCTGACGCTGCCCGCACTGGCGTTAACCACTGTTCTGTCGATCGTCATCGCCATGATATCGGCCTTTAATCGAGGTCGCTGGCTGGATCGAACGCTAGTCTTCTTCGCGGTGCTGGGAATGAGCATCAGTTTTCTGGTTTACATCATTTTCGGACAGTACTTTGGTGCGTTTCGATTGCAACAATTGGTGGGCCACCCGGTGTTCTCCATCCACGGTTACGAACCGGGTCTGACAAATTGGCCGTTTTACATGTTGCTGCCTGTGTTGATCAGCGTCATCGTTGCAATGGGATACGACACGCGTTTCTACCGAGCCGTCATGGTCGACGAAACTGAAGCGGACTACATCACGACCGCTCGAGCCAAAGGCGCGTCGCAAACGAAAATCATGTTCGTGCACATGCTTCGTAACGCGATGATTCCGATCATCACACGAATCATGATCACACTGCCATTTCTTGTCACGGGCTCGATCCTGCTAGAACAATTTTTCGGTATCCCGGGAATGGGTTACACCTTGTTGTCGGCCATCACGAACGATGATTTTCCAGTGGTCGAAGCCTTCACTTCGATCTTCGCCGGACTGTTCATCTTGTCGTTAATTGCGACGGATATTCTTTACGCTTTGTTCGACCCACGAGTCCGCCTGCAATGATCGGCCGATTGAAAAACTTTTTGAACTCGCGAGAAATTCGAAAGCTGACTCGCAACCGAGCCGCCATGGTCGCGCTGGCAGTCATTTCGACTTACCTGCTGATCGCGGTGTTCATTATGTGTGGCGCTATCACGCGAAAGTCATGCGATACGATTGTCGGGGCCAACAAACTACCCGGTTTTTTTGCGACGGGAACGCCCGAACAGCGGTACGAAGTTGCTACATCCAAGCTGTTGAAGATGACCCAAACGGCTCTTAAGCAGGATGACCCTGCCAGCGCATTGAAAAACGTGAAGCTGGGTCGCATTCGAATCGTCGATCAAACGCCCGAGGAAATTCAGGCAATCGTGGACGACGCCAATCGCATCAAGGACGAGTTGAACCAAAGCGACAATCTGGATCTCGATCCGGAGATGATGCCGAAAATCGAATCGCTTGAATCGACCGTCGCGCGTTTGCATGCTCCGATGAGTTTCTGGGATCGGCTGTCGCACAACGCGTCGCTGTTTCTTGGCACCGACACTCAAGGACGCTCGATTCTGCTTCGGGGTTTGTATTCAATTAAAATTGCCATTCAGATCGGATTGGTGACCGCGACGTTCTCCGTCATTCTCGGCGCGTTGCTGGGAGCCGCCGCAGGCTATTTTGGTGGCTGGGTCGATCACGCAGTTGTGTGGATCTATACAACGTTTTCATCCATTCCCAACCTGGTTCTGCTGGTTGTGATCGCGTATGCGTTCACTGGATTCGACCTTGAGGAACGGTTGCTTGGCTTGTTAGGTGTGCCGCTGGAGATGAAAGGCCCTGACTCAGCTTCGTCGGTCGCCAACACAGTGCATTGGCTGTTCGGTGGACTGGACGTGAAAAATTCATTGCTGCCGGTTTATATCGCATTCGGCGCCACGTTCTGGATCGGAACCTGTCGCGTCATTCGAGGTGAAACCATGAAGCTGAAGGAAATGGAGTACATTCACGCGGCTCGCACTGCCGGCTTCAGCAGTTTTCACATTTTGCTGCGGCATGTGATCCCAAACACGGCTCATTTGATGTTAATCAACTTTTCGCTGCTGCTGATCGGAGCCATCAAGTCCGAAGTCATCCTCAGCTTTCTGGGGTTGGGAGTCAAAGGTCAACCCAGCTGGGGCATCATGATTCGCGACGCGGGCAACAACGGCGATGTTGTGACTGGTTTTTTCTGGGAGATCGGCACCGCGACCGTGCTGATGTTTGGCCTGGTGCTGGCGTTCAATATTTTGTCCGACGCGTTGCAGGATGCGTTTGACCCCAAACATGTATAGCGGCTGGTATAATGGTGGATGTGATACCCGTCAGCAAACGTGAAGAATAGCCATGATTGAAATCAAGTATACCGGCGATGAACTCTGGGCAAGAATCGAGCGAGCTGTGGAGAAAGTCAAGGAACGCCTGAATCGAGTCACCAAAGCTCTGAACGAGGCTGATGTGCCCTACGCAATCATTGGCGGAAATGCAGTCCAGCACTGGGTGGCGCAAGTCGATGAGTCGGTCGTGCGGAACACGCGCGACGTCGGCATCATTCTCAATCGCAGCGACCTGGACGAGGCAAAAAAAGCGTTGGAAAACGTCGGCTTCATCTATCGTCGAGCCGCCAGCGTGTCCATGTTTCTTGACGGGCCCGATGCGAAGGCTCGCGATGCAGTTCATGTGATCTTCGCAGGCGAAAAGGTTCGCGACGAATACCCTGAACCCGTTCCGAACATCGAAAATTTTGCGATGATGCAGGATGCAAGAACATTGCCGTTCGATGAACTGGTCAAGATGAAGTTGACCTCGTTTCGACGGAAAGACCAAGTTCATCTTCTTGACATGATTTCCATCAACATGCTTGACGAGAATTCACCGTCAAGATTTTCTCCTGAGCTGGGCAAACGACTGCAACAGTTGTTGGATGATCCGGATGGCTGATGCCAACGATCCCGTATCGCGTCAAGCCTGACACAATCTCATGGATGACCTAGTGCCCTCAAAAGATCCTATCCTTCAAGTTCGAAATTTGAAAACGTCGTTCAAGACCGACCGCGGCATGGTCACGGCTGTTGATGGCGTTTCGTTCGATCTGTTTCCCGGTGAAACGCTGGGCGTTGTTGGCGAAAGCGGCTGCGGCAAGACAGTAACCAACAAGTCAGTCATTCGCCTGCTGCCGGAACACGTCACGCGTTACGGCGAAGAAAGTCAGATTCTCTTCAAAGATCGAAATCTGTTGTCACTGACAGAATCGCAGATGCGAGACGTTCGCGGCAACGAAATCGGCATGATCTTCCAGGAACCCATGACGGCACTCAATCCGGTTTTTACGATCGGCTGGCAAATTGACGAAGCACTGAAGTATCACACAAAACTGACAGCGCCCGAGCGACGGCAGAGATCGATTGAAATGCTTCGTCTCGTGGAAATGCCCAATCCTGAGAAACGCATCGATGAGTATCCGCATCAACTTTCGGGAGGCATGAGACAACGCGTTGTGATCGCGATCGCTTTATCTTGTAACCCCGAAGTTCTGATCGCTGACGAACCCACCACCGCGCTCGACGTGACGATCCAATCTCAGATTCTGCGTTTGATGGATAAACTGAAAGAGGAGACCGGGACCGCGATCATCTTGATTACTCACGATCTGGGCGTGGTCGCTCAAGCGTGTGACCGAGTGATCGTGATGTACGCTGGACAGATTGTCGAAATCGCTCCTGTGCGAGACCTTTTTCACAACCCGCGACATCCATACACCCGAGCGTTATTGGATTCGATGCCGAAACCGGGCATCACGGGTCATCAGCAACGGTTACCGGCGATCGAGGGAACCGTTCCCAGCCTGTTCAATCTTCCGTCCGGTTGTCGTTTCCACGATCGATGCGCAAGAGCGGAATCCGATTGCGAGGGCAAGCTGCCAGATCTGGTTTCGATCGGAAAAGAAAGTGAGCAGACAAAATCCGGTGGCTCCGTTCAACAGGGTGTCCGCTGTTTTTATCCTCTGGAGGTCGTCGCGAAATGAACCAGCCAGAACCTGAAAACCGGAACGAAGACGCTCGACCGCTGGTGAAAGTCACCAATCTGGTGAAGCACTTTCCCAAACGGGGTGGGATCTTCAATCAAGTGATTGCCAAAGTCCACGCCGTCAATGATGTCAGCTTCGAAATTCGCAAAGGTGAAACGCTGGGAGTCGTCGGCGAAAGTGGTTGCGGCAAGTCAACGCTGGGCAAAGCGATCATTCGTTTGCATGACCCGACTTCGGGCAGCGTGATGTTTAACGATGTCGACATCACTCATCTGAGCCGTGCTCAGTTGCGACCCATTCGACGCCAGATGCAGATGATCTTTCAGGATCCGAACTCATCACTCAATCCGCGCATGACGGTGGAAGCTGCGCTGCGAGAAGTCATTCGGCTGCACAAAATCGTTCCTGAAAATGAAATGCGATCCTACATCGACTCGTTGCTGACCAAGGTCGGACTGCGAATCGACGATCGAGGCAAGTATCCTCACGAATTCTCCGGTGGCCAGAAACAGCGGATCGGTATCGCTCGTGCGTTGGCCGTGAAACCAAATTTTATCATCGCGGACGAACCCGTTTCGGCACTGGATGTTTCTATTCAGGCTCAGGTTTTGAATCTGCTAATGGACCTGAAGAACGAGCTGCAGCTGACTTTGCTGTTTGTCTCTCACGATTTGAAAGTCATCGACCATTTTTGCGATCGCATGCTGGTGATGTACCTGGGCAACGTTGTCGAGGAGATGCCGTGTCAGGACATTCACGCCACCGCCAAACATCCATACACCCAAGCGCTTTTGGCAAGCAACCCGATTACCGATCCAGATCAGCGAGGCGAATTGGTGGTCCTGGAGGGTGAGGTTCCCAGTCCGTACAACCCGCCGGCCGGCTGCCCGTTTGTGACACGCTGTCCAATCGCCACCGACCAGTGCCAAACGGAAAATCCGCCTCTAGTGGATCATGGCGACGGACATCGGGTCGCCTGCTGGGAAGTCAAAGCGTAGCGTTTTCAAGAAACGATTAGCCTGTCTGGAGGACTTGCGATCTACGCTGTCACAGACGCCGCCGTTATCGCAGCAACGACCTCATCGGCAGGTTCTTCCATTGAACGCGCGTCCAACATTGGCCCGGCAAAGTTCAGAGCTTGATCAACGACATCATTCGATTCCGGATTCCCATCGAGAATGATGATCAGCTTCGCGATCGATTCCAATTCCGTCAGCTGATCCGCATTGAAAATCTGCACGAACGTCCAGTTTTCAATCCCGCCATTCAGTGTCAAGGCATTAAGAAGTTCACTCGGTGCATTCACCAACCCTGCCACATCAGCCCGATGATCAAGCAGGTCAAGCAACTGAGCGATCGATTTCCCTGACACTGGATGCGTCATATCGCCTGCGATTTTCAAACATGGCTCCAGAACGAATCGGCGAAAGGACATTCGCGGATGCGGAATCGTCAGAGTTTCCGTTTCGATCGTTTGATCACCGTATAGCAG